>NZ_CAKAKL010000005.1:0-300000 GCF_916619195.1 Inquilinus sp. Marseille-Q2685
ATGTGCCTGGCCATGAACGCCGACAAGCTGTCGCCGGGCGAGCGCTGCGCCTCGACCTCGAACCGCAACTTCGAGGGCCGGCAGGGCCGCGGCGGCCGCCGCCGACCCGGCGGCGCCACCTCCGGCGCCTGCCCCCGAAGCGCCTCCGGCCGCGGCGTCCGTGCCGCCGGCCACCGACACGACTCCGCCTCCATCGCCGGCGGAACCAGCACCGGCCGCGCCGATCGCGCCGACCCAGCCCGAGGCGACGGCCGATCCGAACGCCGCCCCCTCCGCCCGGGTCACCGCAAAGCTGATCGAAGCGCTGCGCCGGTGGCCGCAGCCCCCGGTGGTGACCGTGCCGCCCGCGCCGGACGCGGCCGCGGCGTCGGACCCCTTCGCCGAGTTCTACGGCCGGATGCGCGGCCACGCCGCGAATGGCGAGATGCAGGCGGTGCAGGCCGGCCGCTACGAGCTGGTCGGCATGGCGCTGCTCGAGCACGGCGCCGAATCGACGCAGATGCTGGACGCCGACCTGCTGCTGGTGCAGGCGGCCCAGGCCCTCGACGCGCGCGACGAGGCCCGCCGCAGTCTGACCGCGGCGGCGCCGCTGATCGGACGGCTGGGCAGCGGCGAAAGCCGGCGGTCGCGGCAGTCGCTGGAGGCGGCGACGGCCTGGCTGGGGCTGCGCATCGTCGCCGCCGACCTGCTGGAGGCGATCGAGGCGGCCGGCGCCAAGCCGCTGGACGGCACCACCGCCGACCGCATGGCCGAGCGGCTGGACCAGATCGAGCAGGTGATGGCCCAGGCGCAGGACGGCGTCGACGAGCTGGCGGCCCAGGCCCTGCTCCTGCGCGCCGCGGTGCTGGCCTCGGCCGGCCGCATGCCGGACGATCCCGAGCTCAAGGCCGAGATCGACCGCCTGATGCAGTAGGCGCCGTCGCGCGCCTCTACCGATCCCGGGCTTCGGGTCCTGATCGCCGCCGCTGGCGGAAGCGGCGCACCTTGTCCGCGGTTCCGCAATCGCTCATCAGGCACCAGCGGCGGCTGGCGTTCTTGCTGCGGTCGTAGAACAGCCAGGCGCAATCGTGGCCGGCGCAGCGCTTCAGCCGTGCCGGCTCGCCCCCGAGCAACAGGTCGAGCGCGTCCATGGCCAGGCGGTGCCGCCCCGCCGTCCCGTCGCCGGGCGGCTCGTCCCGCCAGGCGCCCCCGGCCGCGCTGCCGGTCAGGCGGCGGCGGGATGCGGCCTCCGCCACTTCGGCCTGCAGCAGGGCGACCGCGTCCGCCGGCGGGTCGGCCTGGATCGCGATCGCGTCGAACACCGCGTGCAAGGCCTCGCGCAGCCGGATCAGCCGCGACCATTCCTCCCGGTCGATCCGCGGCGTCTGCCCGAAGGCCTGCGCACACCAGGCGGCCAGCGCGGCGGGGTCGCCGGCCCGCTCCCGCGGCCCCGGCCCGCCCCATCCGGACAGGGTGTTGCAGAAGTCCAGGCAGGCGAAGCCGCCGACCAGGGGCAGCTCGGGCGGAGGGGGCTGCTCGGAGGACATGAAACCAGCATAGCCACTTTGACAGGTTTCAGCGAGACCTATATTGTTACCGGCAAACGTCAAAAAGGTGGTTACGATGCGCTGGAACGCCCTCGGCCAGCTTTACGCCGGCGTCGGCCTGTCGGGGATCGGGCCGATCCTGATCCGCCTCAGTCCGGTCGACCCGGCGGCCACCGCCTTCTGGCGCCTGACGCTGAGCTGCATTCCGGCTGCTGTGACGGCCTGGCGGTCGCCCGGCATGCCGGCGGGGGACATCGGCCTGGCCCTGCTGGCCGGGGTGATGCTGGCGGCCGACCTGGTGCTGTGGAACGCCTCGATCGTGCGCACCAGCGTGCTCGAGGCGACGCTGCTGGTGATGATCTATCCGCTGCTGGTGGCGCTGCTGCCGGCGCTGTGGCTGCGCCGCCGCCCGGACCGCCAGGTGGTCGGCGGCGGCCTGGTCGCCTTCCTCGGCATCGCCGTCCTGGCCGGGGCCCGCGGCACGGCCGGCGGCGACCTGCTGGGCAACGGCATGGCGCTGCTGGCCGCCCTGTTCTACGCCGTCTGCTTCCTGATTTCGGCGACGCTGTGCCGGCGGCAGGATGCCGCCGCCGTCACCCTCTGGACCCTGGTCGGGGCCACGCTGGGCGCCCTGCCGGTGGCGCTGCTGCAGGACCGGATCCTGCCGCAGGATCCCTCCGGCTGGCTGAACCTGGCGGCCCAGGCGCTGATCGCCTTCGCCGCCCAGATCCTGGTCGCCCGCGCGCTGCGCACGCTCGACGCCGGCTTCTCCGCCATCGCCGGCTACGGCCAGCCGGTGGTGGCGACGCTGCTGGCCTGGCCGATCCTCGGCCAGGCGCCGCAGGCCGTCGCCCTGATCGGCAGCGTCTTCATCGTCGCCGGCATCGTCCTGGCCGGCCGGGGCGAGGCCGAACCGGCCGCGCCGGCCCGGCCGGGGGCTGCGGAACCGGCACGCTGAGCTATCGACGGCGCCGGCCTTCCGGCCGATGATGCCGGCATGACCGACGCCGAGATGCTGGATTCGCCGGAGGACGCCGGCGCCGCCCTGGACACGCCGCGGCCGAGCGCGGGCAGCCGCCTGCGCCGGGCCCGCGAGGCGCAGATCCTGGACGCCGCCGAGGGCGTGTTCGCCGAGGCCGGCTTCTCCGGCGCCACCATGCAAGGCATCGCCGAGCGCGCCGGCCTGCCCAAGGCCAATGTCCATTACTATTTCGGCACCAAGGAGGCGCTGTACCGCGCCGTGCTGGCCCGCATCCTCGACCTCTGGGTCGACGCCTTCGACCATCTGGTGCCGGAGCGCGACCCGGCGGAGGCGCTGGCCGCCTACATCCGCGACAAGATGCGCTGGTCGCGCAGCCGGCCGCTGGCGTCGAAGGTGTTCGCCAACGAGATCATCCACGGCGCGCCGCAGGTCGCCGACTACCTGTCGGGCAAGCTGAAGCGGACGATCGACGAGAAGGCGCGGGTGATCGAGGGCTGGATCGCCGCCGGCCGGATGGCGCCGGTCGACCCGCGGCACCTGGTCTTCACCCTATGGGCCGCGACCCAGACCTATGCCGATTTCGAGGCCCAGATCCGGGCCGTGCTGGGGCGCGAGGCGATGGACGACGACGTGTTCCTGGTCGCCGGCCGGCACGTCACCGGCCTGATCCTGCGCGGCTGCGGCCTGAAGCCGCCACGCGGCGGCTGATCGACGCGTCCGTGGCGGCGCGCGCCGCTTTGCGCTAAGGATGGGCCATGCATCCGCGACTCCTCGCCCCCCTGGCCCTGTTCGCCCTCGCCGCCTGTGCCGCCGAGCCGCACCAGCCCGCGCTGCCGCCCGATGTGCTGCAAAGCGGCGCCGTCCAGGGCGAAGCCGGGTTCGACCGGAGCCGCGGCGAGGCGCTGCTGGCCCAGGCCAGGGCCGCCGAGGCCCGCAACCCCGGCGAGGCCAAGAGCCTGTACCGCCAGGCCGGGATGGCCTGGCCGGACCTGGCTGACGCCTGGGACGGGCTGAAGCGGGTGTCGGCCCAGCAGAACGACGCGGCCGAGGCCAAGGCCGCCGGCTTCATGGCCGAGCGGGTGAAGCTGTATCCCGGCACGGCCATCGCCTCGCAGCGCGAGGTCAATGTCGCGCTGCAGAGCTACATCCAGGCCCAGACGAAGCAGCCGACCGACGGGCCGGAGCAGCTGGCTTACGCCAAGCGGCTGGGCGCGTTCTACGACGCGCAGTATGCGCTCGGCGGCTTCTACACCCGGGAGAAGGATTTCGGGAACATCGAGGCCCACGACATCCCGGCGGTGGCGCTGACCGGCGGCGGCATCATCGGCTACGGCGCCAGCATGGCGACCAAGTTCGAATAGCCGCCGCCAGTAGACTCAGCCCGCCCGCTCGCGCGGCGTCACCGACACCTCCCGCACCCGGCCGTCGCGCAGCAGGCGCAGGACGGTAGCCACGCCGACCCGCTCGGACCCGAGCAGCCGGTGCAGCGCGTCGACGCCGTCGACCGGATGGCCGTCGATCGCCAGGATCACGTCGCCGACGCGCAGCGCCGCGGCACCGGCGCCGCCTTGCAGCAGCTCCGCCACCCGCACGCCGCCGGCGGCCGGCAGGCCGAGCGCCAGCTGCATCGGCCGCGGCAGCCGCACCGTCTGCGCGGCGATGCCGAGCGAGGCGCGCCGCACCCGGCCGTGGCGGATGATCTCCGACGCCACCAGCAGGGCGGTGTCGCTGCCGATGGCGAAGCACAGCCCCTGGGCGCCGGCGATCATCGCGGTGTTGATGCCGACCACCCGGCCCAGCGCGTCGACCAGCGGACCGCCGCTGTTGCCGGGGTTCAGCGCAGCGTCGGTCTGCAACACGCCGTCGATCAGGCGGCCGGACCGGCCGCGCAGCGACCGGCCGAGGGCGCTGACCACGCCGGCCGTCACCGTCGCCTCGAAGCCGAGCGGGTTGCCGATCGCGACCACCAGCTGGCCGACCTGCAGCGCGGCGGAGGAGCCGAGCGGCGCCCAGCCGGGCACGCTGTCGTGCAGGCGCAGGACCGCGAGATCGGTGTCCGGGTCCTCGCCGACCGGCCAGGCCACGACGCTGCGGCCGTCGCTGAGCGTGGCGGTGATCGACACCGCGCCGTGCACCACATGGCTGTTGGTCAGGACGAAGCCGTCCGGGGTGAAGATCACGCCCGACCCGCTGCCCTGCGGCACCGGCGCGCCGTCCGGCCCCTTGCCGGAGACGCGGAGATGCACGACCGAGGGCGCGGCGGCGCGCACGGCGTCGATCACGGTGCGGGAATAGGCGTCGAGCGCGTCGGCCCCTGCAGGGGCGGCGGACAGGGTCGAAGCCTCGGGCCCCGGCGCCGGGGCGTCGAGGAGGAAGCGGGTTTCGTAGCCGGGCATGGCAGGACCTTGGGAGCGGAAGAGGCGGCGCCAGCCGGTGCGCCCCGTTTGCCAAGATGTGGGCATGCCGGGAGGAGAACCCAAGGGGAACAACGACAGCCCACCCGCCGGCTGACGAAGGCGGCGGTTCCGGCGTATCGTCCGGCCGCGGCATGCGCGATTCGCGCAGCGACCACGGCGAGGATGCCCGGACATGGCGACGGACGCGCTGGATGGCTTCGACTGGCGGATCCTGGCCGCCCTGCAGGACGACGCACGGATGAGCAACATCGCCCTGGCCGAACGCGTCCTGCTGTCGCCGTCGCAATGCGCCCGGCGGCTGCAGCGGCTGGAGGAGGCCGGGGTGATCCGCGGCTATGCGGCGTTGCTGGACCCCGACCGCATCGGCCTGTCGGTGGCCGCCTACATCTCGATCACGCTGGAGAAGCACGGCGCCTTCACCGCCGAGGCCTTCCGCGAGGCGGTGCAGCGCCATCCCGAGATCGTCGAATGCTGCGCCGTGACCGGCGACGCCGATTACGAGCTGCGCGTGGTTGCCCCCGACCTGAAGGACCTGTCGCGCTTCATCATGGACAGCCTGATGCGGATCGACGGCGTCTCCGCCATCCGCTCGCGCATCGTGCTCGACACCATCAAGGACAGCCGCCGCCTGCCGCTGCCGCCCGCACCCTGAGGAGGGCCGCATGCCGCACCGGGTTGTGCCCGGGCGCGACCCGTGCTTGTTTCTCGCCACTTCTCGCGACCCGTCCGGAGCGCCCAGCGCATGACGCGTTTCTTCCAACTTCTCGGGAGTCTTCTCCTCGCCATGGCCATCACCCAAGGGGCTTCGGCCCGCGACCTCGAAAACACGCTCTATCTCGACCTGACCTACGGCCGGGTGGTGATCGAGCTGCGCCCCGACCTGGCGCCGAAGCATGTCGCCCGAATCAAGGAGCTCGTGCGGCAGGGCTTCTATAACGGCATCAAGTTCCACCGCGTGATCGAGGGCTTCATGGCCCAGACCGGCGACCCGACCGGCACCGGCATGGGCGGCTCCGGCCAGAAGATCGACGCCGAGTTCAGCCAGGAGCCGTTCAAGCGCGGCACCGTCGGCATGGCCCGGGCGCAGAGCCCGAACAGCGCCGACAGCCAGTTCTTCATCATGTTCGCCAATGGCGACTTCCTGAACGGCCAGTACACGGTGTGGGGCCAGGTGGTCGAGGGCATGGAGTTCGTCGACAAGATCAAGCGCGGCGAGCCGCCGGCCAACCCGGACACGATCGTCAAGCTGCAGGTCGCGGCCGACGCCCAATAAGAGAAGGTCTCGACAGTCTCTGGATGCCCGGGTCAAGCCTGGGCATGACAATTCGAGGTCACTGGAACTGATCCAGATCGAGAAGAAGCCCGGCCCCTGTGGCCGGGCTTCTGCGTTTCAGCGGAAGCGGAAGGCGATCAGCGGCATCTTGTAGGTCTCGCGCACCTCGGAGATCGGCTTGCCGTCCTGGCGCAGCACCAGGGCGCGGTTCTCGAACAGCGAGGCCGCCGGATCATAGGTCGGGGCCGGCGCCCCGGCGGCCCAGGCGGCCAGCCGGTCCGCCGGCATCCGCTCCCACCCCTCCGGCAGGGCCTGCCACAGCACGGTGGAGGACAGGGTGCGGCGCGACGGCCCGAGCGGCCGGATGGCGCGGCCGAAGGGCGTGTCGGTCCCGGTCAGCACCGTGTTGATCTCCGGCGTCAGCCGGTTCGGCAGGTACCAGTTGTCGGCTTCGGACAGCACCTGGTCGCCGCAGACCAGCCGGACCCGGCGATAGACCACCGGCTCGGCGGGGGCGGGGATCTCCAGCTCCCGGCGCTGCTGGGCGGTCAGCGGCACGTCGCCGGGCACGCGTTTCGCCACGATCTTGGCCGCGGCGGCCAGCCCGTAGCGGCCGCACCACTCCTCCAGGAACAGGGTGGCGCTGTCGGTGGCGCCGAGCCCGGCGCGCAGCGACTGCACCAGCGCGGTCAGCGCCAGCCGGTCGGACAGGGCGGCGGCGCCGGCCTCCTGGCCGGCCGCGACCTCGGCCCGCACCAGGGCGAGCGGCGCGGTCAGCGCCAGGGCCGCAGCGGCGGCGACGATCGGCAGGCGGCGTACCATCATCTCCTCATTGCGGCGGGCCGTATCATCTCGGGCCGGCCGCAACCGGCCGGGGGCGGCACGGCGCAGGAGGGCTGCATAGCCGCCGGAAGGCGCCACGGCAATCCGCCGCAGGAGGGCTTGCCCGCGGCGGCGGAGCGGGCTGGGCTGGAGCATCTGGCCCGACCGGAGACCCGCCATGCCCACCCTGTACGACCGCGCCCTGGTCTGGGACGCGCATAGCTGCCTGCCGCTGGTCCCTGACGCGGACGTGTCGCTGCTGGCCCGGCACAAGGCGGCCGGGATCGACTACGTCTCGATCAACATCGGCATGGACATGACGCCGCTGGAGACGGTGATCCGCACCACCGCCCGTTTCCGCGACTGGATCCGCCGCCATCCGGAGGACTACGTGCTGGCCGGCGGCGTCGCCGAGATCCGCGCCGCCAAGGCCGCCGGGCGCCTGGCCGTCAGCTTCGACCTGGAGGGAGCGCTGCCGCTGATGGGCGACCTGGCGATGGTCGGCCTATACCACGATCTCGGGGTCCGCCAGATCCACTTCGCCTATAATCGCAACAACCTGGCGGCGGGCGGCTGCCATGACCGGGACATCCCCCTGCCCGCGTTCGGCCGCGACCTGGTGGCAGAGATCAACCGCATCGGCATGCTGCTCGACTGCTCGCACACCGGGCACTGCAGCAGCCTGGACATCATGGCGGCCTCGACCCGGCCGGTGGTGTTCAGCCACGCCAATCCGCGCGCCCTGATCGACCATCCGCGCAACATCACCGACGAGCAGATCCGCGCCTGCGCCGCCACCGGCGGGGTGGTCGGCATCAACGGCATCAGCCTGTTCCTGGGCGATGCGAGGAGCGAGACCGTGGCCCGGCACATCGACCATATCGCCCAGCTGGTCGGCGCCGCCCATGCCGGCATCGGTCTCGACTTCCTGTTCGCGCCGGACGTCGACGACGCGCCGCCCGGCCGCGACCGCGACTATTGGTGGCCGCCCGAGGCCGGCTACGGCAGCGCCCACAGCGCCATCGCCCTGGTGCAGCCCGAGCAGCTGCCGGAGGTGGCGGAGATCCTGCTGCGCCGCGGCTACGGCGAGGCCGATGTGCTGGGCATCCTCGGCGGCAACTTCCTGCGGGCTGCGGAAGCGGCGTGGGGATAGATCACGACGCCGCCGCGTGGTGCTCGCAGCGGTTCACTTCGACGGTGACATGCGACAGGCCGGCCAGCCCGCCGAGCCGGGCCTTGTACTGCGCCGGCGGCAGCGGCCGATCGCTGACCAGAGCGACGATCGCGGCCGCGTGGCCGGGGCCGACGCGCCAGAGATGCAGGTCGGCGATGCGGTCGCCCCCGGTCTCGAGCCGATCACGGATCGACTCGGCCAGGCCCGGATCGGGCACGGTGTCGAGCAGCACCGCGCCGGAATCGCGCAGCAGGCCCCAGGACCAGCGCGCGATCATGACGCCGCCGACGATGCCCATCAGCGCGTCCATCCAGGCCCAGCCGTAGATGCGGCCGGCGAGCAGGCCGAGGATGGCGCCGACCGAGGTCACGGCATCGGCCAGCACATGGAAATAGGCCGCCCGCAGATTGTGGTCGCGGTCGTGATGCCCGTGGGCGTGGTGGTGATCGTGATCATGGTGGTGACCGTGATCGTGATGATGGTGGTCGTCGTCGTGCAGCAGCCAGGCGCTGGCGATGTTGACGGCGAGGCCGACCGCGGCGATGACGATCGCCTCGTCATAGGCGATGGCGACCGGGTTCAGCAGGCGCAGCACCGATTCCCAGCCGATGCCGACCGACACCACCGCCAGCACCAGGGCGCTGGCGAAGCCGGCGAGGTCGCCCAGCTTGCCGGTGCCGAAGGCGAAGCGCGGGTCGCGGGCATGGCGGCGGGCATAGCGATAGGCCAGCGCGGCGACGCCGAGCGCCCCGGCATGGGTGGCCATGTGCAGCCCGTCGGCCAGGAGCGCCATCGAGCCGAAGGCGAGGCCGCCGAGGATCTCGGCCACCATCATCGCCGCGGTCAGCGCCACCACCCAGCGGGTGCGGCGCTCGTTGCGGGCGTGGTCGGCGCCAAGAAAAAGGTGGTCGTGCCGCCAGTCGTCGAGGGAATGGCTGTGCATCGCCGCCTCCAGGGTTCAGTGGAGAAGGAGCTGGGCCGGATGGCCGGTCCAGTCGCGGACGTCCCGCGTGGCGACCGCGACCGGCACATCCGGATGGTTGTGGCGGTACAGGGTCAGCGCGGCCTCGAAGGCCCATTCCGGCGGTTCGGCCCGGGCGCAGAGCTCGCGATAGACCCGTTCGACGGCGACGCGACAGCACATGATGGTCTCGTTGGCCTCTAGAGATACTTGGTGATCTCGCGCAGCGAGGCCAGCCGGGCCTCCCGGCCCTCGGCCGCGCCGTTGGAGAGATGCGCGATGCAATGGTCGACATGGTCGAGGATCAGCATGGTCTTCGCCTTCTCCACCGCCTTGACCACGGCCTGGAGCTGCTGGGCGATGGCGAGACCGTCCTCGCCGGCCTCGACCATGCGCAGCGTGGCGGCGAGATGCCCCTGGGCCCGCTTCAGCCGGCCCAGGATCTCGGGATTGTTGGCATGGCTCATGGGCAGACCCTATCCTCCCGGAGGGGATAGGGCAAGGGACAGCTGGTCGCGGGGGACCGTCACCCGCGTCACGCCGCGACAACGGCCTTCATCCAAAAAGACGTCGATGAATGCTGCTGAATGACTTCAGCGGTCAGTCATTGCAGATCCGGGACCCTCGGATGACCGGAACGCCGCTTCAAGATCGCGCCGTTCCGTCGTAAACGACGGACCTATCGGAGGGGCAGTGGGTCCATCGGAAATCATTTCGGCGTCGAGACGCGTCCTCGCCTGCCGGCCGGTGCTGGCCAGCGGCCTTGCCGTCGGCGTGCTGTGCGCGCTGCTGGTAGCCTTTGCCGACCGCCCTGCGGCGCTGTGGTTCGAGGCGCATCGCGGCTCGGGCGTCATCGCCGCGGTCAAGCTGTTCACCGATCTCGGCCTCGGCGTCTGGTGGTACGCGCTGGCGATCCTCGGCTGGCTGGGCTTCCGCTTCGCCGCCTTCCTGGCCGCCCATGGCGATGTCCGGGCGCAGCGCCTGAAACGGGCCCGCGGCTTCGGCTTCATGCTGGCAGCGCTGGTGACGACGACGCTGACCAACTGGCTGCTGAAGGCCGTGATCGGCCGGCCGCGGCCGCGCCACCTGTTCCGGCAGGACGCCTTCGCGCCGCATCCCTTCGGCTGGGACCTGTTCTCGAACAGCTTCCCGTCCGGCCACGCCCAGACCATGGCGACGGCCATGACCGCGCTGTGGATCCTGTTCCCGCGCTGGGGCTGGGCCTTCGGCCTGCTGGGCGGGCTGGTGGCGCTGAGCCGGGTCGTGGTCACCTCGCACTACCCGGCCGACATCGTCGCCGGCGCTTGGCTGGGCGCGGTCGTGGCCCTGGCCGTGCGCCGCTGCCTGGAGGCGACCGGCGGCCCGGTGGCGATCGCGCGATGATGGAACTCGTCGCCGCTCTGATCCCGGTGCTGGCGCCGGTGATCGCCTCCGCTGCCGTCGGCTACGTCTGGGCCCGGTCGCGCCACCCCTTCGACCTCGGCTTCGTCACCCGGCTGGTGACCTATGTCGGCTCGCCCTGCCTGGTGTTCTCGACCCTGACGAAGTTCCACGTCCCGGCCGGGGAGATCGTCGGCCAGGCCGGCCTCGCCATGCTGTCGGTCTTCGCCTGCGGCCTGGTCGGCGGGCTGGCGCTGCACCTGTCGGGCCGCAAGGTGCGGCCGCTGCTGCCGACGGTGATGCTGCCCAATGCCGGCAATCTCGGCCTGCCGATCTCGTACTTCGCCTTCGGCGATGAAGGGCTGGCGCTGGCCCTGCCATTCTCCGCCGCCATGACGCTGCTGCAGTTCACCGTCGGCGTCTCCTGCGCTTCCGGCCACAGCCGGTGGACCGAGATCGTGAAGACGCCGACGATCTACGCCATCCTGCTGGCGATCGCCTTCGCCGCCGGCGGCATCGAGACGCCGCGCTGGCTGGCCAACGCCACCGAGCTCCTGGGCGGCGTCACCCTGCCGCTGATGCTGATCGCGCTCGGCGTGTCGCTGGCCAGCCTGCGCATCGCCAATCTCGGCCACGCGCTGTGGCTGGCGGGGCTGCGCCTCGTGCTCGGCCTCGCCGCCGGATACGGCGTGGTCTGGCTGTTCGCCATTCCGCACCCGACCGCGGCGGTGCTGATCCTGCAGTCGGCGATGCCGCCGGCGGTGTTCAACTACCTGTTCGCCGCCCGCTACGGCGGCCCGGTGGAGGAGGTGGCCGGCGCCGTGGTGGTCGGCACCATCATCAGCCTGCTGACCCTGCCGGTGCTGCTGGCGGTCCTGATGGCGTAGGTCGGGTTCGCGCGGGTGGATTTCGTACCCCACATTGTCATGCCCGGGCTTGACCCGGGCATCCAGAGAGCGTCGACATCTTCTGGATTGCCGGGTCAAGCCCGGCAATGACAACAGGGGGAATTGGTCACAGAGCCGAACCCGCGTCCGTGACTCCTACTCTCCCTCGATCTCCTTTCGCCGCACCTCGTAAGTAGCCGGGTCGATCAGGCCGCGCCGGCGCATCACCTCCAGCGCCACCAGGGCCCGGCCGCGGTTGTCGTCGCCGACCGAGCCGCTTTCCGCATCCGCATCGCCGCCGGCCGCGCCGGGCTGCGCCCTGTCCGCCATGATATCGTCCGTCCATTCTGCGACGCCGCGCACGCTTCCGTCGGGAGGGCGCAGGGCCTATGACGACGGAGCATGACTCACGGAGGAAGGCCGGTCGAGATGTGGACGAAGCGGGTCCTGCGGATCCTGGCGCTGGCGGTGCCGGCGATCGCCATCGCGGCGGCCGTGGCCTTCTGGCTGGGGCCGCCCGGCAGCCGCGGCGGCGTCGGCCAGGGCTTCGGCTCGGTCGGCGGCCCGATCGCGCTGGTCGACCAGGCCGGCAAGCCGGTGACCGAGAAGGACTTCGCCGGCAAGGACGCGCTGATCTTCTTCGGCTTCACCAACTGCCCGGACGTCTGCCCGACCGAGCTGTCGACCATGGCGGCGGCGCTGGACACGCTGGGCCCGAAGGCCGACGGGGTGGTGCCGGTGTTCATCACCGTGGATCCGGAGCGCGACACGCCCGAGGTGGTCGGCCGGTACGCCGAGGCCTTCCATCCCCGCATGGTCGGGCTGACCGGCACGGCGGAGCAGATCGCCAAGGCGGCCAAGGCCTTCCGCGTCTACTACCAGAAGGCGCCGCAGCAGGACGGCGCCTATTCCATGGACCATTCAGCCTTCGTCTATCTGATGGGGCCGGACTGGCAGGTGCTGGACATCCTGCCGCCGCAGCTGTCGCCGCAGGACATGGCCCAGCGGCTGTCCAAGCAGCTCTGACGGGACACGAACCGGGTTGCGATCCTGCCCGGCGTGCTATCGTGGCCCGATCCTGCCTTTCGTTCTCGGAGTCGCCCCATGACCCTTCGCCACGCCGCCCTGGCCGGGATCGCCTTCCTCGTCCTCAACGGCTGCTCCGAGCGCGAGGCCCGGCAGCAGCAGGCGCTGACGGCCCAGAACGAGCTGGTCGGGCTGAGCGAGGCGCGGCTCCTGTCCTGCGCCGGCACGCCCGCCCGCAGCCGCAGCACCGGCAACACCCGGTACCTGACCTATCAGAGCGCGGGAATGGCCGCGGACCAGGCCGCCGGCCTCGGCGGCTTCGGCGGCTCGGCCGGGACCGACATGGGCATCAGCCCGGTCAATGCCGGCGTCGGCCAGAAGATCGGCACCAGCGCGCTGGACCCGAACTATTGCGAGGCGACCTTCACCCTGGTCGACGGCCGGGTCGCCGAGGTCCGCTACCGCACCTCGGGCGGCTATTTCCGCACCGCCCAGTGCTCCGACATCGTGGCGCCCTGCATGGGCGGGCCGACCTTCGACCCCGGCCAGCCCGCGCCCTGACGGCGGAACCCGGCCCGCCGTCGGCGGCGGAGCACAAACCGTCGCGGATCGGATGGACCCGGAGCCTGGAATCCGGGCCTCTGTTCGCTATCCGCCCCAGGCCGGTTGCCGATCCCGCCCTTGGGCACTAAAAGCGTCATACTGCAGCGCGAAAAGCGCCGTCCCATGGAGTGCGAGCCGATGAAGATCCTGGTCCCGGTCAAACGGGTGATCGACTTCAACGTCAAGGTCCGGGTCAAGGCCGACGGGTCCGGCGTCGACCTGGCGAACGTCAAGATGTCGATGAACCCCTTCGACGAGATCTCGGTCGAGGAGGCGATCCGCATCAAGGAGGCGGGCAAGGCGACCGAGGTGGTGGCCGTGTCGATCGGCCCGGCCCAGGCGCAGGAGACGATCCGCACCGCCCTGGCGATGGGCGCCGACCGCGGCCTCCTGGTGCAGACCGATGTCGAGCTGCAGCCGCTGGCCGTGGCCAAGATCCTGAAGGCCCTGGTCGAGAAGGAGCAGCCGCAGTTGGTGATCCTGGGCAAGCAGGCGATCGACGACGACGCCAACCAGACCGGCCAGGCACTGGCGGCCCTGCTGGGCTGGGGCCAGGCGACCTTCGCCTCGAAGCTGGTGATCGAGGACGGCGCCGCGCTGGTGACCCGCGAGGTCGACGGCGGCCTCGAGACCATCCGGGTCAAGCTGCCGGCGATCGTCACCACCGACCTGCGCCTGAACGAGCCGCGCTACGCCTCGCTGCCGAACATCATGAAGGCGAAGAAGAAGCAGCTCGACACCGTGACCCCGGCCGATCTTGGCGTCGACCCGGCGCCGCGGCTGAAGACGCTGAAGGTGGCCGAGCCGCCGAAGCGCAAGGGCGGCGTCAAGGTCGCCAGCGTGCAGGAGCTGGTGGCCAAGCTGAAGACCGAAGCGCGCGTGATCTGAGGGCGGGGGACCAAGCCATGTCGATCCTGATCGTTGCCGACCACGACAACGCCACCCTGAAGCCCGCCACGCTGCACGCCGTCACCGCGGCGCAGAAGATCGGCGGCGACATCCATGTCCTGGTCGCAGGGTCCGGCGCCCGTCCGGCGGCCGAGGCCGCAGCCAAGGTGGCCGGCGTCGCCAAGGTGCTGCTGGCCGAGGCCCCGGCGCTGGAGCATCAGCTGGCCGAAACCGTGGCGCCGCTCGTCGCCGACCTGGCCAAGGGATACAGCCATGTGCTGGCCACCGCGACCAGCGCCGGCAAGAACCTGCTGCCGCGCGTCGCGGCGCTGCTCGACGTGCAGCAGATCTCCGAGATCACCGCGGTCGACGGCCCGGACACCTTCGAGCGGCCGATCTATGCCGGCAACGCCATCGCCACGGTGCAGTCGGCCGACCCGATCAAGGTGATCACGGTGCGCGGCACCGCCTTCGAGGCGGCCGCCGCCGAGGGCGGCTCGGCCGCGATCGAGGCGGTCGAGGCCAAGCCGGACGCCGGGCTGTCGAGCTTCGTCGGCCAGGAGCTGAGCAAGTCCGAGCGGCCGGAGCTGACCTCGGCCCGGATCGTGATCTCCGGCGGCCGCGCCCTCGGCTCCTCCGAGAACTTCAAGATCCTCGAGGGCATCGCCGACCATCTCGGCGCCGCCATCGGCGCCAGCCGCGCCGCGGTCGACGCCGGCTACGTGCCGAACGACTACCAGGTCGGTCAGACCGGCAAGGTGGTGGCGCCGGACCTGTACATCGCCGTCGGCATCTCCGGCGCGATCCAGCACCTGGCCGGCATGAAGGACAGCAAGGTCATCGTCGCCATCAACAAGGACGAGGAGGCGCCGATCTTCCAGGTCGCCGATTACGGCCTGGTCGGCGAC
Source organism: Inquilinus sp. Marseille-Q2685 (assembly GCF_916619195.1). NCBI lineage: Bacteria > Pseudomonadati > Pseudomonadota > Alphaproteobacteria > Rhodospirillales > Rhodospirillaceae > Inquilinus > Inquilinus sp. Marseille-Q2685. The sequence goes on from NZ_CAKAKL010000005.1 coordinate 14,848, forward strand.
CTGTTCAAGGTGATCCCGGAGCTCGAGGCCGAGCTGAAGAAGGCCTGAGACGGCCGCCGGATCCATCGCTCAAGACGCGGAAGGCGCATCCCTCGGGATGCGCCTTTTTGCTGCCGGAGAGTCCATAGCGGGATAGGACCGGCCGCCATCCGGTTCCCCTTGACAGGACCAGCCGGTTGTCCGCTGCTAGGGCGTTTTCGACCACCGATTGCGGATCGCCGATTTGCACATTGTGCCGCGCCAGGGCGAAGAAGTTTCCGGAAGGCGCCGGGCCGGGTTGCACGCGCGACCGCAGGGCAGCAGGAGGATGCGTCCGGATGCCGGATGAGACGCCGCGCCATTCCGTCTTCATCAAGGGCGAGACGCTGGATCTCTGCGTGCCCTCCGCCGCCGCGATCGAGGAGGGCTGGGCCGACTGGTTCAACGACGAGAAGACGACGCGCTGGCTGAACCAGGGCGTCTTCCCGCACCATGCCGAGGATCAGCACGAGTTCCTGGCATCGCTGCGCCGGCGCGACCGCTTCGCCGTCATGATCTGCGGCAAGGGCGGCGGCCCGCTGTACGGCACCGTCTCGCTGTCGACGATCGACTGGGTCGCCCGCTCGGCCCAGATCTCGATCGTCGTCGGCCGGCGGCCGCCCGAAGGGCTGCAGATCCAGCTCGAAGCCTGGGCCCGGGTCACCGATCACGGCTTCCGCCGGATGGGGCTGGAGCGGATCTGGGCCGGCCAGGCCTGGCCGGCGCTGGAGCGCTACAACCGGCGGCTGGAGCTGCTGGGCTTCTTCACCGACGGCATGCTGCGGCGCGGCTTCGCCAAGGGGCGGGAGACGGTCGGCAACGCCGTGATGATCTCCTGCCTCTATGAGGACTATGCCGCGCTGGCGGCCCGGCGCGGCGGCACCTGCTGGCCCGGGAACGAGGCCATGCTGCGGCTGATCGCAGCGCTGCCCGAGCAGGGGTTCGCCGCCAGGCTGCGCGATTTCCAGGAGCGCGAGCTGCCGCGCCACAAGGCGGAGATCGAGGCCTTCGAGCGACGGACGCTGGGGCCGCGCGAATCTTGATCGCCGCGACGCCTGTCCCCGTCTCCTCGCCGCCCTGGCGCGGCGCCGCGGCGCTTGGCCTCGGCACCGCCCAGTTCGGGCTCGACTACGGCATCGCCAACGACCGCGGCCTCTGCCCGCCCGGGGAGGTGGCGGCGATCCTGGAGACGGCGGCCGCGTCCGGCATCGGCGTGCTGGACACCGCCCCGGCCTACGGCACCGCCGAGCAGGTGCTGGGCGAGGTGCTGCCGGCGGCGCACCGCTTCCGCATCGTCACCAAGACGCCGCATCTGGCCGGGCTGCGCCATGCCGACGACATCGGCCGTGCGGTGCACGACGCCTTCGCGGCGTCGCGGACGAAGCTGCGCCGCGACCGGCTGGCCGGCCTTCTGACCCACAACGCCAACGACCTGCTGCGGCCCGGCGGCCCGGGGCTGTGGGCGGCGATGGAGGATCTGAAGCGGGCCGGCGAGGTCGAGCGCATCGGCGCCTCGGTCTACAGCGCCGGGCAGCTCGCCGCCGTGCTGGCGCGCTATCCGCTGGACATCGTGCAGCTGCCCTGGAATGCCGTGGATGGCCGCATCGGCCCGCCGCTCCTCGCGGCGATGGCCGAGCGGGGGATCGAGCTGCACGCCCGGTCGGTCTTTCTGCAGGGGCTGCTGCTGGCCCCGCCCGCCCATGCCGCCCGGGTGTCGCCCGAGGCCGAGGCCCTGGTCGGGCGCTGGCGCGGCGCCGTCGCCGCGGCGGGGACCGAGCCGCTGGCCGCGGCGCTGGGCGCCGTGATCGGCCGGCCGGAGATCGGCACCGCCCTGGTCGGCGTGACCCGGCCGGAGGAGCTGGCCGGCATCCTGCGGGCCGTCGCCGCCGCGCCGCCGCCGGCCGCGCCGGTGCAGTCGGTCGACGACCTGGTGCTGAACCCGGCGCTGTGGCCGTCCGGCGACCGCCCGGCCGCGATCCTGACCGGCGCCGCCGTGGCGCTGCGGCCGACGGCGTCCGGCGAGACGGCGGTGCTTGCGGTGCTGCCGAAGGAGGGCGGCGACGCCCTCGGCACCATCCGGCTCGGCCCAGTCGACCGCGCCGCCGGCGAGGCGGCGGTCGCCTTGGAGAACGCGGGGGGAATGCCCGCCGCTTGGCAGGACGAGGCGGTGGCGCTGACCGCCCGGCTGGCCTTCGAGCAGCTGGGGTTGCGCCGCCTGACCGCCGCTGAGGCGGGCCCCTTCGCCCGTGCCGGCTGGACCGCGGCCGGAGGGCGCCTCATCCTGGACGGCAAGAGCTATTGGGAGCGGACATGACGGTGCTGGCGATCCTGCAGGCGCGGATGTCCTCGTCGCGGCTGCCCGGCAAGGTGATGGCAGATCTGCTGGGCGAGCCGATGCTGGCGCGCCAGGTCGAGCGGCTGCGGCGCTGCCGGAGGCTCGACACGCTGCTGGTCGCGACCAGCACCGAGGCCGCCGACGACGCCCTGGTGGACCTCTGCGCCCGGATCGGCGTCGACTGCTTCCGCGGCAGCCTGGACGACGTGCTGGACCGCTTCCATGCCGCCGCTTCGGGCAGCGGCGCGGAGCAGATCGTGCGGCTGACCGCCGACTGCCCGCTGGCCGACCCGGATCTCATCGACGCCCTGGTCGCGATGCATGTCGCCGGCGGCTACGACTATTCCTGCAACACGCTGACGCCGCGCTGGCCCGACGGGCTGGACGCCGAGGCGATGCGCGCCGAGGTGCTGGAGGCGGCGTGGCGCGAGGCGGCGCTGCCGTCCGAGCGCGAGCACGTCACCCGCTTCATCTACACCCGGCCGGAGCGGTTCCGCCTGGGCAGCCTGGTCGGCGAGACCGACCTGTCGGACCAGCGCTGGACCGTCGACACGCCGGAGGACCTGGCCCTGGTGCGAGCGGTCTACGCCGCGCTGTACCCGAAGAACCCGGCCTTCGGCACCGGGGACATCCTGCAGTTCCTGGCGGCGCATCCGGAGATCGCCGCGCTCAACCGCGTCCACCGGCGGAACGAGGGCCTGGAGCGCTCGCTCGCTCAGGACGCCGCCGCCCGACAAGACTTGGCCAGATCGTGAGGACCAAAGTGTCAGAACGCTATGCGGCATCCGAGGCGATGCTCGACCGGGCCCGGCAGACCATCCCGCTGGGCGCCCAGACCTTCAGCAAGAGCATCACGCAGTATCCGCTCGGCGTGTCGCCCTATTTCGCCGCCCGCGGCCAGGGCAGCCGGCTGTGGGACGTCGACGGCAACGAGTACATCGATTTCATCAACGGCCTGGCCTCGGTGACGCTGGGCTACAACGACCCGGACGTGACTGCCGCGGTCAAGGCGCAGGTCGGGGACGGCACCATCTTCAGCCTGTCGAGCCCGCTGGAGGCCGAGGTGGCGGAGCGGTTGGTGGCGATCGTGCCTTCCGCCGAGATGGTGCGCTTCGGCAAGAACGGGTCGGACGCCACCGCCGGAGCGGTCCGCGTCGCCCGCGCCTATACCGGCCGCGACCATGTGCTGGTCTGCGGCTATCACGGCTGGCAGGACTGGTATATCGGCGCCACCGCCCGGCACCGCGGCGTGCCGGAAGCGACCCGGGCGCTGACCCACACCTTCCCCTACAACGACCCGGCGGCGCTGGACCGGCTGCTGGACGAGCACGCCGGCCAGGTGGCCGCGATCGTGATGGAGCCGATGAACGTCGCCTTCCCGGCCGAAGGCTATCTGGAAGGGGTGCGCGAGCGGGCGACGAAGCACGGCGCCGTCCTGGTGTTCGACGAGACCATCACCGGCTTCCGCGTCGCCAATGGCGGGGCGCAGGAGCTGTTCGGCGTCATGCCGGACCTGACCACGCTGGGCAAGGGCATCGCCAACGGCTATCCGCTGTCGGCGGTGTGCGGCCGGCGCGACCTGATGATGGAGATGGAGGAGATCTTCTTCTCCTTCACCATGGGCGGCGAGACGCTGTCGCTGGCCGCGGCCCGGGCGACGCTGGACAAGGTGGTGCGCGAGCCGGTGACCCGGCACATGGCCGAGCTGGGCACGAGCCTGCGCGACGGCACCGCGGCGCTGATCGAGCGGCACCGGCTGGGCGAGGTTCTGTCGCTGTCCGGCCACCCGTCCTGGACCTTCCTTCTGATCAAGGACCAGCCGGACGCCGGCGCCTTCGAGATCAAGACGCTGTGGCTGCAGGAGATCTTCGCCCGCGGCGTGCTGTCGCTCGGCAGCCACAACATGAGCTATGCCCACAGCCCGGCCGATGTCGACCGCGTGCTGGCCGTCTATGACGAGGTCTTCGCCCTGCTCTCGGCCGCCATCGGCCAGCAGCGGGTGCGCGCCGAGCTGCGCTGCGAGCCGCTGGTGCCGCTGTTCCGGGTGCGTTGAACGGTCTGCTGAAAGGCCGTTCCGAACTCGCTCCGACGAGTCAGCTGGCGTGGTTTTCGAGAACCGGAGCGCAGCGGACAGGACGTCCGTGAGCGCCGGAAGCGGAGAAAACCGCGTCAGATGGCCGTCGGAGGTGAGTCTCGGGGCAGTCTTTCAAACGAAACCACCCCGCCGGCCGGGATGTCCGGCCGCTCGGGGTGGTCCCTTTCGCCGCCCCTGCCGGCGGCGAATCAGCCGGGCGTGCTAGCCGCCCGAACCGGTGGTGCCGGTGGTGCCGCCCGTCGTGCCGGTGGCCGGCGCGGCCGGCGGCGGCTCCTCGGCCTTGCGGCCCTCGAAGGCGGGCAGCGCTTCCAGCTGCTCCTTGGTCATGGCGGTCTTCACGCCCTCGTCGGGCCGGGCGCCGATGGTCAGCTTGTCGAGCGGAATCGCCACGGATTTCGAGCCGATGCCGAGGAAACCCCCGACATCGATGACCACGGCATCCACGGCCTTGCTGTCCTTGTCGACCAGCACGTCCGAGGTCTTGCCGATCGAATCGCCGTTGGCGTTGGTGACGCTGGCGCCGATCAGGTCCGAACCGAGGATATGCGTGTCCGGAAGCTGCTGCTGACCCTCCGGGACCGTGCTGCCCGGAGTCGCCGCCGAGGGGGCCGTCGTGGACGGGGCGGTCGTGGAGGGGGCTGTGGTGTCGGCGGGAGGCTGCTGGGTCGTCGTCTGCGCCATGGCCGGCAGGGCCAGCAGGGCGACGGCGGAAGCAGCCGCCATCAGGGTCTTGCGCATGATCGGTCCTCCTTTCGTCGAGGATCTCATGGAGATACCTGGGCAACAGGAGGTTCCGGGGCGCGGTTCCCCGAAACGACGAAAGCCCGGCGAAGCGCCGGGCTTTCGGTTCGGATCGGAAACCTTACTCGCCGCTCGACGGTTCGGTGGCGGGGGTCTCCTCCGCCGCCTTCACCTTGCGCGGCCGTCCGGGCCGGCGCTTCGGCGCGGGGGCCGGGGCCTCCTCCGCCGCCACGCCGGGCAGGCCCGGCTGCGCCGAGGCCTCGGGCTGGGGCGGCTGGGCGGGCGCCGGCGCCGGTGCGGCGGGCGCCGGCTGGTCCGACGGCGGCGCAGCCTCGGCCGGCGCGGCGGCCCGCGGCGGACGGCCACGGCGCGGCCGGGCGATGATCGAGGCCGGCAGGGCGAGCTCGGTGTCGAGGCCGCTGTCCTCCTGGTCCCGCGGGTCCGCGCCGAAGCTGGCCGAAGACGGGGCGAGATCGACCGGCGCCGGATCGAGCGGGCTCGGGATATGCGGCTGCGGCGCGTTCAGATCCGGTGCCGCGGGCGGCTGCGGCCGCTCGCTGCGGTAGTCCGGACGGCCTTCGCGCTGGCCGCCGAAGCGGTCGCCGCGCTGGCCCTGGTCGCGGTCGCGATTCTGGTCGCGGAAGCCCTGGTCGCGCGGCGGGCGGTTTTCGCGGAACCCCTGATCCCGGTCGCGGAAGCCCTGGTTCTGGCGATCGCCGTCGCCGCGGCCTTCGTACTCCCGGCGCGGCAGCCGGTCGCCGCCTTCGCCACGGCCCTCGAACTCCCGGCGCGGCCGGTCGCCGCCCTCACGCGGCTCGAAGTCGCGGCGCTGCTGCCGGTCGCCGCCGTCGTTGCGCGCCTCGAATTCGCGGCGCTGCGGCGGCGGGCTGGTCAGCGGGTCGTAATCGGCATCGACGCCCGGCTGCTCGCGGCTGCTGTCCTGGCCGCCCTGCTGCTGGTGCGGCTGGCCGTAGGCCTCGTTCATGGCGTTGATGATGCGGACATAGTGCTCCGCATGCTGCTGGTAGTTCTCGGCCATGACGCGGTCGCCCGACGCCTGGGCGTCGCGCGCCAGCCCCATGTACTTGTCGTAGACCTGGAAGACGTTGCCGCGGATACGGATGTCCGGCCCGTTGCTGTCGATGGTCTGGTTGCGGTTGGGCAGCGCGTTCGGCCGGCGCTGCTGGCCGCCACCGCCGCCACCACCGCCGCCGTTCCTGCCGCGCGCACGCCGCGAATTCGGTCCTGGTCTCATCAGCCTTGCTTCTGCAGATCGCTGTTTCCGCGCTGCCGTCCCTCGCCGCCGCCTGACGCGACCGGGCCCAGCGTCATCGTCGCTTCCAGCGCCGGAATGGCGGCCGCCTCAAGCGGTCAAGCCCGGAAATGACGGAATAAAGGGACCCTAACGGCAATCCGCCGTCGGGCCAAATGCTTTTTTCACCACGACACAACGCGGTATGCCTGCCAGATCGGGCGGCGTGCCGACGATGTCAAGGCCCGCCGCACGGAACAGCCCCGCCACGTCCGCCGCCTGGCCGATGCCGAGCTCGACCACCGCCGTGCCGCCCCGCGCCAGCAGATCCGGCAACGCCGCGGCCAGGGCGCGATAGGCGTCGAGCCCGTCGGCACCGCCGGACAGGGCGAGAAGCGGCTCGTGCTCCCGCACCTCGGGGTCCAGCGCCGCGATGTCGGCGTCCGGGATATAGGGCGGGTTGGACAGGACCAGGTCGAAGCGGCCGGCCAGCGCCGCCGCCCAGTCGCCGACCAGGAAAGAGGCTCGATCCGCCAGGCCCAGGGCGCGCGCATTGTCCCGCGCCGTCCGCGCCGCGGCCTCGCTGCGGTCGACGCCGATGCCGAAGGCGGCGGCGCGTTCGTGCAGGACGGCGAGCAGCAGGCAGCCGGTGCCGGTGCCGAGGTCGAGCACGCGCAGCGGCCGGTCGGAGGGCGGCCGGTCCGGCACGGCGGCCAGCGCCGCCTCGACCAGCGTCTCGCTGTCCGGCCGCGGGTCCAGCGTCGCGGGGCCCAGCGCGAAATCGAGGCTCCAGAACTCGCGCCGCCCGAGGATGCGCGACACCGGCTCGCGCGCTTCCCGGCGGGCCATGTAGCCGGCGTAGCGCGCGGCGGCCTCCGCCGGCATCGCCTCGGCCGCGCGCGACAGCAGCCCGGTGCGGTCGCAGCCCAAAGCGTGCATCAGCAGCAGCCGGGCGTCGGACAGGGCGCTGTCGATGCCGGCCGCAGCCAGCCGCGCCGTGCCGTCGCGCAGCGCCTCGGCGATTTTGGGCGCGCGGGGGGTCATAGCCTGACCGTCCTCCGGCGAAGAGCGGTCACGAAGGTGGAAACGCGTTGCCTCTCCCGCTTGCGGGAGAGGTCGGGCGTCCGCAGGACGACCGGGTGAGGGCCAAGCGGTGCCACCGCACCCGCAACCCTTTCCGGGCGAGTGCACGCGATCCGCCCCATCCTGAAGTGATCATCCCGGACTCGAGGCCGGCTGGCCCTCACCCGGAGCCGCTTCGCGTCTCCGACCTCTCCCGCAAGCGGGAGAGGCAACGCGATCGAGCGGTCGCGAAACGCCCCCGCGGGCAAGACGGAGATCACGGCTGGTCGGCGAGGGCGGCGAGGCGGGCCGCCTCATCCTCGGCGATCAGCGCCTCGATCAGCTCGTCCAGCGCCTCCCCCGCCATCACCCGGTCGATCTTGTAGAGCGTCAGGTTGATGCGGTGGTCGGTGACCCGCCCCTGCGGGAAGTTGTAGGTGCGGATCCGTTCCGACCGGTCGCCGGAGCCGACCTGGCTGCGCCGGTCGGCCGCCCGGGCCGCGTCCTTGGCCGCGCGCTCGGCCTCGTACAGGCGGGCGCGCAGGATCTTCATCGCCTTGGCGCGGTTCTTGTGCTGCGACTTCTCGTCCTGCATCACCACCACGATGCCGGTCGGCAGATGGGTGATGCGGACCGCGCTCTCGGTCTTGTTGACGTGCTGGCCGCCGGCGCCCTGCGCCCGGAACACGTCGACCCGCAGGTCCTTGTCGTCGATCTGGACGTCGACCTCCTCCGCCTCCGGCAGCACCGCCACGGTGGCGGCGGAGGTATGGATGCGGCCCTGGGCCTCGGTCTCCGGCACCCGCTGGACGCGGTGGGCCCCGCTCTCGAACTTCAGCCGGGCGAAGACGCCGCGGCCGCTGATCTCGGCCGAGGCCTCCTTGTACCCGCCGAGCGGCGTGTCGGCGATGTCCATCACCTCGAAGCGCCAGCCGCGGATCGCGGCATAGCGCTGGTACATGCGGAACAGGTCGGCGGCGAACAGCGCCGCCTCGTCGCCGCCGGTGCCGGCGCGGACCTCGAGGATGGCGTTGCGGTCGTCGGCCTCGTCCTTCGGCAGCAGCAGCACCTGCACCCGCCGCTCCAAGGCCGGCAGCGAGTCCCGGAGGGCGAACAGCTCCTCCTGCGCCAGGGCCTTCATCTCCGGATCGGTCTCGGCCGCCACCATGGCCTCGAGCTGGGCCAGCTCGGCCCGGCCGCGATGCAGCGCCGCGATCTCGTCCGCGATCGGCTCGAGCTCGGAATATTCCTTGGAATAGGCGGTGAACTGGTCCGGCGATAGCTTGCCGGAGCCCATGCCGTCGCGCAGCTCGGCCACGCGGGACAGGACACGGTTCAGGTTTTCGTCGAGTTGCACGGAAGGCTCAAATCAGGAGAACGGGCCGGTCGGTCGGATGATGATCCACCGAGGCCCGCTAGCGGCCGGACAGGCGCACGCTCATTCCGCGGCCTGGGCCGAGGCCGCCTCGGCAGCGGCGCGCTCGGCCTCGATCTGCCTGGCCTTGTCCTCGACCAGCGCGACCAGGTGGTCGACAATGCCCTCGTCCTTCAGCCGGTGGTCGGGCAGGCCGTTGATATAGACCTGGTGCGTGCCCTTGCCGCCGCCGGTGAAGCCGATATCGGTCATCGTCGCCTCGCCCGGGCCGTTGACCACGCAGCCGATCACCGAGACGGTCATCGGCGTGGTGATGTGGGCCAGGCGCTGCTCCAGCACCTCGACGGTTTTGATCACGTCGAACTGCTGCCGGGCGCAGGACGGGCACGACACGATGTTGACGCCGCGGTGGCGCAGGCCCAGCGACTTCAGCAGGTCGAAGCCGACCTTGACCTCCTCCACCGGATCGGCGGAGAGCGAGACGCGCACCGTGTCGCCGATGCCGGACCACAGCAGCATGCCGAGGCCGATCGACGACTTCACCGTGCCGCTGCGCAGGCCGCCGGCCTCGGTGACGCCGATGTGCAGCGGGTAGTCGCAGGCTTCGGCCAGCGCCTGGTAGGCGGCGACGGCCAGGAACACGTCCGACGCCTTGCACGAGATCTTGAAGTCGAAGAAGTCGTGGTCCTCGAGGATCCGGATGTGGTTCAGCGCCGATTCGACCATCGCCTCCGGGCAGGGCTCGCCGTACTTCTCCAAGAGCTCGCGCTCCAGCGAGCCGGCATTGACGCCGATCCGCATCGAGCAGCCATGGTCCTTGGCCGCCTTCACCACCTCGGCCACCCGCTCCTTCGAGCCGATGTTGCCGGGGTTGATGCGCAGGCAGGCGGCGCCGTTCTGGGCCGCCTCGATGCCGCGCTTGTAGTGGAAATGGATGTCCGCGACGATCGGCACGGTCACTTCCGGCACGATGTGCTTCAAGGCCGCGCTCGATTCCTCGTCCGGGCAGGACACGCGGACGATGTCGGCGCCGGCGATCTCGAGCTGCCGGATCTGGTCGATCGTCGCCTGGATGTCCGTCGTCCGGGTGTTGGTCATCGACTGGACGGTGATCGGCGAATCGCCGCCGACCGGAACCTTGCCGACATGGATCAGGCGGGATTTCCGGCGTTGGATCTGGCGATAGGCGCGGACGGCGCTCATGACGGGACCTTGGGTGATGCGGCGTTCGTTGCGCGACAACATGGCCCTTTCGCGCCGATCCTGCAATCCGGCAGGGGGCATTGCGACCATGTGCGACGGAGGAGCCCGCTCAGTTTGCCGCCGCCCGGTCGCGCAGCTTCTGCGGGTCGAGCGCGACGTTGCGCACGACCTGGCCGGGACCGCCGAGCGACGCCACCGGCTGGCCATCGACCTCGACCTGCAGCCCGCCGGCATTGCCGGTGGTCAGGCGCTGGCCCTCCTGCGGCGGCACCGCGTAGGTCTCGCCCGCCGCCATCACCCGGGTCATCACCAGCCCGCCCTGGCGATCGCGGATCTGGACCCAGCTGTCGGCGCTGGCGCGCAGCATGATGCGGCTGTCGCCGGGACCCGGCACCTGCGGCGCCGGCGGCTCGTTCGCCAGGGCGGCGCCGAGCGGGCGGTCGGCCAGGGCCATGGCGGCCGGCAGCTGCGGCTGCGCCGCCGGCTGGGCCTGGGGCACCGCGACCTGCGGCGCGGCCGGGACGGCGGGCGGTGCCGGGATCGCCGCGGTCTGGGTGGGCGTGGTCTGGGCCGGCGCGGCCGGGGCCGCGACCGACGGCAGGGCCGGTGTGCCGGCGGGCGCGGTCGGGCCCGGCACGATCGGGCCCGCGGTCATGCGCTCGCCGGGGCCGGGTTCGGCCACGGGGGCGGCCGTCTGCAGGCTGGGGCCGCTGTTCGGGGCGGCGGGCTGCACCACCGGGCCGGGGTTCGGCTCGGTCTGCGGGGCGCCGTCGAGCAGCGCCGCGAAGCGCGCCGGCAGGGCCGCGATCTCGGCCGCCACGTCGCGGTTGGCCGAGGACAGGTAATACCAGCCGGCATAGGCCAGGCCGCCGATCAGGACCGCGATCATCAGGATCGCGCCGCCCGGGACGCGGCTGCCTTCCGGCACCGGCGCCGGGAACACCAGGTCGGGCTTCTTCTCGACCGCGGCGGATTCGCGCTTAAAGCGGGCCACCATCTGGTCGCCGTCGAAGCCGAGGAACTCGGCATAGGTGCGGACGAAGCCGATGGCGTAGACCGGACCGGGCAGGTCCTGGTTGCGGCCGTCCTCGATCGCCTGCAGCAGGCCGTGGCGGATGCGCAGCGCCGCAGCCACGTCGTAGAGGCTGTAGCCGGCGATCTCGCGCGCCTGCGCAAGGATGCGGCCGACCGGCGCGTTCATGTCGATCACGTGATCCACCGCCCCGGCATCGAGAGGGTTGTCTGGGGAGTCCGCGGCCTCGTGCACCACGGCGAGGTGTTTGCGATTGCTCTGGGCCATATCGTTCGAGCCGCTTTGTGCTGACCGAAAGTGTTACAGATGAAAGCCGGCACGCCGCCCTGTCATGATGTCGAGGCCCACTCCCCCACGACCGAGACGACTGTCTTTATTTAGACGATTCCGTCCGTACAGCAAAACGAATCCGAGATTCGCCACACTATATTGCAACATCATGGTCGCGGGCATAGGCGCGGATGGCGGGACGAAGCGAACCGCGGGCATTGGTTCGGACCTGGGACAACCAGCGCGAGAAATGGCCGAGGTCCAGGCTGCGGACCATGGTCCTGACCGCGCCGATCGCGGTCGCCGGCATCGACAGGGTGCGGAATCCCAGGCCCAGCAGGGTCATCGCCTCGATCGGCCGCGACGCCATCTCGCCGCACAGGCTGATCCTGCGACCGGCGGCGTCGCAGCGCGACACCGCCTCGGCCAGGGCGGCGATCAGCCCGGGCGACAGCGTGTCGTAGCGCTGCGCCACCCGGGTGTTGGTGCGGTCGGCGGCGTAGAGATACTGCATCAGGTCGTTCGAGCCGACGGCGACGAAATCGGCGGTGCGCAGCACCTGGTCGAGCTGCCACAGCAGCGACGGCACCTCGAGCATCACCCCGACGCGGATCTCGTCCGAGACCGGCACGTCCTGGGCCGCGGCCCGCGCCACCTCGCGGTCGAAGAGATCCCGGGCGGCGTCCAGCTCGGTCACCTCGGACACCATCGGGAACATCACCCCGAAGGGCCGCCCGGCGGCACCCTGGATCAGGGCGCGCAGCTGCTGGCGCAGCATCGCCGGCCGGTCGAGGCCGATGCGCACCGCGCGCCAGCCCAGCGCCGGATTGTCCTCATCGATCTCGGCGAAATAGGGCAGCCGCTTGTCGCCGCCGACATCGAGGGTGCGGAACACCACCGGCCGGCCCTCGGCCAGGTCGATCACCCGGGCGTAAAGGTCGGTCTGGGTGGCGACGCTGGGATATTCCGACCGCACCATGAACGGGATCTCGGTGCGGTACAGGCCGATGCCGTCGGCGCCGACCGCGTCGAGATGCGGCATGTCGGAGAGCAGGCCGGCGTTCAGCATCAGCGAGACCGAGGTGCCGTCGCGCGTCACCGCCGGCAGCCGCGCCTCCTCGGCGTAGAGCTTGCGCTGCCCGGCCTGGACCTGGATCGCCTTGGTGATGGTCTCGATCACGTCCTCGGACGGACGGACGAAGACGTTGCCGTGGTCGCCGTCGACCACGATCGGGTCCAGGGGCTCGATCAGCCGCATCGCCTCGACGCAGCGGCCGACCACCGGGATGTCCAGCGCCCGGGCGATGATGGCGACATGGCTGGGGGCCGATCCCTCCTCCAGCACCAGGCCGCGCAGCTTGCGCCGATCGTAGTCCAAGAGCTCGGCCGGGCCGATGGCGCGGGCCACCAGCACCATGTCGTCCGGCAGAGTGCCGAGCGCGGCGGCCGAGGTGCGGCCGGCGAGATGCAGCAGCAGGCGGTTGGCGAGGTCGTCGAAATCGGCCAGGCGCTCGCGCAGATAGGGGTCGGTGACCCGGGCCATGCGCGCGGCCATGTCGTTCTGCACGCGCTGCACCGCGGCCTCGGCCGACAGGCCGGTGTCGATCGCCTCGTGGATCCGGCTCAGCCAGCCGCGGTCCTCGGCGAACATGCGGTAGGTCTCGAGGATCTCGCCGCCCTCGCCGATGCCGCCGGCGCGGTGGTCGGCCACCAGGTCGTCGATCGACCGGTGCATGTGCTCGACCGCCTGGCGGAAGCGCTCCAGCTCCACCGCCGGGTCGTCGGCCACCATCTGGCGCACGGTGATCTGGGTCCGGTGCAGCACCGCGAGGCCCTGGGCCAGGCCGCCGTTCAGCGCGATGCCGTGCAGCCGGGCCGGCAGCGACACGGCGGTCGGGCTCGCCACCTCCTCCGGCCGGGCGATCTCGCCGCCGACGATCAGCTCGGCCACCACCATGGCGATGGTCTCGAGCGTCTCGACCTCGTCCTCGGAGTAGTTGCGCTTCATCTGGTTCTGGATGATCAGCACGCCGCGCACCTTGCCGCCGCGCAGGATCGGCACGCCCATCCAGGATTCGTACGGGTCCTCGCCGGTCTCCGGCCGGTAGGCGAACTTCGGATGGGAGGGCGCGTTGGCGATGGCCAGGGGCCGCGCCGTCGCCGCGACCTCGCCCACTAGGCCCTCGCCGACCCGGAGGCGGGTGCGGTGCACCGCGTCGGGGTTCAGGCCGATGGTGGCGAACAGCTCCAGCACGTCGCCCGGGCGGGAGACGTAGCAGGAGCAGACCTCGGCCACCATCTCGGCCGCGATCAGGGTGACGATCTTGTCGAGGCGCGACTGCGCCGTCCCCGACCCCGCCATGACGTCGCGCAGCCGGGCGAGGAGGCGACGTGACGGCCCGATGCCCGGGGCGGGCCCGCCCGCCGGCCGGGTCATCAGGCCTTCTCCATCAGGCCTTGTCCAGGCCGTAGGCGGTGTGCAGGGCGCGGACCGCCAGCTCGGTGTACTGCTCGGCCACCAGGACGCTGATCTTGATCTCGGAGGTCGAGATCACCTGGATGTTGATGCCGTTCTCGGCCAGCGCCTTGAACATGCGCTGGGCGACGCCGGCATGGCTGCGCATGCCGACGCCGATCACCGAGATCTTGACCACGTTCTCGTCCGGGATCAGGTGGCTGTAGCCCAGCGTCTCCTTGTGCTGGGACAGCACCTTGACCGCGCGCTCCAGATCCGCCTTGCCGACGGTGAAGGTGAGATCCGTCGCCTGGCCGTCCTCGGAGATGTTCTGGACGATCATGTCGACATTGATGTTGGCGTCGGTCAGCGGCCCGAAGATCGCCGCCGCCACGCCCGGCCGGTCCGGCACGCGGACCACGGTGATCTTGGCCTCGTCCCGGCTGTACGCGATCCCGCTGACGACCTCTTTCTCCACGATCTCGTCCTCGTCCACCACCAGGGTCCCTGGCACATCCTCGAAGCTGGACAGCACCTGCACCCGGACCCGATGGTTCATCGCCATCTCGACCGAGCGGGTCTGCAGCACCTTGGCGCCGAGCGACGCCATCTCCAGCATCTCTTCGTAAGTGATCTTATCGAGCTTGCGCGCCTTGCGCACGATCCGCGGATCGCAGGTGTAGACGCCGTCGACATCGGTGTAGATGTCGCAGCGGTCCGCCTTCAGCGCGGCGGCCAGCGCCACCGCCGAGGTGTCGGAGCCGCCGCGGCCCAGCGTGGTGATGCGGCCGGAGGCGGCGACGCCCTGGAAGCCGGCGATCACCGGCACCTCGCCGCGCGCCAGCGAGTCCTCGAGCTGCTGCGGGTCGATGTCGAGGATCCGCGCCTTGGCGTGCGAGCCGTCGGTGTGCACCGCGACCTGCCAGCCCTGGAACGACCGCGCCGGCAGGCCGATCTCCTGCAGCGCCAGCGCCAGGAGGCCGGAGGTGACCTGCTCGCCCGAGGCCACGACCGCGTCGTATTCGCGCGGATCGTGCAGCGGCGAGATGTCGTTGCAGTACTTCACCAGCTGGTTGGTGACGCCGGACATCGCCGACACCACGACCGAGACCTGGTTGCCGCGCGCGACCTCCGCCTGCACCCGACGGGCGACGTTCTTGATCCGCTCGACATCGGCGACCGACGTGCCGCCAAACTTCTGAACAATGCGCGCCATCGGCCGCCGCGGGTTTGAAGTGACAGGGGCGCCGCGGGCCGGAATGCCGGCATTGCGGCCGCGAGGCCCGCTACCCATACTGCGTCGCCGAGACCGACGCAACGTCTCGCGACGCAAGGTTGGCGCAACCGAAAGACGAGGACCCTTGTTCATGGCGCAAAGCCCGGCGGCGACGATCGATTCCGCCGAGATCGCCCGTTTCGAGGCGATGGCGGCGGACTGGTGGGACCCGGACGGCAAGTTCCGTCCGCTGCACCGGATGAACCCGCTGCGCATCGGCTATATCCGCGACCGGATCTGCGCCCGGCTGGGCCGCGACCCGCTGGCGCCGAAGCCGCTGTCCGGCCTCAGGATCCTCGACATCGGCTGCGGCGGCGGCCTGCTGTCCGAGCCGATGGCCCGGCTGGGCGCCACGGTCACCGGGGTCGATGCGGGGGCCGAGGCGATCGGCGTCGCCCGCGCCCACGCCGCCGAATCCGGCCTGGCCATCGACTATCGCTGCGCCAGCGCCGAGGACCTCGCCGCCTCCGGCGTCCGCTTCGACGCCGTGCTGGCCCTGGAGATCGTCGAGCATGTCGCCGATGTCGAGGCCTTCTGCGGCGCCCTGGCGGGGCTGCTGCGGCCGGGGGGGACGCTGGTGATGTCGACCCTGAACCGCACCCGCCGCAGCTGGGCCGTCGCCATCCTCGGCGCCGAGCACCTGCTGCGCATCATCCCGCGCGGCACCCATGAGTGGCGCAAGTTCCTGAAGCCGCACGAGCTGGCGGCCGCCCTGCGCCGGGCCGGGCTCGAGGTCCAGGACGTCGCCGGAATGGTCCCGGACCCGAGCGGCGGGTGGCGGCTGGCGCCGCACCGGCTGGGGGTGAACTACATCCTTGCGGCGGCCCGGCCGGGCGCCGGATGATCGTCGTCACGGGCAGCGCCGGCTATCTCGGCTCCCGCATCGCCGCTTCGCTGCTGTGCGGCTCGATCGCGGGGGCCGGGCCGGTGGCCGGGGTCGACCGGGTCGAGGCGCCGACCGTGACCCACCGCGCCGACATCCTGGACGGCGTCACCCTGCGCCGCGCCTTCCATGGCGCCCGCGCCGTCATCCACACCGCCGGGCTGAATGGCGGCCCCGGCACGCCGGTGCCGGCCGGAGAGGTTCGTCGGGTCAATGTCGGCGGCACCGAGGCGGTGATCGCGGCGGCGCGCGAGGCCGGGGTGCGGCGGCTGGTGCTGACCAGCACCACCGCGCTCTATGGCGGCGCGATCCGCGGCGCCGAGGCCGCGGCCTGGGTCACCGAGGATCTGCCGGCGGCGCCGGAGACGCCGTATGAGGAGAGCAAGCGCGACGCCGAGGCCCTGGTCCTGGCGGCCGCGGGATCGTTTCCGGAGGGCTGCCTCATCCTGCGCTGCGGCCGGTTCTTCCCGACGCCGCCGAACGAGGCGGTCAACGACCGGCTGTACCGCGGCGTCGACCCGCGCGACGCTGCGACGGCGCATATCCTGGCGGCGGAGCGTCCGGGCAGCGGCGCGCTCGTGCTGAACATCGCCGCCGCCAGCCCGTTCACGCCCGGGGAATGCGGACAGCTGCGGCGCGACCCGCTGCCGGCGCTCCGCCGCCACCACCCCTTCGTCGAAGGCGCCTACCGGCAGCTCGGCTGGCGGCTGCCGGCATCGATCGACCGGGTGATCGCGATCGACGCGGCGCGCCGGGCCATCGGCTATGCCCCCCAGCACAATTTCCGCGAAGCCCTGGCCGAACAGCTCTGGCTCGATGCCTGGCCGCGCCGGTCCGAGAGCGCCCCGGCCCGGGCCTGAGCCCGGACTTTGTCTCCAGAATTTTTCTTGCCGCCACTCCGGCCCGTGCTATCTAATCTTCGTTACTGATACAAGAACATAGGCGCATGGTATATTATGCGCGCCATTGGTGAGCCGGGATGAACATCGGAATTTTTACCGAATTGTATCCTCCGAGCATTGGTGGGCAGGAAATTCGCTTTGCCGAACTCGCACAAGTGTTTCGGGAGCGCGGTCATAGTGTCTCAGTATATTGTATTGCCCATAAGCGAGATTTGCCGCGTCATGAAATCCTGGGTGGTATTGAAGTCCATCGGTTTCCCGTGGACGAGCATTACCAGAGGCCGCAATCGCGCCTGTTGCCTCGGAATCCGATTACCATACTGAAGTATGCAACCTGGGTGCGAGGCGTGCTGAAGGCGCGCAGCTTCGATCTCAACCTGTTCAACCAGTGGCCGCTGGCCCATATCGCCTTTGCCCCCCACGGCGCCCGGAAGCGCTCAGTGGTCGACTGGTGCGAGGTGCGCGACGCCCGCTTCTACCGGCTGATGCAGTGGATGCTGCCCCGCCTGAGCGGGCAGAACATGGGGGTCGGCCCGGCGGTGTGCGAGCGGATCGGCACCGCCTCCGGACGGCCGGTCTTCTACTTGCCGAGCGGGATTCGCCGGTCCGCCTATCGCAGCCTGCCGGCCGCGGAACGCCGCGACATCCTCTATCTCGGCCGCATCACCGCCCACAAGAACCTGGCCTTCCTGATCGACGCCTTCGCCCGGCTGAAGTCCGCCGGCCACAACCGGCTGGGGGCGCTCGGCGGGGACGAGTTGGTGATCGCCGGGGACGGGCCGGAGCTGCCGGCGCTTCGCGCCCATGCCGCCGGCTCGCTGGCCGCGGGCCAGATCCGGATCCTGGGGACGGTCAGCGAGCAGCAGAAGATCGAGCTGCTGGGCACGGCCAGGCTGCTGGCGATCACCAGCCGGCGCGAGGGCTTCCCCCGCATCGTCGCCGAGGCCATGGCCAGCGGCCTGCCGACGGTGACGGCGCGCTTTCCCGAGAACGGCACCCGCGACGTCGTCGACCATTACGGCTGCGGCGTCGTCACCGACCCGGATGTCGATGCCTTCACCGACGGCCTGGCCGCCGCCGCCGACCGATGGGAGGATCTGTCCCGGCGAAGCCTGGAGCGCGCCGACGAGCTGGATTGGCAGGCGCTCGCCGAGCAGATCGAGGGCCGGGCCGTGGCCGATATTTCGAAAATGAAGGTTCAGGATTCATGCGCATTTTGATGACGGGCGCGGCCGGTTTCATCGGCAGCCAGATCACCCGGCGCCTGGCCCGCGACGGCAATGAGATCCTGGCGATCGACAACCTGTCCTTCGGCCGCGAGAGCTCGCTGCCGCAGGAGGCCGTGTTCCGGCGCCTCAACATCGGCACCTGCGGCAGCACCGAGCTCCTGGAATTGGTCGAGGAGTTCCAGCCGGATGGCGCGATCCACTTCGCCGCGATCCACTTCATCCCCTATTGCATGGCCCATCCGGACGAGACCTTCGCCACCAATGTCCGGGGGACCGAACTGGTGCTGCGCTCGCTCGAGCGGACGCCGGCGCGCAAGGTGGTCTTCGCCTCGACCATGGACGTCTACGCGCCGGTCGACCGGGTCCATCGCGAGACCGACCCGGCGGCCCCGGTCAACGCCTACGGCCTGTCGAAGCTGCTGGGCGAGGATCTGCTCGCCTATGCCACCCGCACCAACGACCGGCTGTCCGGCGTGGCCCTGCGCTTCGCCAACGCCTTCGGCCCGGGCGAGACCAACCCGCATCTGATCCCCGATGCCCTGAAGCGCATGCGCGACCGGTCACAGCCGGAGATCCGCATGGGCTATCTCGGCGCCACGCGCGACTTCATCCACGTCTCCGACATCGCCGACGCGGCCATCGCCGCCCTGTTCCAGGACACGGGACGGTTCGAGGTGTTCAACGTCGCCTCCTCGGTGCCGACGCCGGTGCGCGACGTCGTCGAGACCATCCGGCGCCTGGTCGGCGACCCCCGGCCGGTGGTCGAGGACAAGAGGCAGTTCCGGAAGTTCGACCGGCCGTCGCTCTCGGCCGACACCGCCAAGATCCGTTCGGCGCTGGGCTGGGCCCCGAAATGGTCGCTCGAGGAGGGTTTGCGCGACCTGGTGCAGCGGAGCTTCGGGACCGAGTCCCGCCCCTTGTCCAAGATCGCCTGAATTCACGCATCCGCCGCCGGGCCCGGTCGCCCTGGTCCATCGGTTGGGGCCGGCGGCCCTCCGGCCTCAGCGCCGGCGCTTCCGGTCGAGGCGATAGGCGATGACGCCGCCGATCAGGAGGCCGACCAGCAGGGCCACGACGAGGATGCGGCCCTTCTTCGGCGAACTCGGCTCGATCAGGATCTCCGGCTTCTCCAGCGCCTCCGCCGCGAAAGGCAGATTCGGCTGGATCAGCATCAGGATCTTCTCCTGATCCAGGATCAGGCCGATCAGGGTCTGGCGATAGTCATTGACCGTGACGCTCTGCAGCCGCCGCTGCAGGTATTCGAGCTTGCTCTGGGTCTGCTGGTAGATCGCCTGCTTGATCTGGTCGTCGCTGTACCGGTGCAGATAGCCCAGCGTCTGCCGCGCCACCTCGGCATCGGCGGCGTCGAGCGACAGGGTGGTGATCGGCGAGTTCCGGTCCTGCTCCTGGATGAGGTTGCGGCGCAGGAACTCGGCGACCGCCTGGGCGCTGGTGTCGGCACTGGTGTCGAGCCCCAGGGCCGCCTTGATCTGGGTCAGCACCGAATCGCCTTCCCAGATCTTCCGCTCGTCGTTCCAGCGCAGCCCCATCAGGCTTTCGACCAGGTTTGGATGCTCCTTCAGCGCCGCCGCCGTGCTCACCGCGGTCAACTGCTTGGAGAAACGGTCGAAATAGGTGATCTGCTCGGTGCCTGTCAGGCTGCCGAGGGAGCTGGCGATCACCGAGGAGCCGGCGTTGCGCAGCAGGTCCGACAGCTGCTGCGACGCCTCGGTCGGCATGACCACGAGCCGCGAGGTGTAGCGCGTCGGCGACACCATGATCCAGGCCACACCGAGGGCCAGCGCCACCAGGACGACCAGCGCGACCAGCCAGCGGTGGCGCCAGCCGGACGCGATCAGATCCTGGGCGATCGTGGCGTCCGTGCGGTTCTCGATCACCGTCGTTTCGGCGGTTTTCGGCACGGGGCCGAGGATATGCTCGCCGGCGAGGCTCATGCTGCGCTCACATTCGGTTGCCGGCGCGTCTCCAGGGTCCGGAGCAGCGTCATGAAGCCATCGACCACGGTCGCGACGTTCTCCTCCGTCATGCAGTCCGGGTCGTGCACCGGATCGGCGACCCGGCCGAGGAAGGACTGGGCATGGAGCCAGCTCAGGAAGGCTGCCGGCTCGGCCCGGCCGTCGCGGTCGTCCCGCTGCAGCAGACGCTCGAAGCCGGCGCGGGTCAGCGTCGTCAGGTCGATCGTGCCCGGCGACATCACCGGGGCGAAGTACATCGGCGCGAAGGTCCCGGCCTTGAGACCGAGCAGGCCGGCTTCGAGACAGACCGTGCCCGAGGGCGACAGGACCAGTTTCGCCGCTTCCATCAACCTGAAGGTGTCGGCATGGGGGTCGATCAGGCGCACGCCCGGGATCCGCCGCAGCTCGTCATAGTAGCGCGGCGCGCGGAAGCCGATCGCGTTGGAATGCTCCTTGACGTAGATCTCCCAGCCATGCGGGATCACCCGCGACAGGGCGCGGACATTCTCGATCTGGTTCGCGTTGCGGTGGGCGAAGACGTCGATCGACGCTTCCGGCTGCATATGCAGCGTCACCAGAACGAAGGGGCGTTGGCCCGGGATGCCGTCGCGCTCGAACGGCTTCCGCCAGCGGACGCGGTAGGTGTTGACGATCCGGCTGAAGCGCCAGCGCGCGCGATGCGCGAGGGTCGGCAGGGTCTCGTCGCCGTCGGTGGCGTTGGACAGGGCCTGCACCACGGATTCGCCGAGCCAGTGGCGGCGGAAAAACCGGATCTTGTTGTTGAGATGAAAGTAGTAGGGCCGGTAGGCGCGGCCGCGCAGCGCCTCGAGGATGGCGTCGGCGGCCGCGCGGTCCGACCGGTCCGGCTTGCGGATCTCGAAGATCTCGGCCTGGTTCAGGTCGGTGAAGAAGCCGAAGCGGTCGGACGGCACCCGGACGGTGGAGGGGGCGAAGTAGGACCGCCCCTGGGCCTTGCACAGCAGCGCCGTGGCCAGTTCGAACGCCCAGGTCTGCTCGCCGAAGGCGGCGCGTATGTCGTGGGCCCGGAGGAAGCGCGAGATTTCCCGTGCGGCCACGGCCAGATAGGCCTTGCCGTGGGCCCGCTTGCACAGCTCGCGATCCATCAGGATGACTTCGTTGGCGGCCAGCCCGCCGGCCTCCAGCTCGGTCAGTGCCGGATCGGCCGGGTCCGGCGGCGCGCCCCGGCGCCACTCATCCTTGAAATCGGCGAGGCAGAGGATCCTGTCGCGGCGCCAGCCTTCCTTGATCAGCGCATCCGCCCATCGCCGGCTGGCCGCGATCCAGAAGACCCCGATCCCCTTCCGCTCGAGACCGCGCCCGATCCTTTCGAAGAACATCGTCCGGTAATTATTGGACAAAAGACATATATTCATTATTTCCGCGCCATGGATCAGGGGCACGCTGCCGGCGACGGAATGGCTCGATCCGACGGCCACCGGCACATAACCCAGTAGCCGCAAAGCGGGGGCGGTGACAAGCCGAACCGCACGGACGGCGAGAAGAAATCGACGCCCGGATCAACCGGGCGGAAGGCCGGCGGCGGGACCGGCGAGCCGGCGCCCGTCAGGAATCGGTGCGCGACACCCAGGGAATGCGGGCGACGCCGATGCCTTCCTCCTCCAGCTCGCGCGCCTCGGCTTCGGTGGCCTCGCCGTAGATGTCGCGATGCTCGGATTCCTCGTAGTGGATCTTGCGCGCCTCGTCGGCGAAACGGTCGCCGACATACTCGCAGCTCTCCTCGATCTTGCGGCGCAGCGCCTCGAGCTGGCGACGCGCCTCGGCCATGGTGGTGTGGGTCCGGCGGCCGTCCTCGGCCTGGACGTCCTTGGGCGGGCGCTTGGCGATCGCCGGCGCCATCAGCGCCTTCTCGACCGAGCTGCTGCCGCACACCGGGCAGTTGACCTCACCGGCCGCCACCTGCGTGTCATAGGTGCCGCTGTTCCGGAACCAGGCCTCGAAGCCGTGGCCGGCCTCGCATCGCAATTCGTACAGGATCATCGCATTCCGTGCTCCGCTTTCGTCATACGATGGTCCGTCACGGGCCGCAAAGAAAATGACGTCTCAGATTCCGCCGATGCCGCATATCCCCCCTGTGTCCGCGTGGGTCTCGCGATTCGCGCCGCTGGTTCCGAAGACCGGGCCGGTGCTCGACCTCGCCTGCGGCAGCGGCCGCCATCTGCGTCACTTCCGGTCCCGCGGCCATGCCGTCGTCGGCGTCGATGTCGACCTGCAGGGCGTGGCGGATCTGGCCGGGGCCGACGGGGTCGAGATCCTGCGGGCGGACATCGAAGCCGGCCCCTGGCCCTTCGCCGGGCGCCGCTTCTCCGGCATCGTCGTCGCCAACTACCTGCACCGGCCGCTTCTGCCGGTGGTCGTCGAGGCGCTGGCCCCGGGCGGCGTGCTGATCTACGAGACCTTCGCCCAGGGCAACCAGCGCTTCGGCCGCCCCTCCACCCCCGCCTATCTGCTGAAGGCGGGAGAGTTGCTGGACACGGTGGCGGGACGGCTGCAGGTCATCGCCTACGAGCATGGCGAGGTCGCCTCGCCCCGCGCCGCGGTGGTGCAGCGGATCTGCGCGATTGCCGACCGGACGCCAGTGCCGGCGCTGGACGGGTCGCCCGAACCGCATCCCCTGCCCGCGCCCTGAACGCTCCTCATCCGCGACCAAAGCCTCTAGGATCGCCGGGATTTGCGAAAACGTCCGGCTTTTGCAGTCAGGAGGAGACAGGCGTGGCCGAAGGAACGATCGTCTGGGGCGTGCTGGGCGCCGCCAAGATCAACGACAAGGTCGTCCCGCCGATGACCCGGGCCCGGCACTGCCGGGTCAAGGCCATCGCCTCGCGCTCGGCGGAGAAATCCGCGGCCGCGGCGGCGAAATACGGCCTGCCTGTGGCCTATGACAGCTACGAGGCGCTGCTGGCCGACCCGGAGATCGACGCGGTCTACATCCCGCTGCCGAACCATCTTCATGTCGAATGGACCCTGAAGGCGGTCGAGGCCGGCAAGCATGTGCTGTGCGAGAAGCCGATCGGGCTGAACGCCGAACAGGCCCGGCAGCTGATCGCGGCGCGCGACAAGGGCGGCCGGCGCATCCAGGAAGCCTTCATGGTTCGCACCCATCCGCAGTGGCTGAAGGTGCGGGAGCTGGTGCAGGACGGGACGATCGGCGAGCTGCGCGCCATCGCCGGCGCCTTCACCTATCGCAACATCGACCCGAACAACATCCGCAACAAGGCCGACATCGGCGGCGGCGGCCTGCTGGACATCGGCTGCTATCCGATCACCACCTCGCGCTTCGTCACCGGGCGCGAGCCGCGCCGGGTGGTGTCGCTGCTGGACCGCGACCCGGTGTTCAAGGTCGACCGGCTGGGCAGCGTCCTCCTCGACTATGACGGGGTGCAGGCCAGCTTCGTCTACTCCACCCAGATCCCCGGCTACCAGCGCATGCAGTTCCTGGGCACCAAGGGCCGGATCGAGGTGGAGATCCCGTTCAACGCGCCGAACGACCGGCCCTGCCGCCTGCTGGTGGACGACGGGTCGAGCCTGTTCGGCGAGGGCATCAAGCCGGTCGAGATCCCGGTCTGCGATCAGTACGGGGTCGCCGCCGCGGCCTTCGCCGAGGCGATCCTGACGGGCGGCGAGCAGCCGGTGCCGCTGGAAAACACGCTGGCCAACATGCAGGTGATCGACGCGGTCTTCCGCTCCGCCCACACAGGCCGGTGGGAGACGCCGTGAGCGAGGTGCCGACGGTCGCCGAACCGACCGCCATCACCCGCGAATCGCTGAAGAACGGCGTGCTGCAGCGCATGATCGCGGCCGGCGACCCGACCGCGGAGGTGCTGTCCTTCGAGGCGCTGGCGGAGTCGCGCCGGGCGCTGCTGGCGGCGGAGGGCGCGGCCGGCGGCGATGTCTGGGTGTTCGGCTACGGCTCGCTGATCTGGAACCCGGCCTTCCATTTCGTCGAGCGGCGCACCGGGCTGATTCATGGCTGGCACCGCCGCTTCTGCCTGTGGACCTCGCTGGGCCGCGGCACGCCGGAGCGGCCAGGGCTGGTGCTGGGCCTCGACCGCGGCGGCACCTGCCGCGGCGTCGTGTTCCGGATCGCCGCCGCGGCGGTGGAGGAGGAGCTGGACCTGATCTGGCGGCGCGAGATGGTGACCGCCTCCTACACCCCGCGCTGGGTCACGGCGGCGACGTCCGAGGGGCCGGTGCGGGCGATCGCCTTCACCATCAACCGCGACCAGCCGCGCTATGCCGGCCGGCTGAGCGAGGAGGAGACGGCGCGGGTGCTGGCCCGGGCCCACGGCCAGCTGGGCAGCTGCCAGGAGTATTTCCGCTCGACCCTCGACCATCTGGTCGAGCTGGGCATCCGCGACCACGGGCTGGAGGCGCTGCGGCGCCGGATCACGACGATCGAGCCGGGTTGAACTGGCCGATCCGCAGATATCGGGAATGAACGCGGCCCCCGGGACGTCTTGTCGTGTGAGCCGGGCGGCCTGACCGCCCGCATCACAACCCGGAGATCCCCGATGCGCCGTTCTTCGCGCGCGCCCCTTCCCTTCGCCCTGGCGCTCGGCCTGCTCTACGCGTCCGGCGCCACCGCAGCGACTTGGACTCTGGCCGGCCCGTCGACGGACCCGATGCTGATCACCGTCAAGGACGGGAACGGCGGCGGGCACGGGGGCGGCAACGGAGGTGGAAACGGCGGGGGCAATGGAGGCGGTAACGGCGGCGGCAATGGTGGCGGCAGGAGCGATGCCGGAGACGACCGCGGCAGCAGCACCGACAGCTCCCGCGGGCGGACGTCCGCCGCAGCGGGCGATACTGCTGTCGACGACGACACCGGCGTTGACGTGAGCCGCCCGGGCCGGGCCCGTAAGGCCGGGACCGGGGCGTTCCCGAACCATGGCGCCCGGGTTTCCACCTCGGTCGCGCTGTCCAAGGAGCTGGGCTACGGCGCGCGTGTCGGCGCCATGCAGGCCAATTTCGGCACGCCGGAGGAAACCGGCATCCGGGCCCTGGAGGACCGGATCGCGGCGCTCAAGGCGGACCCGACCACCGATCCGCGTGTGATCGACGCCCTGGAGGACGAGCTTGCCGAGCGGATCGCTTCGGTGAAGCCCGGCGCGGGGCCGACCGGGAACTGGGAGTCGACCAATCTGGACGTCGACGGCAACGGCGTGGTCGACGAGCACGACCTCGCCCTCGCCCGGCAGGGCTTCCGCCCGTTCGACTGAGCACGGTGAGCTCGACCAGCAGCGGATTCGGGGCGCGACGGCACCGTCGCGCCCCGATGCCGTTCAGAAGCTGGCCTGCACCCGGTAGAGGGCGGCATAGGCGCCGCCGGCGGCCAGCAGCTGCTCATGCGTGCCCTGCTCTGCGATGCCCTGGTCGGTCAGGACCAGGATGCGGTCGGCCTGCCGCACCGTCGACAGCCGGTGGGCGATCACCAGCGTCGTGCGGTCCCGCGCCAGATCCAGAAGCGCCTGCTGCACCGCCCGCTCGCTCTCGTTGTCGAGGGCGCTGGTGGCCTCGTCGAAGATCAGGATCGCCGGATCCTTCAGGAAGGCACGGGCGATGGTCAGCCGCTGCTTCTGCCCGCCGGACAGCTTGACGCCGCGCTGGCCGACATCGGTGTCGTAGCCGTCCGGCAGCGCCATGATGAAGTCGTGCGCATTGGCCGCCCGGGCCGCCGCGACGATCTCCTCCCGCGTCGCGTCCGGCCGGCCGTAGCGCAGATTCTCCGCCACGGACCCGGCGAACAGATAGACATCCTGCTGCACCACCCCGACGGCTCGCCGCAGCGAGGCCAGGGTGACGTCGCGGATGTCGATGCCGTCGATCAGGATCCGGCCTTCGGTCACCTCGTAGAAGCGCGGGACCAGGGCGCAGAGCGTGCTCTTGCCGGCGCCCGAGGCGCCGACCAGCGCGACGAACTCGCCCGGCCGGATATCCAGCGACAGGTCGCGGAACACCAGCGGCCGGTCGTCCTCGTAGCGGAAGCCGACGTCCCGGAAGCTGATCGCGCCGCGGGGCCGGGCCAGCTCGACGGCGCCGGCCCGGTCCCGGATGTCCGGCTCGACCTCCAGGATCTCCATCATCCGGGTGAAGCCGGTGTAGCCCTCCTGCCAGAGCCGGGCGAAGTTCGCCAGCCGCTTCACCGGGTCGACCAGCGCCGCGACGCAGAGCAGGAAGGTCAGCATGTCGGCGACGGCGAGCTGCCCTTCGGCGACCCGGACAGCGCCGGCGACGATGATGATCACGGTGATCAGCTGCGGGAAGGTCTCCGTCCCCATCGAGAAGAAGGCCTCGCTGCGGTAGCCGGCGCGGCGGCTGTCCAGGAAGGCCGTGTTCTGTGCCTCGAAGCGACGGTTCTCGACATCCTCGTTGGCGAAGGACTGCACCACGCGGATGCCGGCGAGCGAATCCTCCACCCGCTCGTTGACCGCCGCGATCCGCTCGCGGCTGAGCAAGAGCGCCCGGTTCATCCGGCGGTTGAAGTGCAGCGCATAGGCGACCGCGAAGGGCAGCACCGCCAGGATCATCAGCGCCAGCGGCAGGTCGAGCCAGGCCAGGATGGCGATCGCCCCGGCGAATTTCAGCACCGCGATCGCCAGGTCCTCGGGCCCGTGGTGGTAGAGCTCGCCGAGCGAGAACAGGTCGTTGGTGATCCGGCTCATCAGCTGGCCGGTGCGCTCGCGGTCGTAGAAGCCGAAGGACAGCTTCTGCAGATGCTCGAACAGCTCGCGGCGCAGGGCGCTTTCCATCTTCGCGCCCATGACATGGCCCTGGTAGTCGACGAACAGGTTGGCGAGCGCCTGCAGCAGGACCACGGCGAGCATGGCCGCGCCGAGGAGATAGACCTCGTCGAGCGCCCCGGGGCTGTCGCCCAGGCCGGTGAGCCGCTTGGTGACGATATTGGCGCCGAGCGGCAGGATCAGCGCCGTGGCGGAGACGACGACGGCGCAGAGCAGGTCGGCCGCCAGCAGCGGCAGGTGCGGCCGGTAGGCGGACAGGAACTTGCGCATCCGCGCCCAGGCCACGGCGCGCGGCACGTCATGGCCGGACCGCAGGGGCGACGGCGCGGGAACAGGCTGGAAGCGGGAAGCATCGACCGCGGCAGCCGGGCTGCGCGGTTGGAGAGCGAGATCGCTAGAGGCGGCGTCTCGATGCGCCGGCGACCTCCGGATTCGGGACAACATGAAGCTTCATGTCCTTGCGAGGGGCGGGAACTCCTTTCTTCTCGGACATGAAGGTCGTCATCTTGCCCTCCTGGCATCGGTCGGCGGCGCACCATAAGCCAGCCGCGGCTTTCAAGCAACCCGGCGGACCGCCGGCGGTCACACCCGCATCCGCCGCCGCCGGGCCTGCACCGGCTGGCGCGGGTGGCCGGTGGCGTCGTCGGTCTGCCAGGCCTGAGACTGGAACTTCAGGAACAGCGCCGCCCAGCGACCCTGCGGGAAGGCGATCAGCAGCGCGCCGTCCTGGCCGGTGCCGTTGTCGCCGCGGAAGCGCTCCTCCGGGCTGCCCTGGTTCATGTGGATGTTGTGCATGCCGCGCGACGGCATGAAGCCGAAGCCGTGATCGGCCACCGGGTCCGGCCCGAAGGGCTCGCCGAACACGTAGAGCATCGCGGCGGGCTCGGCGATCGCGCGGGCGACGATGCGGTCGATCTTCTCGTTCAGGTCGTTGTCCGGCCCCGGCCGAGTGGCCGGCAGCGGCCGCATGTGCGACCGGTCGAACAGCCCGTCGCGGACGTAGTCCAGCCCCTGGCCCCTGGGGATCGCGGTGAGGCCCGGCACCAGCGCCGCCAGCCGCGCGGTCACCGGATGGTCGAAATCGGCGTCGAGCACATATTCGACCGCCGACGGCCAGGACGAACCCTGGACGTTGACCGCCACCCGGTGGTCGCGGCCGCCATCGTCATCGACGCGGATGTGGTAGTGGGTCGACCCCTCGGCGGCGAGGCGGCGGTCGGTCGGGCGCCCCTTGAGCACCGCATAGCGCTCGAGCGCCATTCTCCGCGGGCTATTCCCCGGCCGCGCGCAGCGGCGGGCCGGGCGGCGTGACGCGGCGGTCGTGGCGCAGCGCCGGCACGGCGTTGCGCGCCTCCTCCACCCGCGCCAGGTCGATCTCGGCGGTGACGAAGCCGACCTCCTCGCCGGCATCGGCCAGGACCTCGCCCCAGGGCGCCACGATCAGCGAATGGCCGTAGGTCTGGCGGCCCTTGTCATGGGTGCCGGTCTGGGCCGGGGCGATGACGAAGCTGCCGGTCTCGATCGCCCGGGCGCGCTGCAGCACATGCCAATGCGCCTGCCCGGTCTTGCGGGTGAAGGCGGCCGGCACGCTGAGGATGTCGGCCCCGGCCTGGGCCAGCGCCCGGTACAGATAGGCGAAGCGCAGGTCGTAGCAGACGGTCAGGCCCAGCACGCCGCCCGTGGGCAGCGGCGCCACCACCGCCTGGTCGCCCGGGCCGAAGGTGGCGCTCTCGCGGTAGCGCTCGCCGCCGGCCAGATCGACGTCGAACATGTGGATCTTGTCGTAGCGCGCCAGGATCTCGCCCGACGGCGCGAACAGGTAAGAGCGGTTGGCGGCCTTGCCGTCGGGCAGGCCGATGGAGAGCGACCCGATCAGCAGGGTCGCCCCGGTCTCGCGCGCCAGATCGGCGAAGAAGGGGAGGCCGGGATGCCGCTCCTCCGGCAAGGCGCGCTCGAGGACGGGCTCACGGCCCTGGACGATGAAGCCGGTGTTCTCCGGCGTGGCGATCAGCGTCGCCCCGGCGTCGCGGGCCCGCCGGATCAGCACCCCCGCGTCCCGCAGATTCGGCTCGATCTCGGTGCCGACATTGAGCTGGACGCAGGCGGCGGTGAAGCGGGTCATGCCATCGTCCTCGGACAAGGAGAAGGATCAGGCCGGCGCGGATTCGGCCAGGAGCGGATCGAGCCTGCCGGCGCGCTCCAGCGCCTGGAGGTCGTCATTGCCGCCGACATGGGTGGCGCCGATGAAGATCTGGGGCACGGTGTTGCGGCCGTTGGCGCGCTGCCGCATCTCCTCCCGCCGCGACGGCTCGGCCACCACATCGATCTCCTCGAAGCTGACGCCCTTCTGGGTCAGGAGCTTCTTGGCCATGTAGCAATAGGGGCAGAACGGGCTGGAGTAGACGGTGACCGGTGGCATGCGGATCCTCCGACGAGTTCCTCGAATATGAGGTCATTCCGCGGCCGATGCCAGGGGTCTGCACCCGTGGAATGGCGCCCATGTCCTGAGCGGGACCCGCAGCGCCTCAGCTGCCGGGCGGCGGCACCCGGGCCAGGGTGACGACATCGATGCCGGCCGCCCCCTTGCGCCGCAGCGCCCGGGCGCATTCGTCGATGGTGGCACCGGTGGTCAGCACGTCGTCGACCAGCAGCACGCGGCGGCCTTCGACCAGCGCCTCGCGGCCGGGCCGCACGGCGAAGGCGCCGGCGACATTGCGCCGCCGCGCCTTACGGTCCTGCCCGCCCTGGCTGGGCGTCGGCCGGCGGCGGACCAGCAGGTCCGGCGCCACCGGCCGGCCGGCTTCGCGGCCGAGCGCGAGCGCGAGCAGCGCCGCCTGGTTGTAGCGCCGGCGCAGAAGGCGCCATCGGTGCAGCGGCACCGGCGCGATCACATCGGCCTCGGCCAGGAACGGCGCCGCCGCCCCCTGCAGCAGGCGGCCGAAGGCCGGCGCCGCATGGGTCTGGTCGCCATGCTTGAACGCCAGGATCAGCTTGCGGCTGAGATCGTCGTAGAGGAAGGCGGCACGGGCCCGGTCCCACAGCGGGGGAGTGGCGGGGCAGTTGGCGCAGACCGGGTCGTCGCCCGCCCCTGCCGCCGCCGCATGGTCGAAGGGCAGGCCGCAGCGGCGGCATTGCGGCGGGCCGAGGAAGGCGAGCCCGGCCCCGCAGGCGGCGCACCGCGCCCCCGGCGCCATGATCTCGGCGCCGCAGGACAGGCAGCGCTGCGGCAGCACCGCGTCGAGCAGGGCCATGCCGGCGCGTCTGATCCACGGGGCGAGGAGCGTGCGCAAGACGCCCTATCGGCCGAGCGCGACGCCCTCGCGCCGCGTATCGGCCCCGCCGACCAGTCCGTCCGGGCCGATCTGGATGCCCTGCAGCCCGCTGACCTGTTCGGTCACCGCCACGTCGTGGCCGCGCGTAGCCAGGGCGTCCTGCAGCGCGGCTGCTTCCGTTCCGGCCTCGAGCTCGGTCCGACCATTGAGGTTGACGACATGGCCCAGCTCGATCGCCCGCTGCACGTTCAGCCCCCAGTCCAGCACCCCGATGATAGCCTGGGCGACATAGGGGATGATACGGGCACCGCCGGGCGACCCGATCACCAGCACCGGCTTGCCGTCCCGGTCCAGCACGATGGTCGGCGCCATCGAGCTGCGCGGCCGCTTGCCGGGCTCGACCCGGTTCGCCACCGGCCGGCCGCCGGCAAAGGGCAGGAAGGAGAACTCGGCCAGCTCGTTGTTGAGCATGAAGCCGCGCACCATCAGATGCGAGCCGAAGGCGCCCTCGATCGTCGTGGTCAGCGACACGACGCTGCCCTCGGCATCGACGATCGAGACATGGCTGGTGTCGGAGGATTCGGCCGAGGTGTCGGAGCTCCACTCCTGCCCGATGCGCCGCGACGGGTTGCCCGGCGGCGCCGGCACGGGCGCGGCCCAGCCGGCCGAGATCGTCTGCGCCCGGGTGGTCAGGTAGGCGTTGTCGACAAGGCCCGATGCCGGCACCAGGACGAAATCCGCATCGGCGAGATAGCGGTCGCGGTCGGCAGTGGCCAGCTTGCCGGCCTCGGCGAACAGGTGCCACGTCTCGGCCGCGTCGGGGCTCAGCGCCGGCATGTCGAAATGCTCGAGCAGGCCGAGGATCTGGCCGACCCCGATGCCCCCGGCGCTCGGCGGCCCCATGCCGCAGATCCGCCAGGCGCGGTAGGGGACGCAGACGGGCTGGCGCTCCACCACCCGGTAGATCTCCAGATCAATCGCTTCCAGCCGGCCGGGATTGCCGGACGCGCCCTGGACCGCGGCGACGATGTCGGCGCCGATCGGGCCCAGATATAAGGGCCTGTCGCCGTCGCTCAGGATGAAGCGCAGCGTGTCGGCGAAGGCCGGGTTGCGCAGCGTCTGGCCGGCCTGAAGCGGCTGGCCGTCGGGAAAGAAATAGTCTCGCGCCCGCGGATCCCGCTTCAGCCGCTCCGCCGTGTCGCCGACGAGAAGGCCGGCCAGCCGCGGCGACACGGCGAAGCCCTTGGCGGCCAATTCGATCGCCGGCCGGAACAGCCGGTCGAGCGGCAGCCTGCCCCAGCGCCGATGCGCCTCAAGCAGCAGCTTCAGCGTGCCGGGCGTGCCGACCGCCCGGCCGCCGACCGCCGCGGCGCCGAACGGCATCGGCCGGCCGTCCGGGCCGAGGAACATGCTGCCATCCGCCGCCCGCGGCGCCGTCTCGAGCCCGTCGAGAGAGGTCAGCCGGCCCGACCGCCCGTCATAGTGCAGCAGCAGCGCCCCGCCGCCGATGCCGCTCGACTGCGGCTCGACCAGGTTGAGCACCAGCTGCACCGTGATCATGGCGTCCACCGCTGTGCCGTTTTCCGCCAGCACGTCGTAGCCGGCCCAGGCCGCCACCGGATTGGTCGCCGCCACCATGAACTGCTTGGCGCGGACCGCGGGCTCGGCCGGGCGGGCGGGCGCAACCTGGCTCGCGACGACGGAAGCCGTGCCTTCGGGCGGCGAATCCGACCGGGCCGCGCCCGCCCCGAACAGCAGGCCGGCGCCGACCGTGCCGCCCAGAAGCAAGGCCCGCCCTACGGTGCACCGCATCCTCTCCCCCCGGCAGATTTCGCGAAATCCGCATAAGGGAGTATTCCACGGCGACGGCCGGTTCCCAATCCCCCGTCTGGGAGGCAGGCCCTTCCGCGTCGTCAGGTCAGGTTGAGGCCGCCGTCCAGCATCACGATCTCGCCGGTCACATAGTCCGAGCGGATCAGCCCGAGCACCACCTCGGCCACGTCCGCCGGCTGCGCCGGGCGGCGCATCGGCGCCGCGGTGGCCCAGAGTTGCTGCGCTTCGGCCCAGTCGGCGGTCATCGGCGTGTCGACCAGGCCGGGGGCGACGGCATTCACCCGGATCGCCGGCGCCAGCGCCTTGGCCAGCAGGCGGGTGACGTGGTGCAGCGCCGCCTTGGTGGCGGCATAGGGCACCGAGGCGCCGCGCGGCCGGGCCCCGGCGTGGGAGCCGATATTGACCACCGCGGCCGGCCGGCCCCGCGCCGATGCCGATTGCCGCAGCGCCGCCTCGGCCTCCGCCACCAAGAGCCAGGGGGCGATGACGTTGACCTGGTGCAGCCGGCGCCAGAGATCCGGCGTCGCCGTCTTCAGGTCGGCATGCGGCACCGTGGCGGTGATGCCGGCGCTGTTGACCAGCGCGTCGATCCGGCCGTGCCGCGCCAGCACCGCCTGCACCAGGGCCGGCGGCCCGTCATCGGTCGCCAGGTCGGCGGCGGTGTGGCCGGCGCCGCCGCCCAGCTCCGCCGCCAGCGCCTCGCCGGTCTCGATCGAGGCGCGCGAATGCAGCGCCACGGCCCAGCCTTCGGCGGCCAGCCGCCGCGCCACCGCGGCGCCGATCCCGGAGGTCGATCCCGTCACCAGCGCCACCGGCCGGTCCGCTGCGGTCATGATCGTGTCCTTCGCTGTCGTCCTTCGCGCCACCAAGGGCGGTGCGGTGGTCCTCCGCAGCCCCTATAGTGCGCGTCATGATTGATTCCGACAGCATGATGGTGTTCGACCGGGCGCTGGTGCGCCGGCGGCGCGACCGCGCGGCGCCGGGCCTGGCCGGACACAATTTCCTGTTCGAGCATGTGGCGGCGATGCTGGCCGACCGGCTGCTCGCCGTCACCCGCCGCTTCCCGGTGGCGCTCGACCTCGGCTGCCACGACGGCGCCCTGGCTCGGGCGCTGGACGGCAGCGGCCGGGTCGACACGCTGGTCCAGGCCGACCTGTCTCCCGCCTTCGCCCGAAGCGCCGCCGCCAACGGCCGGCCGACCCTGGCCTGCGACGAGGAACTGCTGCCTTTCGGCGAGGGCACGCTGGACCTGGTGCTGAGCAACCTGTCGCTGCACTGGGTCAACGACCTGCCCGGCGCCCTGCTGCAGATCCGCCGGGCGCTGCGGCCGGACGGGCTGTTCCTGGCGGCGATGCTGGGCGCCGGCACGCTGGCCGAGCTGCGCGCGGTCCTGGTCGAGGCGGAGACCGAGCTGATGGGCGGCGCCAGCCCGCGCCTGTCCCCCTTCGCCGATCTGCGCGACGCCGCCGGCCTGCTGCAGCGCGCCGGCTTCGCCTTGCCGGTCGCGGATGCCGAGACGGTCACGGTGACCTACGAGGACGCCTTCCGCCTGTTCGCCGACCTGCGCGGCATGGGCGAGACCAATGCCGGG
Source organism: Inquilinus sp. Marseille-Q2685 (assembly GCF_916619195.1). Taxonomy (NCBI): domain Bacteria; kingdom Pseudomonadati; phylum Pseudomonadota; class Alphaproteobacteria; order Rhodospirillales; family Rhodospirillaceae; genus Inquilinus; species Inquilinus sp. Marseille-Q2685. The sequence goes on from NZ_CAKAKL010000005.1 coordinate 48,428, forward strand.
CTGAACCGCAACCCGGCGACGCCGCCGCACGCCTTCTGGCCCACCGTCGCCGCCCGCTATGCCGAGCGCTTCGCCGAGGCGGACGGGCGCATCCCGGCCAGCTTCGAGGTGCTGTTCCTGGCCGGCTGGGCGCCGCATGAGAGCCAGCAGCAGCCCCGCCCGCGCGGTAGCGCCACCCGCTCTCTGGCCGAGGCGCTGGGGACCGTCGAGCGGCCGGTGCGTCAATAGCGCCGCCTTATCCTTGCCCCCGATACAGCGCCATGGCAGCGGGCAGCTCGGCCTGCAGCGCCTGGATCCGGGTGGAATCGGCGGGGTGGGTCGACATGAATTCCGGCGGCGCGCCGCGGCCCTCGGCCTGGGCCATCGCCTCCCAGAAGCGTACGGCTTCCTGGGGGTCGTAGCCGGCCCGTGCCATCGCCTGGACCCCGAGCCGGTCGGCCTCCAGCTCCTGGTCGCGTGAATAGGGCAGGATCACCCCATACTGCACGCCGGCGCCGAGCAGGCCGGCGATCTGGTCCGTGGCCGCCATGTCGCCGGCCTGCATTGCCGCCATCAACGCCTGCATGCCGATCTCCGCCGCCATGCTGCGGCTGATCCGCCGGGCGCCATGCCGGGCGTGGACATGGCTGATCTCGTGCCCGACCACGGCGGCCAGCTGCGCGTCGCTGCCGGCCACGGAGAACATGCCCTCATAGACCCCGACCTTGTTGCCGGGCACCGCGAAGGCGTTCATCTCATGACCCTGGAAGACCACGAACTCCCATTCCGCCGGGTTGCCGCCGGTGGCCGAGACCAGCCGGCCCGCCACCTGAGCCAGCATCCGGTTCATCTCCGCATTGCCGGACGCCGCCCGCTCGGCACGGAGCTTGGACCAGGTCTGCTGGCCCAGTTCCGCTTCCTGCTGCGGCGAGACCAGGATGAAATCCCCGCCCTCGCCGCCGGGCACGCAGCCGACGACCAGGGTGCCGGTCGCGCCCACCAGGGCGACGAGGACCTTGCGGCGGTGCAGAGTCAGACTCCGACACATCGAACGTCTTGCTCCCCCTTGCTGTCGTTCGATGCGGTCAACCCGCGGCCGCGGGCAAAAGATCCCGCTTCATGACGATGGCGTCGACCGCGGCGGCGCCGACCTTGTAGTAGCCCTTGCGGATGCCGGCCTCGCGGAAGCCGGCGCCTCGATAGAGCGCGAGCGCCGCCGCATTGTCGGTCGCGACCTCGAGGAACAAGGCCTTCGCGCCCGCCGACGCGCAGCGGTCGACCAGCGCATCGAGCAGCAGGCGCCCGCCGCCCCGGCGGCGCCGGCCGGGCAGCAGCCCGATCGACAGCAGCTCCGCTTCGTCCGCCGCCACCCGGCCCAGGGCATAGCCGGCCGGCTCTCCCGCCTCGTCCAGAGCGATCAGCGTCAGCACGCCGGGGCCGGCCAGAAGCTGCGCCAGCTGCTCCGGCGCCCAGGCCTCGGCGAAGGCGGATTCGTACAGGGCCGACAGCACCGCGGCCTCGGCCGGGCCGGCCTCGACGATGCGCATCACGGCTTGGGCACCGGCGCGGCCAGGGGCACCGCGTCGGGCGGCCGGACGTAAATCGGCGGCGGCGGCCCCTCGCGGGCCTGGTCCGCGCGGTCCTCGGCCATCCGGGCCACGGTGGCCGGATCGATCGCGGCGGAACCGGCGCGGCGGATATCCGGCCGGCCGGCCAGCGCGGGCAGCACCAGATGGGCGCCGTCGCCGGCGACGGTCACGGGACCGGGCGGAATCAGAGCCGCCAGCTCGGCGGCGGGCAGGCACAGCGGCTCACCCAGCGGAGTGCCCGCGGCGTCGAACAGCCGGGCGAAGGGCTCGGCCCGACGCCCGTCCAGCGCCACCAGGATCGTGCCCGCGGCGACCGGGCCGAGATCGGCCAGCACGGCGTCGAAGCTGGGGATGCCGACGATCCCGCGGCCGGTCCCGAGCGCCAGGCCGCCGACCGCGGCGAGCCCGACCCGGAGCCCGGTGAAGGATCCGGGACCGGTGGTGACGCCGAACAGCTCGATCTCCCCGGGCGCGACCCCGGCCTCGTCCAGCACCTCCAGCACCAGCGGCATCAGCCGGGCCGCGTGGCCCTGGGCCATCGCCTCGGTCCGCGCGGCCAGCACCCGCCCGTTACGCCGCACCGCCACGCCGCAGCCGGCGCCGGCCGCATCGAGCCCGAGCACGATCACGCGCCGGCTCCTGCACATGCCGCGGACATTCGGGCGCTGTTCATAGTGAAATCCGGTCCGTACACGCTCTCACACGATCCGGCAGGCTTCCTCGAAGGCCAGGCGCGGACGGCGGGGGAATTCCTTGCTGCGGTCGACATAGCCGATATCGACCAGGAGGCTGGAGCGCCAACGCGTGCCGGAAAGGAAGGCCGCGTCGACCTTGGCGCGGTCGAACTCGCCCACCAGCCAGCAGCCGAGGCCGAGGCCGCGCGCCGCCATGATCAGATAGGCGGCCTGCATCGCCGCGTCGCGATGCGCCGTCTCCTGCGCCAGGTCGGGCCGGGCGGCGAAGCGGATCGCCGTCTCCGGCTCGTCCGGCAGCAGCTTCGGCAGATGCTCGTGGAAGGCCGAATCATAGGCCACGATCGCGGTCACCGGCGCCTGCAGCGTCGCACCCAGCACCTCCGGATCGACCGCGGGCCGCAGCGCCGCCTTGCCGGGCTCGGAGGTGACGAAGACGATCCGCGCCGGACAGGAATTGGCGCTGGTCGGCCCCCGCTTCATCAGGTCATAGACCGCTCGGAGCGTCGCCTCCGGGATCGCCTCGTCGAGGAAGGCGCATCGGGTGCGGGCCTCCCGGAACAGCGTGTCGAGCGCGATCTTGTCGAGCGCCATGGCCGTCTGCCGCAGAAAGTCTCAGCTGGCGGCAGGTAAGCCCAACCCGCGATCCGCGGCAAGCCGCGCGGAATCGAGCTCGACGAGATCGTTCCCACGGATCATGGCCCGGACATCGCGGATATAGGCCGTTCCGCGCGTGGAATAGCGCAGGAGGGTCGACGCCAGGTCATAGCCGTCAAGCTTCTGCCGCGCAGCTCGGAGATCCGCGCGGCGGGCGCGGAAGCCGGCATAGGCCGGATGGGTGTTGAGGTTGCGGGCATAGGAGGCGACGCCGTCGATCAGCCGGTCGAAGGCGGCGTAGCGCACCGCCGATCCCGCCGTCTGGCCGAACAGGGCGTTGCGGCGCTGGGCGCTGTAGGAGGTGCCCCAGCCCGATTCGACCGCGGCCTGGGCCAGGGCCAGGGACGGCGGCACCACGTCGACCCGCAGCAGCAGCTCGTCGATGTCGCCGTCGGCCACGCCGTAGCGCTCGCCCAGCTCCGCCAGCCAGGCCCGTGAATCCGCCGAGGGCGCCAGGCCGAGATGCTGCAGCCCCTGCAACGCCAGCAGCCGGTCGCGGTCGTGGCGGATGTCCTCGTTGACCCGCAGCACCAGCGGCAGCAGGGCGTTGAAGAACAGATCCTTGCGCAGATCGGTCGAATTCAGCCGGCGCAGGTCGGCGGGCATCGCCTCGACCAGCAGGCGCGGCACCTCGGCCTCGCCGTCGCGCACCTCGGTGAGAGTGTAGTCTGCGCTGTCGAAGATGTCGCTGAGCTTGCCCGCGCTGTCGACCTTGAGGACGATGTCCGAGGTCTTGTCGATCGGCGGCACGGCCGAGGCAGGCAGAACCTGTTCCTGCTGCGGCGGCAGATCCGCCACCTGCAGCTCGGCTTGCGGTTGATCGGTGGTGATCGGGGAGGGTGCCGCCGGCTCAGCCAGGGCGGCGAAGGGCACGATCAGCAAAAGGCCGGCCAAGGCGGCGGCCGGTCGAAACACACGGAACTGCATGGACCTCGTTCTTGGTTGCGCCCGGGCCAGCGGTCCCGGGCGCCCCGCCTATCGGCACGACCGGGTCCGCGGGCGCCCCTCGAACCGGGGCGCCGCCGGGTGGAGCGCAGCCCGCCGTCAGGCGACGGCGCGCACCTCCGTCACTTCGGGGATGTAGTGGCGCAGCATGTTCTCGATGCCGGCCTTCAGCGTCATGGTCGAGCTGGGGCAGCCGGAGCAGGAGCCCTGCATGTGCAGATACACCACGCCGTGCTCGTAGCCCTGGAAGATGATGTCGCCCCCGTCCTGGGCCACGGCAGGCCGGACGCGGGTGTCGATCAGCTCCCGGATCTGGGCTTCGATCTCGGACTCCTCGGCCGACTGGGAGCCCTCCGCCGCCGTCTCGGCCAGGATGACCGGCCGGCCCGCGGTGAAATGCTCCATGATCACGCCGAGGATCGAAGGCTTCAGCACGTACCAGTCAAGGGTGTCGGCCTTGCTCACGGTCACGAAATCGGTGCCGAGAAACACGCCGGTGACGCCCTCGATCTCGAACAGGCGCTGCGCCAGGGGCGACCGCGCCGCCGTCTCCGGCGACGGGAAGTTGGCGGTGCCCGCATCCATCACCGCGCGGCCCGGCAGGAACTTCAGGCTCGCCGGGTTGGGTGTCTGCTCGGTCTGGATGAACATGGACACGGTTCCTTCGATATGCCCGGCCCTCATGGCCGCGGCGCCGGCAGGGTGAAGACGACGGCCAGGAAGATCAAGACGAAACCGGGCACGACAGAGTCGCGCGCCAGTTGCGGCCGACCGTCCGGACCGTTGCTCGCGCAACCTCACCGTCCCGACGAGGTCGGATAGGGGGCGGTGATTACGGCTGATTTGTGGCGCCCGGCCCGGTCATTCAAGATGTCGCAGGGCGTGGCGGGCGATCTTCCACATCGCGGTCGGCAGCCCGGCCTCGCCCAGCCGATCCGGCGGCACAAGGATTCCGCCTTCGACCGGCGCGTCGAGGCGGCCGGCCGCCACCGTCAGCTCGAAGTCGAAATGGGTGAAGCCGTGCCGCACCAGGCCGGGCAGCAGGCGCCAGCCGCTGCCGCCCGGCGCCTCGGCCAGCACCGCGGCGAGATCCGGCATCGGCTGCTCGAGCCAGGCGGAGGACGGCACCTCCATCATCCCGCCCAGCATCCCCTTGGGCGGCCGGCGGCGCAGCAGCACCTGGCCGCGCGCATCGGTCAGCCAGAAGGCCACGGCGCGGCGGGTCGGCTTGGCCGCCTTGGCCCGCTTGGCCGGCAGGGCCTCGGCGGTGCCGCGCTTCCGGGCCCGGCAGGGCGCGGACCAGGGGCAGAGGATGCATTTCGGGCTGCGCGGGGGGCAGATGGTGGCGCCGAGATCCATCACCGCCTGGGCGTAGTCGCCCGGCCGAAGGATCGGGGTCAGGGCGGCGGCGTGGGTCTTCAGGATCGGCTTGGCCGGCGGCAGCGGCGTCTCCACCGCGAAGATCCGGGCCATCACCCGCTCGACATTGCCGTCCATCACCGCGGCCGGCCGGTCGAAGGCGATCGCCGCGATCGCCGCCGCGGTGTAGTCGCCGATCCCCGGCAGCTGCCGCAATTCCGCCTCCTCCGACGGGAACACTCCGCCATGGCGTTCCACCACCAGGACGGCGCAGCGATGCATGTTCCGGGCCCGGGCGTAGTAGCCGAGCCCCGCCCAGGCGCGCAGGACCTCCTCCACCGGCGCCGCGGCCAGGTCGGCCACGGTCGGCCAGCGCCGGGTGAAGTCGAGGAAATAGTCCTTCACCGCCGCCACGGTGGTCTGCTGCAGCATGATCTCGCTGAGCCAGACCCGGTACGGGTCCGCCCGCTGCCCCGGCGGCGCCCGCCAGGGCAGGACGCGGCGGTGCCGGTCGTACCAGGCCAGGAGCGACGGGGCGAAGTCGGCAGGGGTGAATTCGGCGGACGTGGCTGTGTCGGGCATGGCTCGCGTTGCCGCTCGGGGGTGCATTGCGCCACTATAGGCACCCGAGTCCCGCAATTCGATCCGATCCTGCAGCTGCCGATGAGCTATCCGAGATCCATGGCCGCCCTGGTCCCCGCCCTCGCCCGCAAGGCGCTGGGCGGCGGGCGCAGCGCCATCGGCAGCCTGTTCGCGGACTGGCCGTCGGTGGTCGGCGAGCACTGGGCCGACCGGGCGGTGCCGGAGAGGCTGAGCTTCCCGGCCGGGAAGCGCGACGGCGGCACGTTGGCGCTCAGGGTCGACCCGGCCGACGCCCTGCTGCTGCAGCACGATCAGGACCGGCTGATCGAGCGGATCAACGGCCATTTCGGCTATGCCGCGATCACCCGGATCAAGCTGGTGCAGGCCCCCTTGGCCCGCCAGCCCGCGACACCGCGCCGCCGTTCCCTGACCCCGGCGGAAGAGGCGATGCTGGAAGGGCCGCTGGAAGCGGTGGACGACCCCGAGTGGAAATCCCGACTTGCGGCCTTCGGCCGGGCGCTCTATGCCCGGACGCCACCGCGATGAAGTCGGGCGCGATGATGCTGAAATCGGTGCGACGAGGCCCGGATCCCATGGAGATCACCCGATGCTGAAGACCCTGCTCGCCGGCTTGGCCCTGGCCGCCGCGACGTTCATGGCCGGATCGGCCTCGGCCCAGGACACTGGGAAGGCCTGGGATCCGAAGATCACCGACACCGACTACGTGCTCGGCAAGGCCGACGCGCCGGTGACGATGCTGGAATTCGCCTCCTTCACCTGCCCGCACTGCGCCGCCTTCAGCAACGACGTGCTGCCGCAGATCGAGAAGGCCTATGTCGACACCGGCAAGGTCAAGATCGTGTTCCGCCAGTTCCCGCTGAACGGTCTGGACCTGCGGGCCGGGATGATGGCGCGCTGCGCCCCGCGCGAGCAGTATTTCAACATCGCCAAGGTGCTGTTCCAGACCCAGCAGAGCTGGGCCATGGCCAGCGACCCGATCGGCGCCCTGGCGCAGATCGGCGGCATGGCCGGGCTGCCGAAGGACAAGTTCGACGCCTGCCTGGCCGACAACAGCGTCGCCGACGGCATCGTCAACGGCATGCAGGCGGCGCAGACGGAATACCAGGTCGACGCCACCCCGACCTTCGTCATCGAGGGCGAGAAGGTGGCGGGCGAGAACAGCTTCGACTCCTTCAAGGCGATCTTCGACCGGAAGCTCGCCGAGAAGGGCGTCGCCACCAACTGACCGGCCAGGAGCGCGCCGCCGTGCACTTCGCCCGGCTCCGCCTGTCGGGCTTCAAATCCTTCGTCGATCCGACGGACGTGGCCATCGAGCCCGGCCTGACCGGCGTGGTCGGGCCGAACGGCTGCGGCAAGTCCAACCTGGTCGAGGCGCTGCGCTGGGCGATGGGCGAGAATTCCGCCCGGCGCATGCGCGGCCAGGAGATGGACGACGTCATCTTCGGCGGCACCACCGGCCGGGCGGCACGCAACCTGGCCGAGGTGACGATCACGCTGGACAACAGCGACCGCACCGCGCCCGGCTGGGACCAGGCCGACACCATCGAGGTCAGCCGCCGGATCGAGCGCGGCACCGGATCGGACTACCGCATCAACGGCAAGCCGGTGCGCGCCCGCGACGTCCAGCTGCTGTTCCAGGACAATGCCTCCGGCCCCGCCTCCCCCGCCCTGGTCAGCCAGGGCCGGATCGCGGCCATGATCTCCGCCCGCCCGGCCGAGCGGCGGCAGATCCTGGAGGAGGCGGCCGGCATCACCGGCCTGCACAGCCGCCGGCATGAGGCCGAGCTGCGGCTGCGCTCGGCCGAGGAGAACCTGGTCCGCCTGGACGACGTGCTGGTGCAGCTCGACGCCCAGCTGGGCGGCCTGCGCAAGCAGGCGCGGCAGGCGGCACGCTACCGCACGATCTCGGAGCAGATCCGCCAGGTCGAGGCGACGCTGCTGCACCTGCAATGGACCGCGGCGGTCACGGCCCTGGCCGAATCCCGGCGTGCCTACGACGCCAATGAGCAGGTGGTGCGCGAGCGCATGATCGCGGCGACGCGCGGCACCACCGAGCAGGCCGAGGCCGCCGCCGCCCTGCCGGCCCTGCGCAAGGCCGACAGCGACTCGGCCGTGGCGCTGCAGCGCCATCTGGTCGAGCGCGAGACGCTGGAGGCCGAGGCCGGCCGGCTGAGCCAGTCGATCCTGGAGACCAACCGCCGGCTGGAGCAGGTGAAGGGCGACCTGGTGCGCGAGCGCTCGCTGGGCGCCGATGCCGCCCAAGCCCTGGCGAAGCTGCAGGAGGAGCGCGAGCGGATCGAGCGGCAGAGCGCCGGCGAGGCCGAGGCCGAGGCCCAGGCACGGGCGGCGATCGACACGCAGCGCGAGATCGTCGACGGGCTGGACGGAAAGCTGACCGCGCTCACCGAGGCCGCAGCCGGCGACGAGGCCCGGCGGCAGAGCCTGGCCAAGCGCCAGCGTGAGCTGGAGGGCCGCCTCCTGGATCTGGCCCGCCGGCACGAGGACGCGCTGCGCCAGATCGCCCAGGTCGAGGCCGAGCTGGCCGGCGCCGACGGCGCCGAGGCGGCCGCCCTGGCTCTGGCCGAGGCCGAGGCGCGGCTGGAGGCGGCGCAGGAAGCGGTCGAGGCGGCGGAGAGCCGCCGCCAGGCCGCCGATTCGGCCTTCTCCGGCGCCCGTGAGGCCGCCCAGGCGGCCGAGGGCGCCGCCACCCGGCTGAAGGCCGAGGCCGACGGCCTGCGCGCCGCCCTGGGCAGCGGCAAGGGCGGCGATGCCGCCCGCGCCCCGATCCTGGACCAGCTGCGGGTCGAACCCGGCTGGGAGGCGGCGCTGGGCGCGGCCCTCGGCGACGAGGCCTCGGTGCCGGCCGACCGGTCGGCGCCGCTGCACTGGGCCGAGCTACCCGGCTATGACGGCACGGCGCCGCTGCCGGCCGGAGCCGAGCCCCTGGCCGGCCATGTCACCGCCCCGGCGGCCCTGGCCCGCCGGCTGGCCCATATCGGCGTGGTCGACGATGCGACGGCGGCCGAGGCGCTGCAGCCGGCCCTCAGGCCCGGCCAGGCGCTGGTGACGAAGGCCGGCGGCCGCTGGCGCTGGGACGGGCTGGTGGCCCGGCCGGGCGCCCCCTCCCCCGCCGCGGCCCGGCTGCAGCAGCGCAACCGGCTGGAGCAGCTGGAGGCGCAGCTGGCAACCGCGGCCGAGGCGGCCGAGACGGCGCGGCGTGCTGCCGACGCGGCGCGCCAGGCGGCGCAGGCGGCGCAGGAGGCCGACCGGGCGGCGCGGCGCAGCCAGCAGGACGCCGTCGCCGCCGTCGGCCGCGCGCGCGAGGCGCAGAGCAAGGCGGCCCAGGCCGAGGCGGCGCGGCGCAGCCGGCTGGCGGCGCTGACCGCCCAGGGCGAGCGCCTGGCCGCCGACCGCGACGACGCGATGCGCGAGCGCGAGGAGATCGCCGGCGAGATCGCGGCGCTGCCCGATGGCGAGGACCAGCGCCGCGCCGTCAGCGAGATCCGCTCGGCCCTGGCCGAGGCGCGGTCGGGGCTGGGCGCCCGGCAATCGGCGCTGGAGCGGCTGCAGCGCGAGGCGGGTGGCCGCCGCGGGCGGCTGCGCGCGGTCGAGAGCGAGGTCCAGGGCTGGGGCAGCCGCGCGAGAGGCAGTGCCGACCGGCTGGCCGAGCTGGGAGCGCGGCTGGGGGGGGGGCAGGCGGCGCTGCTGGAGCTGGACGCCCGGCCGGCCGAGATCGCCGCCCGGCGCGAGACGCTGATCGGCCAGATCGACGAGGCCGAGCGCCGCCGCCGCATGGCCGCCGACGCGCTGGCGGTGGGCGAGCAGCGCCAGGAGGCGGCGGACCGCGCCCTGCGCGCGGCCGAAGCCGCCCTGGCCGAATCGCGCGAGGCCCGGGTGCGCGGCGAGGCGGCGGTGGTCGCGGCCCAGACCGCGGTCGAGGGGCTGCGCACCCGCATCGCCGAGCGCCTCGACTGCGCGCCCGAGGCGGTGGCCGGCCTGGCCGGGCTGCCTCCGGAGGCGCCGCTGCCGGATCAGGAGGACACCGCCCGCAAGCTCGACCGGCTGAACCGCGAGCGCGAGGGCATGGGTCCGGTCAACCTTCGGGCCGAGGTCGAGATCGTCGAGATCGAGTCCCAGCACACGCGGCTGTCGGCGGAGAAGGAAGACCTGACCGCCGCCATCGCCAAGCTGCGCCAGGGCATCGCCTCGCTGAACCGCGAGGCGCGGGAGCGGCTGGTGGCCAGCTTCGACGTGGTGGACGGGCATTTCCGGGCGCTGTTCACCCGGCTGTTCGGCGGCGGCAAGGCGCAGCTGGCGCTGACCGACACCGAGGACCCGCTGGAGGCGGGGCTGGAGATCTTCGCCAGCCCGCCGGGCAAGAAGCTGCAGCATCTGTCGCTGCTGTCGGGCGGTGAGCAGGCGCTGACGGCGGCGGCGCTGATCTTCGCCGTGTTCCTGACCAACCCGGCGCCGATCTGCGTGCTGGACGAGGTCGACGCGCCGCTCGACGACGCCAATGTCGACCGCCTCTGCACCCTCCTGACCGAGCTGGCGGAGGGCGGCCGCACCCGCTTCCTGATCATCACCCATCACCGCATGACCATGGCGCGGGTGAACCGGCTCTACGGCGTGACCATGATCGAGCGCGGCGTCAGCCAGCTGGTCTCGGTCGACCTCGAACAGGCCATCCGCCACGCCCAGCCGCACCAGCAGGAGCTGGCGGTTTAGAGGACGGCCGACGTCGTCGCTACCTGCCGCCTTCCCAGGCTGAGAGGTCATCCTCCTCCAGGGGTTCGAAGAAGTCCGGCACCGGGCCGCTGAGCTGGTCCGACAGCAGGCCGATGCGGAACTCCCTGTGCGGAACCGGGACCAGCCTTGCCACGGGCCGTCCGCGCCTGGCGATCACGACCTGCTCGCCCGCCAGTGCCGCGTCGACAAGCTTGGACAGGCGGGCCTTGGCTGCAGATACAGTGCCTGCATCGGATGCTCCATCGGCTGATGCCCGAGAGGACGCGCGCTCTGGGCAATGAGCAGAGAACCACTTTCACCCATCTCCGTCATGCCCGGGCTTGACCCGGGCATCCAGAAGATGTCGAAACCTCCTGGATTGCCGGGTCAAGCCCGGCAATGACGGATGGGGAGTTTGCGGGCCTTACGGCTCCGTCTGGTCCACCTTGATCAGCACCTTGTCGATGCGGTTGCCGTCGAGATCGAGAACCTCGTAGCGCACGCCGTTCTCGACGAAGCTCTCCGCCACCTTCGGCAGGTGGCCGAGATGCCAGAGCACGAAGCCTGCAAGAGTCTGGTAGTCGCCGTCCTCCGAGCGCAGGCCGCGCAGGCGCAGGAGGCGCTCGACCTCGTCGATCGGGATCATGGCGTCGACCAGCCAGCTGCCGTCCTCGCGCCGGACGATCGAGTAGCCGCCGGCGACGTCGGTCAGGTCGGCGACCTCGCCGGCGATCGCCGCCAGGATGTCGCTCGGCGTCACCAGCCCCTCGACGCTGCCGTATTCGTCGACCACCACGGCGAGGTGGATCGGCGCACTGCGGAAGGTCTGCAGCAGCTTCAGCGCCGGGGTGCCGTCCGGCACCACCAGCGGCGGCCGCATGGTCTCGGCCACGTCGAACGGGCCGCCCTGCAGCATGCGGTCGAGCATGTCCTTGGTCTGGATCACGCCCTCGAGCTCGTCGAGCTCGCCGCGCGCCACCGGGAAGCGGCTGCAGCCGCTCTCGGCGATGGTCCTGCGGATCTCGTCCGGGCTGTCCTCGAGGTCGATCCAGACCATCTCGTGCCGCGGCGTCATGATCGACCGCACCGACCGGTCAGCCAGGCGCAGCACGCCGTCGATCATCTCGCGCTCGGCCTCGACGAAGACGCCGGCCTCGGTGCCCTCGGCGATCAGCGTCTTGACCTCCTCTTCCGTCACCGTCTGGGCGGGAACGGCGGAGACGCCGAGCAGGCGCAGCGCCAGCTCGGTCGAGCGCTGCAGCAGCCAGACGATCGGCGCGCCGATGGCCGCGACCATCTGCATCGGCCGGGCGACGCGGGCGGCGATGCCCTCGGCATGGTTCAGCGCGATCCGCTTCGGCACCAGCTCGCCGACGATGAGCGAGAGATAGGTGATGGCGACCACCACCAGGGCGAAGGACACGCTGTCGGCCCAGGGGCCGATCACCGGCAGGGTGACGAGCCAGTCGCGCAGCCGCGCCGACAGGGTGGCGCCGCCGAAGGCGCCGGCGAAGATGCCGATCAGGGTGATGCCGACCTGCACGGTCGACAGGAGGCGGTTCGGGTCCTCGGCCAGGGCGAGGGCGGCCCGGGCGCCGCGATGGCCCTGGTCGGCCATGCCCTGCAGCCGGACGCGGCGGGCGGAGACCAGCGCCAGTTCCGACATCGCGAAAAAGGCGTTGAGCAGGATGAGAAGGACGACGATGACGAGTTCGACGATCATCGGCGGCCGCTAGACGGAGGTTCGTCCGTCTCTTCGCTGTGGGAAGAAGGCATAATGCCGGCTGAGATAACCGGTCGGACGCCCTCTCGTCCACCGTCATGCCGAAATGATTCGGCGGAACCTCGGTCGGCGAGGGGCAAATCTGCCCGGATCGGCGCCGGTTACACCGGCATTCCGATCATCATCTGGAACTCGCGCCGCAGCTGCGGATCGTCGCGGAAGGCGCCGACCATGCAGCTGGTCACCATCTGGGTGCCGTGCTTGTGCACCCCGCGCGTGGTCATGCAGTGGTGCTGCGACGACACCATCACCGCCACGCCGCGCGGCTTCAGCACCTGGTCGATCGCCGAGGCGATCTGCGCCGTCAGCCGCTCCTGGATCTGCAGCCGCTTGGCATAGGCGTCGACCACGCGCGCCAGCTTCGAGATGCCGACCACCCGGCGGTCCGGCAGATAGGCGACATGCGCCTTGCCGATGATCGGCACCATGTGGTGCTCGCAATGCGACTCGAAGTCGATGTCGCGCAGCAGCACCATCTCGTCGTAGCCCTCGACCTCCTCGAAGGTGCGGGACAAGAGCTCGACCGGATCCTGGTCATAGCCGCGGAAGAATTCCTCATAGGCCTTCACCACCCGCTTCGGCGTGTCGCGCAGGCCCTCGCGGGCGACATCCTCGCCGGCCCAGCGCAGCAGCACGCGCACCGCCTCCTCGGCCTCGGAGCGGCTCGGGCGCTGCTCGACCGCGCGCGCAGGCTGTGCTGCGACGTTGGCCGCCACGGGGGTGAAGGGGTTGCGGGTCATGATGCCGGCTTCTCCGGGCGATTGTCGTTGGCGGTGCGATTCGGCGCTGCAGCCCGGACCGGGGCTGCCTGGACTCTAGGAAAGTGGTCTGTCACGTCAGTTCAACCGGATCGTACGATGCGGGCTGTCCAGCGAAAAGGCCGGGATCGCCACGTCGAAGCGCTCGCCCGACGGGGTTTCCATCTGATAGGTGCCGACCATGATGCCGGACGGCGTGGCGATCGGCGCGCCGCTGGTGTACTGGAAGTCCTTCCCGGGCTCGATCACCGGCTCGACCCCGACGACGCCGGGACCGCGCACCTCCTGCACCCGGCCGTACTCGTCGGTGATCCGCCAGTAGCGGCTGCGCAGTTGCACCCGCTCGCGCCCGTGATTGACGATGCGGACATGATAGGCCCAGACGTAGTGGTTCTCGTCGGGCGAGGACTGGTCCTCGAGATAGGTCGGCTCGACCGACACCTCGATCGCCCGGGTTTCCGCAGTGTACATCTCGTCGATCCGATGGCGGCGCCTTCGCGCCGGAACTCCCGATCAGACTATATGGGACGCTGCGGCGTCGCGTCCAATCGCGACGCCGTCGGCGATTCGAATCCGATCTCGACCCGGTCATTGGCCGGTTCCGCCTGCCCCGGCGGCGCCGGCAGCAGCGGATCGGCCGCACCGGCGCCGGCGACCGTGATCCGCCCCGGCGGGATCCCGGCCGCCTTCAGCCGCTCCGCCACCAGCCTGGCCCGCCGCAGCGACAGGCGCTGCGCCGCCGCCGGATCGCCACCGGCATCGGCGTGGCCGGTGACGATCAGGCGCGGTGCCGGTCCCTTGGCGCGGCGCCGCGCATCCTCGACCACCGCGGCGGCGATGGCGGCCGTGCCGTCCGGGGCCAGCCCGGCCTTGCCGGGCAGGAAGAAGACATAGCGGATATCGGCCGAGAGCCCCCGGTCCACCGGCACCGAATCGGGCAGCTCGACCTTGTCGCGCGACGGCACGCACCCCGCCGCCACCCCCGCCAGGGCCACACAGGCCACCACAGCAACGAACCGCATCGTCCCCTTCGTCCCGTCTCCGTCCCGCGCGCAGCATAGGGCGAGGCGATGGCAACGGCGAGGCGGCATTCCCGCCTCGCTTCGATCCGGCGGTTGGCCGGAGCGGGAGGAGATGGCTACCATGCCGCCCGACGAAGCAGCGGCTGGAGGATCATGCGCATCGCCATCATCGGGGCCGGGTTCACCGGCTGCCTGCTCGCGGTCCAGCTCCTGCGCCGCTCGGCCGGGGCGGCGAAGGTCGTGCTGATCGAGCGCGGCGGCCCGCCCGGCCGCGGCATGGCTTACGGCACGCCGCATCCGGCGCATCTGCTGAACGTGCGGACCGCGAATATGAGCGCCTTCCCGGACCAGCCGGAGGATTTCCAGAGCTGGGCTCGGGCGCATGGCGCCGGCGACGAGCCCTACCTGCCGCGCCGCTTCTACGGCGACTATGTCGGCGAGACCCTGGCGGCCGCCGGGCGCGACTTTCCCGGCGGCCTGACCATGCTGGCGGACGGCGCGGTGGGGCTAGACCACCATGCCGACGGGGTGACCGTGCGCCTCGCCTCCGGCCGGACCGAGCCGGCCGACATCGCGGCACTGTGCATCGGCAACGCTCCGCCCTCGGCCCCGGTGCCGCTGCCGGACGCGCCGGGGCGGATCCTGGTCGGGCCGGAGGATGCGTGCCTGCCCTCGATCCTGCCGGACGAAACGGTGCTGATCCTCGGCACCGGCCTGACCATGATCGACATCGCCGCCGGCCTGGCGGCGCAGGAGCATCGCGGCCGCGTCCTGGCGCTGTCGCGGCGCGGCCTCCTGCCCCGGCCGCACCGCGACGTCGCCAGCAAGCCGGCCGCGCTCGATCCGGCGGAGTTCGTCGGCCGGCCGACCCTGGCGGTGCTACGCCGGATCCGCGCCCTGTGCCGCGAGGCCGAGGCGGCGGGCGGCGACTGGCGGGCGGTGATCGACGGGCTGCGGCCCTTCACCCAGGCGCTGTGGCGGGGCTGGGACGAGACCCAGGCCGGGCGCTTCCTGCGCCATCTGCGGCCCTGGTGGGAAGTGCACCGGCACCGGGTGGCGCCGGCCATCGCCGACCGGGTCGGGGCGATGATCGCCTCGGGCCAACTGCAGGTGCTGGCCGGACGGCTGCGGACGGTGACGGCGCTGGAGGACGGGCTGTCGGTGACGCTGCGCCGCCGCGGCGCCGCCGTGGATGAGACGCGTGCGATCTGCCGCCTGGTCCTGGCCAGCGGGCCGGAGACCGACCCGGCCCGCACCGACGACCCGCTGCTGCGGTCGCTGATCGCCGGCGGCGCGGCGCGGCCGGACCGGCTGCGGCTCGGCCTCGACGTCGATTCCGGGGGCCGGCTGATTGGCCATGACGGCCAGCCCTCGCCCCGGCTCTACGCGCTGGGCCCGCCGACTCGCGGCGCCTTCTGGGAGATTACGGCGGTCCCGGACATCCGCAGGCAATGCGCCGAGGTGGCGGCGGCGATGCTGGACGGCGACGCCGTGCCGCCCCCTGCCCGGCGCGGCTTCGACCCGGGAATATAGAGCACGGGGGAGGGCAGGCCGGGTCACCGGACTTCGGGTCGGTTTTGGCGGCACGCCCCCTTCCCCTTTCCCCTCCCGCGAGGGGAAAGGGAACTCGTTTTTCTTTCGGTCGATGTCGTTGCGACCCTCCGAGACAATCCAGAGGACATTCAGATCCCGAGGCTGATGTCGGGATTGATCTCCTGCTTGATCCGGCTCGCAACCTCCCTGAGATCGCACTCGTTGAAGGCCTCGTGGACCGTGTTGTACCGGTCGGCCAGCATCGGAAACACCCTGCGCAACTGCCCGCGATCCGGAAGGTTGTCGGTCATCGCCTTCATGCCGACGAAGGTCTGTTCGGCGATATTGAAGGCCTTTCGGACCCGGTCGAGGGTCTCCTTGTCCTTCATGACCGCCATGTTCGAACGATCCATATCGTCCGTGGTCCTGTCGACGAGATCGACAATGATTCTGTATCTCTCGCGCAGAACGCCAATCCGACCCTCGAGTCTCTCGATGATGGGGCTGACATAGTCCTCGAACAGGTTGAGGGCGGACATCTCCTTCGACACGAACGGGTTTTGCGCGCCCGCCCAGCCCGATCGGGATCCGGCGTTGGAAGCCTCCCTCGAAATCTTCTGGAACAAGGCATTGGCGTCGAGCAGCGCATTCCTCGCGGAGAACAGAGCCGTACAGGCCTCGTTGCCGTTGCCCTGCTCGATCATGTTCTTCAGCCGGGCGTACTGGATCTCGTACCCCTCCAGCTTGGCCGCCTGGAGCTCGAGAAGGATCTCGTCGGGCAGCCGGTCCAGGTCGAGATCCGAGATATCAAGGGAGACGAAGGCCCGGGCCTCCGCCTGCCAGGCCTGCAGCCTGTCCAGAACGATCCCGGCATAGTCCTCGTCGCTCTCCGCTCCAGGCGCAGTGCTGGATTCGCCCGGCCCGTCATCCGGCGATTCCAATGCAGCACCGGTCAGATTGCGAAGCCAATGGCGGAGCTTGGGTCTGACTTTGGGCATAATGATCGCTCCGGATGTCCATCGCGTTCATGAATTGATACGACGGATTCCTGGTCTTTCTCATGCGATCACGTTATTGCGCCATCCGTCAGCCGGATCCTTCCCACCCGGCCATCGCACCCTCACAAGCTGTCATGCCCGGGCTTGAGACCCGGGCATGCAGAACGTTCGACGTTCTCCGGATCGCCGGGTCGAGCCCGGCGACGACGGCAGGGGGATGGAGGCCTACCGCACCTTCCCTTCCTTCCAGGCCTGCAGCAGGCTGTCATAGGCCACGGTCTGGCCCTTCTCCTTCTCGTTCTCCAGCTTCGGCTTCGGCGCGCCGGGCTGGTCGAACCAGTACTGGGCGTCCTTCTCCTCGTTCAGCTTCGGTCCACAGTCGCCGAGATTGCCGGCCCGCTCCAGCCGCGCCAGCACCTGGTCCTGCTGCTTGGCAAGGTTGTCCATGGCCTGCTGCGGCGTGACCTCGCCGGTCACCGCCTCGGCCACGTTCTGCCACCACAGCTGCGCCAGGCGCGGATAGTCGGGCACATTGGTGCCGGTGGGAGTCCACGCCACCCGCGCGGGGCTGCGGTAGAACTCGACCAGACCGCCCAGCTTCGGCGCCATCTCGTCCATCGCCTTGGAACGGATGTCGCTGTCGCGGATCGGCGTCAGGCCGACCTGCAACTTCTTCAGCGAGGTCGACTTGCAGATGCAGAACTGGGCGTACAGCCAGGCCGCCTGCTGCCGCTCCTTAGGGGTGCTCTTCAACAGGGTCCAGGAGCCGCAATCCTGGTAGCCCAGCTTCATCCCCTCCTCCCAGTACGGGCCGTGCGGCGAAGGCGCCATGCGCCATTTCGGCGTGCCGTCCTCGTTGACCACCGGCAGGCCGGGCTTCGCGAGGTCGGCGGTGAAGGCGGTGTACCAGAAGATCTGCTGGGCGATGTTGCCCTGGCCCGGCACCGGTCCGGCCTCGGAGAAGGTCATGCCGGCCGCCTCGGGCGGGGCGTACTTCTTCAGCCACTCGATGTACTTGGTCAGCGCGTACACCGCCGCCGGACCATTGACGTCACCGCCGCGGGTGACGCTGGAGCCGGCCGGGCGGCAGCCCTCGACCCGGATGCCCCATTCGTCGACCGGCAGGCCGTTCGGGATGCCCTTGTCGCCGCCGCCGGCCATCGACAGCCAGGCGTCGGTGAAGCGCCAGCCCAGCGACGGGTCCTTCTTGCCGTAGTCCATGTGGCCCCAGACGCGGATGCCGTTGATTTCCTTCACCTTGTTGGTGAAGAAGTCGGCGATGTCCTCATAGGCCGACCAGTTCAGCGGAACGCCCAGATCGTAGCCGTAGGCCGCCTTGAACTGCTCCTGCAGCTTCGGATCGGTGAACCAGTCGTAGCGGAACCAGTAGAGGTTCGCGAACTGCTGGTCCGGGATCTGGTACAGCTTGCCGTCCGGGCCGGTGGTGAAGCTCTTGCCCATGAAGTCGTCGATGTCGAGCGTCGGCAGGGTGAAATCCTTGCCGTCGCCCGCCATGAAGTCGGACAGCGGCACCGCCTGGCCGTAGCGGAAATGGGTGCCGATCAGATCGCTGTCGTTGACGTAGGCGTCGTAGATGTTCTGGCCCGACTGCATCTGCGTCTGCAGCTTCTCGATCACGTCGCCTTCCTGAATCAGGTCGTGCTTCAGGTTGATGCCGGTGATCTCGGAGAAAGCGCGGGCCAGCGTCTTGGCCTCGTACTCATGGGAGGTGATCGTCTCCGACACCACGTTGATGTCCATGCCGCGGAACGGCTCCGCCGCCTTGATGAAGAACTCCATCTCCTTCAGCTGCTCGTCCTTGGACAGAGTCGAAGGCTGGAACTCGGTGTCGATCCATTTCTTCGCGTTGGCGACCAGCTGGTCGGCGCCCTGGGCGAAGGCGCGGCGGGCGAAGCCCGGCACCGCGATGGCGGCGCCGAGAGCGGAGGCGCCGCGCAGCAGGTCCCGGCGGTGGACCGGGAACCCGCCCGGCCCGTGCAGCATCTTGGTCATGATCTCTCCCCGTCTAGACAGATGTTGAAACCACCCCGTTGGCCGGGGCCGGTCCGGAACCCGCGTCAGCTCATCCGAACCGCATCACCGCGATCATCCAAGCCACGGCGATCGCGAAGCCGTACCAGAGGCTGCCCGAGGCCAGCCCGATCCAGGCGAGATGGATGTAGGCGGCGCCGAGCAGGCCGATGAACAGCCGGTCGCCGCGGGTGGTCGTCAACGGCAGGAAACCCCGCCGCGGCACCGAAGGCGACACGAACTGCCACACCGTCATCGCCGCCAGGAGCGCCGCGATGCCGCCGAAGAACCAAGCGGTGGGCGGCGTCCAGGCCATCCAGTCCAAGGTCATGGCGCGGCCTCCTCACACCCGGCCCAGGGCGAAGCCCTTGGCGATGTAGTTGCGGACGAACCAGATCACGATCGCGCCGGGCACGATGGTCAGCACGCCGGCGGCGGCCAGCAGCGACCAGTCCATGCCGGCGGCGCTGACCGTGCGGGTCATGGTGGCGGCGATCGGCTTGGCCTCGACCGAGGTCAGGGTCCGGGCCAGCAGCAACTCGACCCAGGAGAACATGAAGCAGAAGAAGGCGGTGACGCCGATGCCGCCGCGGATCAGCGGCACGAAGATGGTCAGGAAGAAGCGCGGGAAGGAGTAGCCGTCGATATAGGCGGTCTCGTCGATCTCCTTCGGCACGCCGGACATGAAGCCCTCCAGGATCCACACCGCCAGCGGCACGTTGAACAGGCAATGCGCGAGGGCCACGGCGTAGGGCGTGTCGATCAGCCCGAAGGCGGAATAGAGCTGGAAGAAGGGCAGCAGGAACACCGCCGGCGGCGACATCCGGTTCGACAGCAGCCAGAAGAACATGTGCCGGTCGCCGACGAAGCGGTACCGGCTGAAGGCATAGGCCGCCGGCAGCGCCACCAGCACCGAGATCACCATGTTCATCAGCACATAGGTGATCGAATGGATGTAGCCCGAATACCAGGACCGGTCGGTGAAGATGGTGGCGTAGTTGGCGAAGGTCAGGGTCTGCGGGAACAGTGTGAACCCGGACAGGATCTCGCGGTTCTCCTTCAGCGACATGCTGACCAGCCAGTAGATCGGCAGCAGCAGGAACAGCATGTACAGGATCAGGATGACGGCGCGGGTGCGGCGGTTCATGACGCGTCGGCTTTCCCGATGTTGGTGATGACCGTGTAGAACAGCCAGGAGAACAGCAGGATGATCAGGAAGTAGATGATCGAGAACGCCGCCGCGGGCCCGAGGTCGAACTGGCCGACCGCCATGCGGGTCAGCTCCTGGCTCAGGAAGGTCGTGGCGTTGCCGGGCCCGCCACCGGTCAGGACGAAGGGCTCGGTGTAGATCATGAAGCTGTCCATGAAACGCAGCAGCACCGCGATCAGCAGCACGCCCGACATCTTCGGCAGCTGGATGTAGCGGAACACCGCCCAGCGCGAGGCGCCGTCGATCCGCGCCGCCTGGTAGAAGGCATCCGGGATCGAGCGCAAGCCCGCATAGCCGAGCAGCGCCACCAGCGATGTCCAGTGCCAGATGTCCATCACCAGCACGGTGATCCAGGCGTCGAAGGTGTCGGCGGTGTAGTTGTAGTCGAGGCCCAGGCGGTTGATCAGAACGCCGGCCAGGCCGATGTCCGGCCGGGCGAAGATCTGCCAGATCGTGCCGACCACGTTCCAGGGGATCAGCAGCGGCAGCGCCAGCACCACGAGCGTGACGGACACGGCCCAGCCCCGCGCGGGCATGCACAGCGCCACCAGCACCCCGAGCGGGATCTCGATCGCCAGCACGCAGAAGCTGAAGATCAGCTGCCGGCCGAGCGCCGCCTGCAGCCGGTCGTCCTGCAGCACCTGCTCGAACCATTCGGTGCCGACGAAGACGCCCTGGCCGGGGCCGAAGATGTCCTGCACCGAGTAGTTCACGACCGTCATCAGCGGGATGATGGCGCTGAACGCGACCAGCAGCACGACCGGGACGACCAGGAACCAGGCGGCGTTGTTTGGGGTCTTTTCCATCTCAACCCACCAGCTTGCCGTCGGCGTAAAGAAGGGTGCGCTGCGGCGGGAAGCGCAGATGCGCGGTGCCGGCCGGGACGCCGCGGCCCTCGGCCAGCTTGGCCTTCACCGTCGCGGCGCCGAGCCGCAGCGTGACGATCAGATGGGTGCCGAGATCCTCGACCCCGGTCACCGCCGCCGGGATGCCGCTGTCGGCGATCTCCAGGAACTCCGGCCGGATGCCGAGCTCGAGCGTGCCGGCGCCGCCGGCCAGGAACGCCGCCGCCCCCTGCCGCGCCGACTCCGACAGCGGGATGCGGGCGCCGTCGATCACCGCATCGCCCTCGTCGACGATGCAGGGCAGCAGGTTGATGCCCGGGCTGCCGATGAAGTAGCCGACGAAGGTGTGGGCCGGCCGCTCGAACAGGTCCTGCGGGGTGCCGAGCTGCACCACCTGGCCGTCATACATCACGATCACCTCGTCGGCGAAGGTCAGCGCCTCGAGCTGGTCGTGGGTGACGTAGATCAGGCTGGTCCGCACCTGCTCGTGCACCTGCTTCAGCTTGCGCCGCAGCTGCCATTTGAGGTGCGGGTCGATGACGGTCAGCGGCTCGTCGAACAGGATCGCGGCGACGTCCTTGCGCACCAGGCCCCGCCCGAGCGAGATCTTCTGCTTCTGGTCGGCGTCCAGGCCGCGGGCCCGGCGCTTCAGGACAGGCGTCAGCTCCAGCATCGCCGCCACCTCGGCGACTCGGGCCTCGATCTCCGGCTTCGGCAGCCTGCGGTTGCGCAGCGGGAAGGCCAGGTTCTCCGCCACCGTCATGGTGTCGTAGACCACCGGGAACTGGAACACCTGGGCGATGTTGCGCTGCTCCGGCGAGGCCTGGGTGACGTCGCGGCCGTCGAACAGCACCTGGCCCTGGCTCGGCGTCACCAGGCCGGAGATGATGTTGAGCAGCGTGGTCTTGCCGCAGCCGGACGGCCCCAGCAGGGCGTAGGCCCGGCCGCTCTGCCAGACCATGTCCATCGGCCGCAGCGCGTAGTCCGCCGGATCCGCCGGATTCGGGCGGTAGCTGTGGGCCAGGGACTTGAGCTCGATGCGGGCCATGCTTCACCTGGTCCGGGCCGGCGCGGCGGCGAGCCGCCCGGCCGGGTCGAAGACGTAGATCCGGGCGGGATCGATCGCGACCGTCAGCGGCTCGCCCAGCGGGTGCTTGTGCACCCCGGGCTGCTGCGCCACCCAGGGCCGGTCGCCGAAATGGAAATGGACATAGGTCTCGGAGCCGCTGATCTCGGCCAGCTCGACCCGGGTGGTCACCGAGGCCTCGCCCGGACCGCCGGCGCCGAGGCGGATGTGGCCCGGCCGCACCCCGACGGTGCAGGGCCCCGCCGCCAGCCCGGCCAGGTGCCCGGCCAGCGGCACGGCGACGCCGTCGAACAGGCGCAGGGCCCCGTCCGCCACCTCGGCAGGGCCGAGATTCATCGGCGGGTCGCTGAACGCCTCGGCCACCCGGGTCGAGGCCGGGTGCTGGAACACCTCGACCGTCGGCCCTTCCTGCAGCAGCCGGCCCTCGTCCAGCACCGCGGTGCGGCCGCCCAGGATCAGCGCCTCGGCCGGCTCGGTGGTGGCATAGACCACGATCGCCTTGCCGCGGCGGAAGATCTCCGACAGCTCGGCCCGCAGCTCCTCGCGCAGCTTGTAGTCGAGATTGACCAGCGGTTCGTCCAGCAGCAGCAGCCCGGCGTCCTTGACCAGGGCGCGGGCGATCGCGGTGCGCTGCTGCTGGCCGCCCGACAGCTCGCCGGGCAGCCGTTCCAGGAACCGGTCGATCCGCAGCATCGCCGCGGTCTCGCGCACCTTGCGGTCGATCTCGGCCCGGCCGAGGCCCTTGAGGCGCAGCGGCGAGGCGATGTTGTCGTAGACCGTCTTCGACGGATAGTTGATGAACTGCTGGTAGACCATGGCGACGTCGCGGTTCCGCACCGAGATGCCGGTGACGTCGCGGCCGTCGGCCAGGACGCGGCCGCGGCTCGGCCGCTCCAGCCCCGCCATCAGCCGCATCAGCGTGGTCTTGCCGGCCTGGGTGCGGCCCAGCAGCACGGTCAGCGTGCCGGGCTCGAGCGTCAGGTCGAGCGGATGGATGTGGGTCTCCGCCCCGACCTCCCGGGTCACGCTTTCGAGAACGAGCGTCACGACGCGGCCCTTTCCTCGGGACGGGAGTTGCGGGCCCTGAGCCAGTCGGCGATCGCGCCATGCGCCTCGGCCGGGATGTGCAGCCCCAGCTTCGACCGGCGCCACAGCACGTCCTCGGCGGTGCGTGCCCATTCCTGGTCGACCAGGTAGTCGAGCTCGGCCTCGGTCAGCCCGGCGCCGAAGTCGCGGCCGAGGTCCTCCAGGCTCCGGGCCTCCCCCAGCAGCCGGTCGACGCGGGTGCCGTAGGCGCGGGCCAGGCGGCGGGCCAGCGGCTCCGGCAGCCAGGGCCGGGCGGCGCGCAGCCTGGCCAGGAAGCCGTCGAAATCGGCGTCCGGGATGTCGCCGCCGGGCAGCGCCGCCGTCGCGGTCCAGGGCTTGCCGGCGATGCCCATCACCGGCGCCAGCTTCTCCAGCGCATGCTCGGACAGGCGGCGGAAGGTGGTGATCTTGCCGCCGAACACCGACAGGGCCGGCGCCTCGCCCTCGGGCGCGTCCAGCTCCAGCACGTAGTCGCGCGTGGCCTCCGACGCGCTGGACGAGCCGTCGTCATAGAGCGGCCGCACGCCGGCATAGCTCCAGACCACGTCGTCCGGGGTCGGGCCGGCGGAGAAGCAGCGGCCGACCGCCTCGCACAGATAGGCCGTCTCCTCCGGCGTGATGCCGACGCCGGCCGGGTCGCCCTGGTAGTCGAGGTCGGTGGTGCCGATCAGCGAGAACTTCCCCTCATAGGGGATGACGAAGACGATGCGCCGGTCGGCGTTCTGCAGGATGAAGGCCTCGGGCCCGTCATAGAGCCGCGGCACCACGATGTGGCTGCCCTTGACCAGCCGCACGCTGGAGGCGCCCGGCAGGCCCACCGTGTCGTTCAGCACATGCTTGACCCAGGGGCCGCCGGCATTGACCAGGCCGCGCGCCAAGACCCGCCGCTCGCGGCCGTCGGCGGCGCGCAGCGTCGCGGTCCAGCGGCCGGCCTCGCGCGTCGCCGCGACGCATTCGGTGCGGGTCAGGATCTCGGCGCCGCGCTCCTTCGCGTCCAGCGCCGCCAGCGCCACCATGCGGGCGTCGTCGACCCAGCAGTCGGAATATTCGAAACCGCGCGTCAGATGCGGCCGCAGGACCCGGCCGATGGCGCCGCCGCGCAGCTTCAGCCCGTGGCTGGCCGGCAGCTTCTTGCGGCCGCCGAGATGGTCGTAGAGGAACAGGCCGAGCCGCACCATCCAGGCCGGCCGCATCGACCGGTCGTGCGGCAGCACGAACCGCAGCGGCCAGATGATGTGCGGCGCCGCGCGCAGCAGCACCTCGCGCTCCATCAGCGCTTCGCGGACCAGGCGGAACTCGTAATATTCGAGATAGCGCAGGCCGCCATGGATCAGCTTGGTCGAGGCCGAGGAGGTGGCCCCGGCCAGGTCGGCCTTTTCGCAGAGCAGGACGGACAGGCCGCGCCCCGCCGCATCGCGCGCGATGCCGACGCCGTTGACGCCGCCGCCGATGACCAGGAGGTCGTACAGCACCTCAGCCACGTTTCCCGCCTCTGTTTGCGGCCGCGCCGCTTTCGATCTTCGCAAACGAAAATCTGCCTGCGCCGCCGTTCCGATGCAATCGGAATTCGCGGCAAATGCGCAGGATCCGACCCCGCGGCGTCCTTCGCATGTGCGAAAGCGAAGGCAGGCGAGCATGGGACCACGACACGAAAGCGATCAGATTGTCCGCTCTCGCCTCCGTCAAGGAGCGGAAGCCGACACCCCGAGTCTCCAATGCGTTCACGGTCTCGATCAGGTGCGGCAGGGAACGACGAGGCGGCCCAGCTTTCACACCACCGGAATGTCGCCCTCGCGCACGAAGGTGAGGGCAGCCATCGGACCCGGCCGGTCAGCTTTGCCGCCGGACGCCTCGTCCTGGAACACTCGGGCATAACCGGCCTTGGCAAAGCGTCGACTGCGGTGCCGGATCCTGGTCGGCCGCTGAAACCCCAGCTTAGCCGATTGCCGCTATCTCGCGCCGGCCCTTGTCCGAAAACTCGTCCGGCAAACCACTTGTCCGGAAAGCCATCGTCAAGGTGGATTGGCGGACAAATTGCCGGCTGGCCGTCAAACGGCCGTTGGGCGGACGGGTGCCAACGCTCTCATCATGCTGCACCGTCCCGGCAGGGGTCTGCTGTCGGCTCGGTGCGGACCATCGCCGGCCCTGCCGGCTTCCCCAGAGCGGACATTCCGGCGATCCAATCTTGCCCGAAAGCGGACACGACACAGGGAAGGATCGGGTCGTCATCGATCCCGTTCCGGCGGCCAGCGCGCGAATGTCAGAGGTAAACCACCCCGCGACGGCTTTGAGCCCGATCCGTCCGGTCAGATCGTCCGAGATGGGCGGAAAGCGGACACCGCCCAAGATATGAGCGTGGTCAGAGAACCGAACTTCGACTAGTCGGTTGATCGATGATGATTGCCCACGGCGAGCCGCTGCAACAAGGACAGATCAAAAATATTCCTGTCTCTCATGGTTTCCAAGAGCGCCTCTTTCTGAGAACGCCCGTCTGCATTTCGCAGCGCCTCAAAGCAAGATTGCTTTGTAGCAATATCCGTTGTCCTGTGAAATTCCTGAATGATCAAATCTACCAGCCGTTGCTCATACTGATCGATCAGAATGTCAGAGGCTATTCTGATGCACGCGAGTTTGTGTGAGCCTCCTGCATCCCAAGGCTCTCCTTTGATCCCCTGGATGATATGGTTCGCGTAAGGCTGCCAACTATCGATCCAAAAACATAACATTCGTAGAGCTCTGGCAGGGAGATATACATCGCCGCTATAGGTGACGAATTCCCTGATCAGGTCACGATCATCAGGATTTCCAGCTCTTCCGAGTGTGTAAATGATTGCGTCGAGCGGACCTTCTCGACGCCTCAGCTTATCTCGAAGGTAGGCTCGATCGGACTCCGCTAGCTCTCCTCCTGGAGGAAAGCGATCGATAATCGATTCTAGTATGCCACTTATGTCTTCGGCCACTGTAGCGATCCGTCCAATTATCGTGCTCTGCCGGCACTTCTACCGACCTTATGAGCAGTAGCACTGCACCCTCTGACCATGAAGGTCCGCTTCGGGCCGAATCGGGTCATGTCCCTTTCCCGGAGCCCGGTGCGATGGTCGCTTTCGGGTGCCCTCCGGTTGGCTTGGCCGATCGGGAAGGGCGGAAAGTGGACATCGGGCTATAGAAGCCTGCACATTGGTTGGGACAATACGCCACCAGTGCGCGCCCCATGGCCAAACGGTTCATCCTCTTCGCGTTCGTCGCCATGTTCGGCATGCTGGCTCCCGAGTTGCTGCGGGCCGATGGAACAATTATCAGAATGACAACGCCTGACGGTCGGACAAAGACGTTCAACCCTTCACATCCCCCAAAGCGCGGCGAAGAACCCATCATCGACCAACTGTTGACTTACCGCGAGACCGCCGAGGAGTGCCGGAAGGCGTCCGAAATCATAGGACTCGAAACTGACGTTCATAATCCATATGAGACGCCGACCTACGAGGTGTCGATATCTGAGGCGTTTGGGTTCTGCCGCCTGGACTACTACGCAATTGTCATGAAGCCATGGCGGTGCAGCACTGATGATCTTGGGTTTTGCCTGCGATCTCTTGTGGAGGATGAGTTTTCTTTGGCTCTTCCTTATGGCTCTGCGACCGACTCCCGACTGATGCGGGGTCGATCGAATGACACTCCACTTAAGATATATTTCGATCTAGCAAACTTGGATTCCGCAGCCAAGTTCATCAATTCAGACAAGGATTGTCGAGTGGTGTTTGGCGGCATTGCTCATCCAAGCTTTGCCACTGGCTCGGTCTTCATCCTTTCTGGAAATGTTACACTTTCGAAGTTCTGCTTCATGGGATAGAAGTATCGTAAGTGGCGGCCGCATTGCTAGCTGGCTGATCCCGGTACGACTATTTTATAGAGCCTTCAAGTTCGTACGAGGGCGAAATCGGCCGACCGACACATTAGGCTGCAGCCTCTATGACAACCGTCAGCTTCGGGTCGCGTGTGGCCATGTCCGCTCTCTAGCGCCGAGCGCTACGGCCGCTTTTTGTGCGACCTCGATTCGGCCTGGCCGGCTGAGATGGGCGGAAAGCGGACCTGCGGCTGCTTGGAGCGACAGTCACCGACGTATTAGACTTGAAGGAGGTGGGGACCCAAACGGCATTATCGAAGCGGATGGAGTGAATGGCTAATCCTGCCGGATTCCTTGCCGAATTCTCCGACGACGTGTCGGGCCTTCGGCTCGTCATCGAGGATGATGGAAGGGTGTGCTACGGATATCTGATCTCTCCGGATGGGATCATTGGGGACGTTTGGCTGTATAACCGCGGCGCCGCACCAAGTGAGCCAGAATGGGATAATCCGGAGAGAGCGCCATTTGCGAATCCCGCAAAGCTTTCAAAAACGAATCTGCCTTATGTGATTCCAAATTCGTCAGATGCCTTCAAGGTCCACTGGGAGAAAGATGAAGGCGTCTCGATGGCGAGAATTTACATTGATGAAGTGCTCGGAGGAATCCTGGCTCCAGGGGATAAGCCCGGCCAGTCTGCTGCAGCATGTGCTGATGGACCGCTGGCTCGAGTGATAGGGACCTGATCCTCAATGGGATGGCGGCGTCAAGACGCGCGGCTGCAATTTTGACCGCGGATCGTGAACGTCGCCTCTGGGTCGAGTCGAGCCCTGTCCGCTTTCTGGAGTCGACCAGGACGGCCGCTTTGCAGCGTCCCTTGATCAGCGGGACAGTTTAGCAAGCTCCTTCTATATCCGGGGAGCGTGACTTCTCATCGCGACACGCACCCCGTGGATCCACTTTGTGCTGGGGAAAGCTTCTGAGGCATATTCTCGGACGACCATCCAATTCG
Source organism: Inquilinus sp. Marseille-Q2685 (assembly GCF_916619195.1). Taxonomy (NCBI): domain Bacteria; kingdom Pseudomonadati; phylum Pseudomonadota; class Alphaproteobacteria; order Rhodospirillales; family Rhodospirillaceae; genus Inquilinus; species Inquilinus sp. Marseille-Q2685. The sequence goes on from NZ_CAKAKL010000005.1 coordinate 76,183, forward strand.
GGCATCGGATGAACTTCATGTGGATGCACATTTTGGTAAATGTATTATTTTTCGGATTGATATTCGGATCCGCCTATATCGTTTACCTGTCGAGGAGAGGCGATAATTGGTCATATCGCCGCAGCTATAGATTTATAATTGTGAAAGTAATGTATTACTGGGCATGCACCGCGATAGTTTTTGCAGTGATTTTTTGTTTTTATGGTACTCTGCTATTGCTGGGCGGTCGCGGTGACGGCGGCATATTTCTTGCGGTTGGCCTGGGCGCGGCCCTAATAGGGTTAATCGTACGTTACTTTGCGAGTTGGTGGATCGAGTGGTATCGGCAGCAGCGCGACTTAGGATCGTAGCAAGCTGGGCTCTGCCCGAACGGATCTGGCCATGAGTCGTCGTAAGGCAACCTTCCCCGGTTACTCACGTCCGCAGAAGGGATCGATGATGTTCGACCCTTCGGTGCGCTAGGTCCGGTTGCGGGGAGAGATGGGTCGCTGGCAATGTCCGTTCCGGGGAAGCCGGAGGGCTGGCGACCATCCGCAAAGAGCCGACTGCGGACCACGCAAACGTCATGGCCTCTCGCTGCGCCTCATGACCGCCGAGGGTCGAATCCGGCTATGTCCGCTCGCGGGAGCCCGGCGCGATGGCCGCATATCACCCTTTCCGGCCGGCCCGGGCCGACGGGCGCCAAGGGCGGTAATTCGGGTCGCGATCCGTCAAACGGACCTGATCCGGACAGCGCCGCACTGACCGCTGACGGAACAGGAGGCCATGCCCTCGAGGCCGCGATGATGCCCCGAACGATCGGAGAGGGCGACGCCGCGGCGGCGGATCGCGTCCCTGCTCGCAGCCTGGTTCCCGGCCTCACGAACCGGACAATCCGGCCACTTCCGTGTCGTGCCCCACCATCATAATATCTATCCATGATTGTAAAATACGGCCGCATGGTCCATGGTATTTTATGTGAAATAGAGATTGCGTTCGTCGCGGTTCCCCGCCTTACTGTGCGCGACGCCGCCACATGCACCAACCCAAGGAACATCGGAGGTCGAAGTCATGCGGTTCATGACCACTCGGCTGCTGGCCGCGGCGGCCATCGCGCTGGCTGCGGCCACGGCGCATGCGGCCGACATCAAGCTGCTCAACGTCTCCTATGACCCGACGCGCGAGCTGTACAAGCAGGTCAACGCCGCCTTTGCCGAGCAGTGGAAGGCGAAGTCCGGCGACAATCTCACCATCGAGGCCTCGCATGGCGGCTCCGGCGCCCAGGCGCGCTCGGTGATCGACGGGCTGCAGGCCGACGTCGTCACCCTGGCGCTGGCCTACGACGTCGACGCCATCGCCAGCAAGGGGCTGATCGACAAGGCCTGGCAGAAGCGGCTGCCGGACAACAGCGCGCCCTACACCTCGACCATCGTGTTCCTGGTGCGCAAGGGCAACCCGCTGGGGATCAAGGACTGGCCCGACCTGGCCAAGGAAGGCGTCCAGGTGATCACCCCGAACCCGAAGACCTCGGGCGGGGCGCGCTGGAACTACCTCGCCGCCTGGGGCTATGCCCTGAAGCAGCCCGGCGGCAACGACCAGACGGCCAAGGACTTCGTGCAGAAGATCTTCGCCAACGTCCCGGTGCTGGACACCGGCGCTCGCGGCTCGACCACCACCTTCGTCCAGCGCGGCATCGGCGACGTGCTGATCGCCTGGGAGAACGAGGCGTTCCTGGCGGTGAAGGAGCTGGGCCCCGACGAATTCGACATCGTCGTGCCCTCGGTCTCGATCCTGGCCGAGCCGACCGTCGCGGTGGTCGACAAGGTGGTCGACGCCCGCGGCACCCGCGCCGTGGCCCAGGCCTATCTCGAGTTCCTGTACTCGCCCGAGGGGCAGGAGCTGGCCGCCAAGAACTTCTACCGGCCGCGGTCGGCGGAGGTGGCGGCGAAGTACAAGGACACTTTCCCGGCCGTCAACCTGTTCACCATCGATGATGTCTTCGGTGGCTGGCAGAAGGCCCAGCAGGCACACTTCTCGGATGGCGGCACCTTCGATCAGATCTACCGAAAGGGCTAGAGACACCCCGCCCCCGGCGGCGCGCCATGTCGGCGTGCTGCCGGGATTCGGGCTGACCCTCGGCTTCTCCCTCACCTATCTGGCCCTCCTGGTCCTGCTGCCGCTGGCGGCGCTGGTCATCCGGCCCTGGGAGCTCGGGATCGACGGCATCTGGCGGGTGGTGTCGTCGCCGCGCACCGTGGCGGCGCTCAAGGTCAGCTTCGGCCTGGCGCTGCTGGCCGCGGCGGTGAACGTCGTCTTCGGCACGCTGGTCGCCTGGGTGGTGACGCGCTACCGCTTCTGGGGCCGGCCGCTGATGAACGCGCTGATCGACCTGCCCTTCGCCCTGCCGACGGCGGTGGCGGGCATCGCGCTGGCCGCCCTCTATTCGCCCAAGGGATGGCTCGGCGGCCCCTTGATGCAGATCGGCATCAAGGCCGCCTTCGGCCCGCCCGGCATCTTCATCGCCCTGGTCTTCATCGGCCTGCCCTTCGTGGTGCGCACGGTCGAGCCGGTGCTGGAGGACCTGGACCGCGAGATCGAGGAGGCCGCCGCCACCCTCGGCGCCCGGCGCTGGCAGGTGGTGTGGCGGGTGGTGCTGCCGCTCTTGTCGCCGGCGATCCTGACCGGCTTCATCCTGGCCTTCGCCCGGGCGGTCGGCGAATACGGATCGGTCATCTTCATCGCCGGCAACATCCCCGGCGTGTCCGAGATCGCGCCGCTGCTGATCGTGATCCGGCTGGAGGAGTACGACTATGCCGGCGCCGCCACGATCGGGGCGGTGATGCTGCTGGCCGCCTTCCTCATCATCCTGGTGATCAACCTGCTGCAGCGCTGGAGCCGCAAATGGGCGGACTGACCCGCACGCTGGCAGCCGCGCGCACCCGGCTGAAGCCCGCCGACCGGCCGTGGGAGGAGCCGTTCGGCATCCGCCTGGCCCTGATCGCCATCGCCGTGGTCTTCCTCGGCCTGTTCCTGGTGCTGCCGCTGGCCGTGGTGCTGACCGAGGCGCTGCGCAAGGGGATCGACGCCTATCTCGAGGGCATCGGCAGCGGCGATTCGCTGGCGGCGATCCGCCTGACCCTGACCGTCGCCGCCATCGCCGTGCCGCTGAACACGGTGTTCGGCCTGGCCACCGCCTGGGCGATCGCCAAGTTCGAGTTCCCGGGCAAGAGCCTTCTGACCACCTTCGTCGACCTGCCCTTCTCGGTCTCGCCGGTGATCTCGGGCCTGATCTACGTGCTGCTGTTCGGCGCCAACGGCTGGTTCGGCCCGTTCCTCGAGGCGCACGGCATCCGGGTGATCTTCACCGTCACCGGCCTAGTCATCGCCACCATCTTCGTCACCCTGCCCTTCGTGGCGCGCGAGCTGATCCCGCTGATGCAGGAGCAGGGCACCGACGAGGAGGAAGCGGCGGTGCTGCTGGGCGCCAGCGGCTGGCAGACCTTCTTCCGGGTGACGCTGCCCAACGTCAAATGGGCGCTCTTGTACGGCGTGCTGCTGTGCAACGCCCGGGCGATGGGCGAGTTCGGCGCCGTCTCGGTCGTCTCCGGCCACATCCGCGGCCAGACCAACACCATGCCGCTGCAGGTCGAGATCCTCTACAACGAGTACAATTTCGTCGGCGCCTTCGCCGTGGCCTCGCTGCTGGCCGGGCTGGCGCTGGTGACGCTGGTGCTGAAGACCCTGCTCGAATGGCGGTTCCGCTCGGACCGCACGGATCCCGCGGAGAGCTGATGCCGATCGCCATCCAAGGCCTGACCAAGCGCTTCGGCCCGGTCTATGCGCTGAACGAGATCGAGCTGGAGGTGCCGGACCGCGCCTTCGTCGCCCTGCTCGGCCCCTCCGGCTCGGGCAAGACCACGCTGCTGCGCATCGTGGCGGGGCTGGAGCGGGCGGATGCCGGGCACATCCTGGTCGACGGCGCCGACATCGCCGCGGTCAAGCCGCGGCAGCGGCGGATCGGCTTCGTGTTCCAGCACTACGCCCTGTTCCGGCACATGACCGTGTTCGGCAACATCGCCTTCGGCCTGCAGGTGCGGCCCGGCCCCACCCGTCCGCCCAAGGCCGAGATCGCGCGCCGGGTCGAGGAGCTGCTGGAGCTGGTGCAGCTGCCCGGCCTGTCGCGGCGCTATCCGCGCCAGCTGTCGGGCGGCCAGCGCCAGCGCGTCGCCCTGGCCCGGGCGCTGGCGATCGAGCCCAAATTGCTGCTGCTGGACGAGCCCTTCGGCGCGCTCGACGCCAAGGTGCGGAAGGAGCTGCGGGTGTGGCTGCGCGAGCTGCACGACCGCACCGGCCTGACCAGCCTGTTCGTCACCCACGACCAGGAGGAGGCGCTGGAACTGGCCGACCGGGTGGTGGTGCTGCGCGACGGCCGGATCGAGCAGCAGGGCGACCCGGCGGCGCTGGTCGACAACCCGGCCACGGCCTTCGTCTCCAGCTTCCTCGGCGACGTCAACCGCCTGCCCTGCACGGTGGCGGGGCCGGATGCGGTGGAGGTCGCCGGCCTGCGCCTGCCGGCCGACACCCGCGGCCTGGCCGCCGGCAGCCGGGCCATCGCCGACATCCGGCCGCGCGCCATCCGGCTGCTGCCGGCCGGGACCTCAGGCGACGGGCTGGTGCCCGGCACCGCCCGGCGGGTGCTGCACAGCGCCACCACGGTGACGGTGGAGGCGGAGACGCCGCTGTCCGCCGACCCGATCCGGATCGAGGCCGACCGCTACAGCCCGGACCTGCCGGCGCTGTCGGTCGGCGACCCGGTGGCCCTGCGCCTGCCGGCACCCTTCGTCTTCGCGTCGGAGCGGTAACAAGGACGGTCCGCGATGCGGATGGACCCGAGTCGCCCCCTCACCCGAAATCGCTGCGCGATTTCGACCTCTCCCCAAGGAGAGGTGTAAGAGCGCGGCTCCGCTTCTCTCTCCTTGGGGAGAGCTAGGGCATCTACAGATCCTTGCGGCGTTGTTTCCTTTGCCTCTCCCGCTTGCGGGAGAGGTCGGACATCCGCAGGATGCCCGGGTGAGGGAGGGGCACGGATCAAGCAGGCACGCAGGCTTCGCCGGGACAGCACGCTGGCGGAGGGGGTGCTTTGGCGGCATCTGCGCAACCGCGGATTCGCCGGGGCCAAATTCCGACGCCAGCACCCGGTGGGCCCGTATGTCGCCGATCTGTGCTGCCTCGAAGCGATGCTGATCGTCGAGGTCGACGGGAGCCAGCACGGGCCGGCTCGTGACGCGCAGCGCACCGCCGCCCTGGAGGCCGAAGGCTTCACGGTCCTGCGCTTCTGAAACAACGACGTCCTACAGAGTCTCGAAGGCGTGCTCTTGCGGATCGAAGACGCCCTCACCCGGAACCGCTGCCGCGGTTCCGACCTCTCCCGCAAGCGGGAGAGGCAATCTGTTCGCATGCTCGCCGATACCGCTCGACAATGCGTAGATGCCCTCCCCTTGCGGGAGAGGGAGAGCCCGATGCCGAAGGCGGCGGGAGGGTGAGGGGCTCGGATCTCCCTGCCGGGATCACTGCCGATCCACCGGCCGCGGCCGGCGGCTCGGGTCGTCGGGCAAGAGGCGCGCCCAGCTGGCGATGCCGGCCAGGCCGGCGAAGACCGCGCCCAGCGCCAGGGCCAGGGCCGGCCCCTGCGCCGCCGCCAGGCCGAAGCACAGCGCCACCAGCGCGGCGCCGGTGGTCTGCCCCATCAGCCGGGCCTGGGCGACGATGCCGCTGGCGCCGCCGGCGCGGTGCGGAGGGGCCGAGGCCAGCAGCGCCTTCTGGTTCGGCGCCTGGAAGAAGCCGAAGCCCCAGCCGCACAGCGCCATGCGCCAGCAGATGTCGAACACGCCGGGATCCGGCGGCAGCAGGGCCAGCAGCGCCAGGCCGAGGCAGAGGATGAACAGGCCGATGCCGCCGAGGACGCCGGCCGAATAGCGGTCGGACAGCCAGCCGGCGATCGGCGCCATGATCGCCACCACCACCGGCCAGGGGGTCATCAGCAGGCCGGTCTCGACCTCGCTGCGGCCCAGCGTGGTCTGGAAGTAGAAGGGCAGCGCGACGAAGGCGAGGCCCTGGGCGGCGAAGGAGCAGGCGGCGGTGACCGCCGACAGGGCGAAGATCGGCCGGCGGAACAGGTCGAGCGGCAGCATCGGCGCCGGATGCGCCGCCTGCCGGCGCACCAGCGCCACGCCGAAGACGAGGGCGGCGGCCAGGGCGCCCCCGATCTCCAGCGGCCCAGCCTGATGCGCGCCCTCGCCGATCGCGACGATCAGCAGGCCGAAAGCGCCGGCGTTGAGGATAGCGCTGACCACGTCGAAGCGGTGGGCCGAGCGCGCGGTGTGCGGCAGGGTCGGCACCGCGACGATCAGCGCGACGATGCCGAGCGGCACGTTGACCGCGAACAGCCAGGGCCAGGGCGCGACCGACAGGATGCCGGCGGCGACGGTGGGGCCGAGGGCCGAGGACACCGCCACCACCAGGGTGTTGAAGCCGATGCCGCGGCCGAGCGAGCGGCTGGGATAGCTGAAGCGGATCAGCGCCGCGTTCACGCTCATGATGCCGCTGGCGCCGAAGCCCTGCAGCACCCGCGCCGCGGTCAGGCTGGGCAGCGACCAGGCGGCGGCGCAGACCAGCGACGCCACGGTGAACAGGGCCAGGCCGGCGATGTAGATGGTGCGGTAGCCGACGATCTCGCCCAGCGCCGCCAGCGGCAGCAGCGAGACCACCACCGCCAGCTGATAGGCGTTGACCACCCAGACCGATGCGGCCGGGCTGGCCTGCAGGTCGGCGGCGATGGTGGGCAAGGCGGTGTTGGCGATGGCGGTGTCCAGCACCGCCATGGCGATGGCGATCGACAGGGTCAGCACCGCGCCGTAGCGGCGCGGCACCGGCAGCCCGTCCGCCGGCGGCACCGTTCGTGCCGTTTTCGCGATCGCGTCCATCGGGATCCTCTTCGATGGGCGGCATCATCGCGACCGGCGCCACGTCACACCAATGCAGCCGAGGCGTATCAGCCGGGACGGCGCAATTGGTCGCAGGCCCGGGAGGGTCGAGGACTTCCCTCCATCGTCATCGCGAGCCCCGTAGAGGCTCGCGATGACGGCAACAGGAACCGTACCCTCAGGGCTGCCAGAAGGCCGGCACGAACTCGTAGCCCTCGGCCGCCCGGCCGACATGGCCGATGCCGGGGAAAGCGAGATGCGCGCCCGCGATCAGCACCCGGTCGGAAGCGACCTGGTCCAGCACCCGCTTGCGGCTGGCGATCGCGGCCTGCTGGTCGACATCGAAGTTGATCGCCCAGTCCGGCTTGGCGAATTGCAGCGACGCGGCGTGCACGATGTCGCCCCAGATCAGCAGCCGGTCGGTGCCGGAGGTGACCTCGACCATGCTGTGGCCGGGGGTGTGGCCCGGCGCGGCCAGGACGCGGATGCCGGGGATGATCTCGGCTTCCTTGCCGAAGCGGCTCAGGCGGTCCGGCCCGGCATAGGGCTTCACCGCCGCCCGGGCCATGTGGAAGAAGGGCTGCACCCCGGCCGGGGCCTGGGACAGGATGCCGTCATCGGTCCAGAAGGCGTATTCCGCTTCGGCCACCGCCAGCTGCGCCTTGCCGAAGACCGCGGCGCCGGCGGGGTCGATCAGACCGTTGGCGTGGTCCGGATGCATATGGGTCAGCACCACCAGGTCGACATCGGCGGGGTCGACGCCGGCGGCCCTGAGGTTGGCGCCGACCTTGCCGAGCGAGGGGCCCATCGCCGTGGCGGTGCCGGTGTCGATCAGCACCAGCCGGTCGCCGGTGTTGACCAGATAGGCGTTGACCGCGGTCGGGATCGCCGCGGGCGGCTGGAAGGCGCGCTGCAGCAGCGCCTCGGCCCCCGCACGGTCGGCGGCGGGGAACTGGTCGAGCGTCAGGCTGATCATCCCGTCATTGATCGACGTCACCTCGAAGGCGCCGACCTTGAAGCGGTACAGACCGGGGACCGGCCCGGCGGCCGGAACCGCCCGGGCCAGGGCGGGCAGGGAACCGAGCAGGGGCAGCGCCGGGGCGGCGAGGGCCGAGGCCAGGAAACGGCGGCGGTCGAGCGGCATGGAGGTCTCCGGGTGAGTCGCGATGGACCGGTCCCGGAGAGCCTAACCGAAACGCAGCGCGAACGCAGCGGAAACGAATCGGGAGCGCAATCATCGCTCAGCCCGGTGGCCCGTGCCCGATCGAAGGCCGCATTATTGGCCGCGGGTGTGGAGCCCTTCCTTCCCCAAGGGACCGATCATGGCAGCGACAGGAAAATCTTCAGGCAGGGCTTGTGCGGAACCGCAGCTTAAGATTAACTTTTCGTAAGATTGAAGCGGCGCACCAATTCCATCATGGATGATGTCCTGACAGTCGGCGAGTTGGCGCTGGATGCGAAGAATTTGTCTCGAACTTAATAAAAAGGAAATGTTATGACCTACACTGTAAAGTCATTGATCGATGAGAATACCGAAAATTCGAATGACGATCCCGGGCTCTTTCCGGCCAAGCTGGCGTATCTCGTTTTGCCGGGCGCCAGTGCACCTGCGCCCTCAGCGCAGATCTCGGCCGCCTTGGGCAACGCCACCGACGGCGACGACGTGCTGAGCGGCGCCAATACCAACGATGTTCTCGATGGCGGCGACGGTAACGATCGGCTCTTTGGCCTCGGCGGCAATGACTACCTTATCGGCGGAAGCGGGGCCGATGCTCTTGATGGCGGCGCTGGGCTCGACCTTGCGTCCTATACTGGTTCCGCCAGGGCCGTGAATGTCAGCCTCGCTTACGGCGCCGGCTATACCGGCGATGCCAGGGGCGACACGCTGATAGGGATCGAGGATCTGAGAGGCAGCGCCTTCGGCGACTGGCTGCGCGGCAACATCAATGCCAACTGGCTGGATGGTGATGCCGGCAACGACACGATCGAGGGGGGCGGCGGAGCCGACCGGCTGCTGGGCGGGGCAGGGGCGGACGTGCTGCACGGCGACGGTGGCAACGATATTCTGGTGGGCGGTACCGGGGCAGATGCGCTGGAGGGCGGTGCCGGCATCGACACGGCGTCGTATTCCGGCTCGGCCACTCCCGTGAACGTCAGTCTGGCCCTTGGCAAGGGGTTCTCGGGCGACGCCAGCGGCGACAAACTGTACGGCATCGAGAACCTGGCCGGCAGTGCCCTCGGCGACTGGTTGCGCGGCAGTGCTGTCGCCAATGTGCTGGATGGCGGCGACGGTAACGACACGATCGAAGGCGGCGGCGGGACCGACCGGCTTCTGGGCGGGGCGGGAGCCGACGTGCTGCACGGCGGCGATGGCTATGATCTCCTTCTAGGCGGTGCCGGCGCGGATGCGCTGGAAGGCGGTGCCGGGTACGACACGGCGAATTATGTCGACGCTTCGGGTGGCGTGTGGATCGATCTGCGGACCGGCGTGGGGCACTCGTTCGAAGCCGAGGGCGACAGGCTGTTCGGGATCGAGAAGGTCGTGGGTGGCAATTTCGACGACCTGCTGATCAGCAGCAGCGGCGGCTCTGCGCTGAGCGGAGGCGGCGGCAACGACCATCTCAGCGGCAGCCGTGGCGGCGATGACCGACTCGACGGCGGCGCCGGGGCCGACGGTCTCTATGGTTGGGAGGGCAATGACACCGTCGTCTACGACTCCGCGGCCACTGGGGTCACGGTAAGTCTTCTCAACGAGAGCTTGAATACCGGAGAGGCCGGCGGCGACCATTACGCTGGTGTCGAAAACATTGTCGGCTCCGCCTTCGCCGACACCTTGATCGGCGATACCGGTGGCAACAGGCTCGACGGCATCGAGGGCAATGACAAGCTCGACGGCGGCGCTGGCACCGACACCTTGACCGGCGGCGCCGGTGCGGACACCTTCGTCTTCTCATCCTCCGGGGACACCGGTCTCGGCGCTGCGGCCGACCGGATCACCGATTTTTCCAAGAGCCAGGGCGACAAGATCGACCTGTCTGGGATCACCGGCGGCGCCGGCGGCTTCATCGGCTCGGCAGCCTTCGGCCATCACGCCAATGAGGTCCGGGCCGAGACGGGTGGCGGCGCAACCAACGTTTACATCGACGTCGATGGTGACGGCACGGCCGATGCGCAGATTCGCCTCACCGGCGCGATCTCACTGGCCACCGGCGATTTCTCCCTGTAGCCGGATCATTGGCAAAGGCCGCTCCGTTATGGCGGCCTTTTGCCAATGTTGCAGGTCGTCGGCGCGGGTTTCGGCCTCTGGACGACAAGCTTCACACGACGGCGGCCCGGCATGAGATCGTGACGGACGTGCCGACAATCGGGATTGTCGGACGGGCTCTCAAGGCAGCTTGCCGGTGGGCGGATGCACCGTGCGGAAGGCGGCGACCAGGCCGGCGGCCTCGGTGCGCGTCGCCAGGCTGATCCGCGGCTTGCCGGCGGCGATGTCGGCCTTGAGGTCCCTCAGCACCGCGTCGATCCGGCCGAGCAATTCCTCGCGCTTCAGCCCTGCCCGCTCGTGCTCGACGCTGTGGTCATCGGAGACGCCCTGGAACAGGGCGCCGAGCCAGTCCACCAGCTCGTCGGCGCGGCTGAACAGCTTCTGCCGCCCGTCCTCCTCATAGACGATCACCGGCTCGATCTCGGTCGCCATGGCGGGCCCTCCCGGAGAGTTGCGGCGTGCATCGCGAGGGATGCCTGAATGCAACAGCGGTGCGGGACAACGGTTCCGTTGCCGAGACAAAGGGAGGAAGGAACGCCCTCCCCCCTTTCGTCATGCCCGGGCTTGACCCGGGCATCCAGGGAGCGTCGAGACCTTCTGGATTGCCGGGTCAAGCCCGGCAATGACAGGAAGGGGAAAAGGCTAGTCGTTACTGGTCGCCCATCTTCAGCGCGGCGATGAAGGCGCTCTGCGGGATCTCGACCTCGCCGAACTGGCGCATCCGCTTCTTGCCTTCCTTCTGCTTGTCCAGGAGCTTGCGCTTGCGGCTGACGTCGCCGCCATAGCACTTGGCCAGCACGTCCTTCCGCAGGGCGGAGATCGATTCGCGGGCAATCACCTTGCCGCCGATCGCCGCCTGGATGGCGATCTTGAACAGCTGCTTCGGGATCAGGTCCTTCAGCCGCTCGCACAGATGCCGGCCGCGGCGGTCGGCCTGGCTCCGGTGGACGATCATCGCCAGGGCGTCCACCGGCTCCTGGTTCACCAGGATCGACAGCTTCACCAGGTCGCCCTCGCGGTAGCTGTCGATCTGGTAGTCGAAGCTGGCGTAGCCGCGGCTGATCGACTTGAGGCGGTCGTAGAAGTCGAACACCACCTCGTTCAGCGGCAGGCGGTAGACCAGCATGGCCCGGCCGCCGACATAGGTCATCTCCACCTGCTCGCCGCGCCGCTCGGTGCACAGCTGCAGGATGCCGCCGAGATACTCGTCCGGCAGCATGATCGTGGCCTTGATCCAGGGCTCCTCGATCCGGTCGATCTTCATCACGTCCGGCATGTCGGCCGGGTTGTGCAGGTCCATCACCGACCCGTCGGTGAGGTGCAGCTTGTAGACCACCGACGGCGCGGTGGTGATCAGGTCGAGGTCGAACTCGCGCTCCAGCCGCTCCTGGATGATCTCGAGATGCAGCAGGCCCAGGAAGCCGCAGCGGAAGCCGAAGCCCAGCGCCGCCGAGGTCTCGGCCTCGAAATGGAAGCTGGCGTCGTTGAGGGCGAGCTTGCCCAAGGAATCGCGCAGCCGCTCGAAATCCCCGGAATCGGTCGGGAACAGGCCGCACCAGACCACGGGGACCGAGGGCTTGAAGCCCGGCAGCGGCGCCTCGGCCGGGCGGCGGTCCTCGGTGATGGTGTCGCCGACCTTGGTCTCGACGATCTCCTTGATCCCGGCGGTGACGAAGCCGACCTCGCCGGGCCCGAGCTCGCGCACCTGCACCGCCTTGGGCGTGAAGTAGCCGACGCGGTCCAGCTCGCGCGCTGCGCCCGTGGCCATGAAGCGGACCTTCTGGCCGACCTTCAGCGTGCCCTCGACCACCCGCACCAGGATGACGACGCCGAGATAGGGGTCGTACCAGCTGTCGATCAGCAGCGCCTTCAAGGGCGCGTTCGGGTCGGCCTGCTTCGGCGGCGGCAGGCGGTGGACGATCGCCTCCAGCACCTCGTCGATGCCGAGGCCGGTCTTGGCCGAGATCGGCACCGCGTCCGACGCGTCGAGGCCGATCACGTCCTCGATCTGCTGCTTCACCCGGTCGGGCTCGGCCGCCGGCAGGTCGATCTTGTTGAGGACCGGCACCACCTCGTGGTTGGCGTCGATCGCCTGGTAGACATTGGCCAGCGTCTGCGCCTCGACGCCCTGCGAGGCGTCGACCACCAGCAGCGACCCCTCGCAGGCGGCGAGCGACCGGCTGACCTCATAGGCGAAGTCGACATGGCCGGGCGTGTCCATCAGGTTCAGCTGATAGGTCTCGCCGTCCCGGGCGGCATAGGTCAGGCGCACGGTCTGCGCCTTGATGGTGATGCCGCGCTCCCGCTCGATGTCCATCGAATCCAGCAGCTGCGCCTTCATCTCGCGCTGCTCGATGCCGCCGCACCGCTCGATCAGCCGGTCCGCCAGGGTCGATTTGCCGTGGTCGATATGGGCGATGATCGAGAAGTTGCGGATATGGTCCTGGGGAGTGCTCATCGGATGCGCCTGGAGACGTGATCGGCCCGGACCATAAGGGCAGCGGGCCCAAAGCGAAAGGGCCCGGTCGAAACCGGGCCCGTCCGTGTCGGTGACTTGGCAGGGATCAGTGCAGCTTGCCGCCGAGATCCGCGATCGCCTCGTCGATCAGCGCCGAGCCCTTGGCCGGGTCGGAGGCGATCTGCCGGCCGACCAGCTCGCGGGCCGCCGAGACGGCGACGTTGACGGCGGTCGACCGCACTTCGGCCAGCGCCTGGGCCTCGGCCTGGGCGATGCGCTCCAGCGCCATGGCCTCGCGCCGCTTCATCGCCTCTTCGATGTCCACCGCCGCCTTCTCGCGATGACGCTGGGCATCGTGCTTGGCGCGCTCGATGATCGCCGCGGCCTCGGCCGCCGCCTCGCGCTGGCGCGCCTGCGCCTGGGCGAGATGGCCCTCGGCCTCGCTGCGCAGCCGCTCGGCCTCGGCCAGATCCTCGCGGATCTTCTCGGTGCGCTTGTCGAGCACGCCGAGGATGGCGCCGCGGGCCTTGATCGCCAGCAGGACGATCAGGACGATCAGCGCCGCGGCCAGCACCCATTCGACCGCGCCGTGCGAGTCCGCCTCGGCATGCTCGACATGCTCGAGATTGGCCTCGGTGTGGGCCGCTTCGGTCTGGACCGCGTCCTGGGCGTGGGCGGCGCCGATGAAGACCTCGTTCGCGATGGTGTCGAGAACGCTCATCGGGCCCCTCCCAGCGCGCCATCGACCGCGGCGGTCACCGCGGCCTGGTCCGGCGCGGCGCCGGTCAGCTTGGCGGCCAGCACGCCGGCCACCTCGGTGGCGATGTCGCGGGCGTCGGCCTTGAGGTCGGCGCGGATCTTGCCGATCCGGGCCTCGGCCTCGGCGGTCCGCGTCGCGAGCTCGGCGGCGAAGGCGGCCTGGCGGCGCGCCGTCAGCTCCGCGATCTCCTGATTCGCCGCGGCCATGGCGGCCTGGGCCTCGCCGCGGGCCTTGGCCAGCGCGGCCTCATAGGCCTGGCTGACGGCCTCGGTCTCGCCGCGCGCAGCCTCGGCCCGCTCCAGGTCGCCGGCGATCTTCGCGGCGCGCTGGTCGATCGTCTCCGCCAGCCGCGGCAGCAGCCGGCGCGACAAGAGCCAGTACAGAGCGATGAAGACGACCGCGAGCCAGAACAGCTGCGACGCAAACCACTCGGGATTGAACTGTGGCATCCGACTCCCCCTGCCGGGCCGGCCCCGAGCCCCTAGAGCTGCGGCCGGCCCATGACGTTAGGCAGCGAGATCGTCAGGCGAACAGCGCGATCAGCGCGACGATCAGCGCGAACAGCGCGATGGCTTCCGTCACGGCGAAGCCGATCCAGATGCTGGCGCCGATCTCTTCCTTGGCCGCTGGGTTGCGGGCGAGCGCGCCGATGTAGCTGGCCCACACGTTGCCCACGCCGATGCCGGCGCCGATCATGCCGATCGCAGCGAGGCCCGCGCCGATGAACTTGGCAGCTTCGAGTTCCATTTTCTCTTCCTTCGTGGATAGGTCTGGATGGTTGGACCGGAACGGTTCGCGGGCTGCGATCCGTCAGTGGAGGTGCAGCGCGTCATGCAGGTAGACGCAGCTGAGGATGGTGAAGATGTAGGCCTGCAGCACGGCGATGAAGAGCTCGAGCATCGTCAGCGGGACCAGGAAGGCGAAGGGCACGATGCCGCCGATCCCGAGCGCGATGACGAAGCCGCCGATGACCTTCAGCAGCACGTGGCCGACCGTCATGTTGGCGAAGAGACGGACGGAGAGGCTGATCGGCCGCGACAGATAGGAGATCAGCTCGACCGGCACCAGGATCACCGCGGTCCACAGGGGCGCGCCGTGCGGGAAGAACATCCGCAGGTAGCCGGCGCCGTGCCGCGCGAAGCCGATCACCGTCACGCCCAGGAACACCACGAAGGCGAGGGCGAAGGTGACGATGATGTGGCTGGTGAAGGTGAAGGTGCCGGGAATGATCCCGATCACGTTGCCGAACAGGATGAAGATGAACAGCGTGAAGATGAAGGGGAAGTACTTCAACCCTTCCTTGCCGGCGTTGTCGCGTATCATGTTGGCGACAAGCTCGTACAGCATCTCGGCGAAGGATTGCAGCCGGCCCGGCACCAGGGCGCCGCGGCTGCCGCCGAGGAACAGGATCGCCGACGCGACGACCGCGGCGATCACCATGAAGAGCGACGAGTTGGTGAAGGAGAGATCCAGGCCGCCGATGTCGACGTGCAGGATCTTCTGGATCTGGAACTGCTCGGTTGGCGACGCCACGCCCTATCTCCCGCCCCGGTTTCGCTCCGCCTGCTCGGCGGCCCGCTTCGCCTTCGCCGCCCGGTCCAGCTCGACGCCGGTCCGGTAGACATTCATCAAGCCGGCCACCGCACCCAGGATGAAGAACAGAATCAACAACCAGGGCCGCGTGCCGAGCCATTGGTCGAGACCCCAGCCGATTCCGGCGCCGACCACGATCGCGGCGAGCAGCTCGACCGCGATGCGGAAGCCGGCGGCCATGCCAGCACGGCCGACATCGCGCCCATCATCTCCGCCCTTCGCCTCGCGCCCCGCCCCCGGCAGCTTCGCCTTCGCCTGCTGCAGGCGACGGTCGAAATCCGAGAGCGGCGGCGGGTTTTGGTCGTTCTGGGTCACTTCGTCGGACACCCTTTCGGGCGGCGGCCACCCCCACCTCAAGCGGCGCGCACCTTAGTGACGCTCCGGTGCCGCGTCAAGGCGACAAAACCGGCCTGCGCCGCGGCATTCGCGCCCGGCGCCCGGCCCGGCCTCCGGAACCGCTCCGGCGGCGCTGGCGGCGGCCCGCTTCGGCAGGCTAGAGTCGGTCATGCTCAGCCCGCTCCTGGCCGTCGCGGCGATCCTCGCCGGCATCACCATCGTCTCGCTCGGCCAGGGGGTGTTCGCCACGCTGGTGCCGGTGCGGCTGACCGAGGCCGGGCTGCCGGCCGACCGGGTCGGGCTGGTGGTCGCGGCCAGCGCCGTCGGCTTCCTGGCCGGCTGCCTGGTGGTCGGCCGGGTGATCCGGCTGGTCGGGCACATCCGCGCCTTCTCCGCCTTCGCCGCCGCCTCCTGCCTGGCCGGCCTCGCCCTGCCCTGGACCGTCGGCCTGCCCGGCTGGTTCCTGCTGCGTCTGGCCATGGGCTTCTGCTCGGCCGGGCTGTTCATGATCACCGAGAGCTGGCTGAACGAGCTGACGCCGCGGCATCTGCGCGGCCGCATCCTGACCAGCTACGTGGTCGTGGTGATGCTGGCGCTGGGCGCCGGCCAGGCCCTGCTGACCGTCGTCGACACACGCGACGTGCTGCCCTTCGTCCTGGCCTCGGCCGCCTTCACCCTGGCGCTGATCCCGGTGACGCTGACCCGGTCGCGCCACCCCAGCGTGCCGCACCGGATCCGGCCGATCCTGCGCAAGGCCTACCGCAACTCGCCGGTCGGCGCGGTCGGCTGCGTCGTGGTCGGGCTGGTGGCGGCGACGCTGCAGGGCGTGGCCCCGGTCTGGGGCGTGCACCGCGGCTTCTCCACCGCCGAGATCGCGACGCTGATGGCAGCGACCCAGATCGGCGGGCTCTTGTGCCAGTGGCCGCTGGGCTGGCTGTCGGACCGGATCGACCGGCGCTGGGTGATCCTGGGCGCGGCCGCCTGCACCATCGTCGCCGCCGTCGGCAGCATCGCCGCGGGCAGCTTCGGCCTGCTGGTGGTGCTGTTCGCGCTGTGGGGCGGCATGGCCGAGGCGATCTATCCGCTGTCGGTCGCCCATGCCAACGACCACGCCAGGCCGCAGGACTACGTGCCGCTGGCCGGGACGCTCTTGATCCTGTGGTCGATCGGCTCCTCCGCCGGGCCCTTGGCCGCGACGGTGGCTATGGAGCGGTTCGGGCCGGACGCGCTGTTCGTCTATGTCGCCCTGCTGGTCGGCGCCTTCGCCGGATTCGTGCTGTGGCGCATGGCCCGGCGCGGCCGGGTCGCGGCCGGGGAGGCCGAGCATTTCGTCGGCCTGGCCGCCGGATCCAGCCCCGCCCCGGCCGAGCTGGACCCCCGCATCCGACCCGAGGACGAGGCCGAGGCCGAGCCGGGCTATGATGACTGCGAGGACGTGCCTGAGGCGCAGAAGAGCCGGTGATTCCCTCCCGGCCGGAACTGCTCTAGGGTCGCGGGCCGCATCGCAGAGAGGGCCCATGCGCATCGCCACCTGGAACATCAACTCCGTCCGCCTGCGCCAGGAGCTGGTGCTGCGCCTGATCGACGAGACCGCGCCCGACATCGTCTGCCTGCAGGAGACCAAGACCCCGGACCACAGCTTCCCGCACCAGCCCTTCGTCGACCTCGGCTACCGCCACATCGCGATCGCCGGCATGAAGGGCTACAACGGCGTCGCCGTGATCTCCCGCCTGCCCTTCGAGAGCCACGAGATCCGGCACTGGTGCGGCAAGGAGGATTGCCGCCACATCGCCATCCGCCTGCCGGACGGCCTCGAGGTGCACAACCTGTACATCCCGGCCGGCGGCGACATCCCGGACCCGGCGGAGAACGAGAAGTTCGCCCACAAGCTGCAGTTCCTGGACGAGATGACAGCCTGGTGGCCGGAGAACCGGCGGCGCGACCAGAAGATGATCCTGGTCGGCGACCTGAACATCGCGCCGCTGGAGAACGACGTCTGGTCGCACAAGCAGCTCTTGGACGTGGTCAGCCACACCCCGATCGAGGTCGAGAAGCTGGGGGCGATGCAGTCGACCCTGGGCTGGGTCGACAGCGCCCGCACCTTCGTGCCGCCGGACCAGAAGCTGTACACGTGGTGGAGCTACCGCGCCGCCGACTGGCAGCTGTCCGACCGCGGCCGGCGCCTGGACCACATCTGGGTCACCCCGCCTCTGGCCGCGGGCCTGAAGGCCCACCGCACCCTGCGCGAGGCCCGCGGCTGGGAGCCGAAGCCGAGCGACCATGTGCCGGTGGTGGTCGACGTCGAGGTGTGAGACCGTTTGGAAATGCTACTGGTGCGGCCGTCTGATGGCGGACTCGAAGCTTCCGGTGCTCACGCACCAATGTGCGCTGCGCTCCGGTTCTCGAGACCACCACCAGCCGACTCACACCAGCGCATTTCGAAACGGTCTCTGAGGCCCGGCCTCTCCAAACCCAGGAGTCACCCCGCCAAAGGCCGCCGGTACAGGTAGTAGCGCCCGGGCGAGACGCCGTCGGGCTCGGGCAGCTCCTCCCATCCCGTCCCGGCGAAGCCGATATTGGCGACGACCACGCCGCCCGGGGCCAGCACCGGCCCCAGGAGGGGGGCCAGCGCCGCCGCCAGCGCCCGGTTGGCCAGGTCATCGCCGGTGCCGAGATCGGCGTGGATCAGCGCCATGCCGCCGCGATGCGCCGCCACGAAGCCCGGCATCGTCTCCAGAACCTCGCCCAGCACCATGCGGTCGCGCGGCGGGATGCAGCCGGGATGCGCCGCGATCTGGCGGTCGAACACCCAGATCGCGCGGTCCGGCAGCCTCTCGCGCAGATGGTCGTAGGTGCGGCCGTTGCCGAGGCCGAGTTCCATGACGTCGCCGGGCAGGCCGGCGATGGCGCGCGCCGCCCAGTCGAGGCAGGCGCGCTGCGCCTGCATCCGGCGGATGAAGCTGTCGAGGCGGCTCACGATCCGGTTCAGGCCGTCTGGCGGGCGCGGGCCGCTTCCTTGGTGGTCCGTTCGAGACGGAGCGCCAGCACGCGCATGATCTCGATCGCCATCTGCGGGAATTCGGTGATCATGCGGAAGAACTGGTCCTTGGCGATGACGAGGGCGGTGACGTCGGTGCGCGCCTGCACCGTTGCGGTGCGCGGCACGTCGCAGAGGATGGCGATCTCGCCGACGAAGTCGTTGCGGCCGACCGAGGCGACGGTCAGGGGGCCGGTCTCGGCGTCCACGATCACGTCGGCCTCGCCGTCGATGATGATGAAGGCGGCGCGGCCGATCTCCCCCTGCCGGCACAGCACCTGCCCCGCGGGGAAGCGGACGCGCTCGCTGGTGAAGGCCAGCAGCTTCAGCTTCGACGTGTCGATATTGGCGAAGAGCGGGATCCGCTTCAGCAACTCGACTTCTTCCGCAAGGCTCACCGATCTGTCCTCCGACTCCCTGTTCGCATTCTACTCCGCTTCCAGCAATTCGTGCAGCACGCTGCCATTGCGGTTCAGCGCCTGGAAGTCGCCCCTCTCGACGATGCGGCCGTGCCGCATCACGACGATGTCGGCGAACTCCCGCGCCATGCTGGGCCGATGCACGCCCCAGATCAAGCCGCGGCCGTTCCGCAACTCGCGGATGGTGCGGTGGACCCGGCTCTGCGCCACCCCGTCGAGCGCCGAGGTGGCCTCGTTCAGCAGCAGGAGGTCGGCGTTCTTGAGCAGGGCGCGGCCGAGCCCGACCTTCTGCCGCTGCACCGCGGACAGCCGGCTGCCGGCGACGCCGACCGAGAAGTCGAGCCCGACCGCGATCACGCTGTCGCGCAGGTCGACCTCGTCGACCACGGTCTGGATCAGGGTCTGCACCCGCTCCGCCGCGTCCGGCCGGCCGTAGCGGATCTTGCCGAACAGGATGTTGTCCTGCAGCGACGCCGCCTCGTTGAACCGCTCGGCGTCGAAGAACTCGATGAAGGGGCGCAGATCCTCCGGCAGCTCGGCCGCGAACACCTTGCGGGCCTCGAGCAGCCGCTGCTGCAGGTCGGCCTCGAACACGCCCAGGCGGTGGCGGGACGGCACCAGCTTGAACGGCAGCGACAGGAGGCGGGTGCGGTCGGCCGGCCGCAGCGCCGCCGTGCCCTCCTTCTTCGCCCGCATCACGATCGGCTGGAACTCGGGCAGGTCCTCCGAACCGATGAAGCTGAACTGCTCGAAGAACTCGTGGCCGGGCGGCAGGTCGGCGAACAGCTCGACCATGGTCTCGGCCATCTGGGCGCCGACCTGGATGAACTCCTCCATCAGGCCCGTGCGCTGCAGCACCGACAGCACATACTCGTTCTCGGCCAGGGCGTCATAGGCGAAGACCGGCCCGACCGGGGTGCCGAACAGCAGGTTCTCGGCCACCGAGGCGGAGGTGTTGAAGCGGTCGGCGTCGTACAGCTCGACCAGGTCGCCGAGATCGGTCTCGGCCAGGGTCTTGCGCACCGACACCCGCGCCGCCAGCACCCGGTCGGCGATCTCCGGCGCCTTGTCCGCGTCGATCGTGCCGTTCAGCCCGATGCGGTAGACATCCTGCTCCATGTCGATCGCCTGCAGGATCTCCAGCGCCTTGTCCTGCAGCGCCTCCGGCCCGTCCGCCCCCGCCGCCTGGTAGTCGATCCAGTCGGCGTTGATGTCGAAATCGGTGTTGCCGGCCGCCTGCGCCTCGGACGCCCGCCGCGCCCGGCGGCGCTTGGCCGCGTCGTCGGGATACTGCGCCTCGCGCAGCGGCCGGTGCGACAGGCCATAATACAGGTTCTGGCGCAGCGTGCCGGTGAACATGTAGCTGTGGGCGCCGACATAGGCGATGCGGCGGCCGATCACCGCCTCGCTCAAGGTCTCGTAGTCGTGCTCGCCGAGCCGGATCTTGCCGCTGGTCGGCGAGATCAGCCGGGCCATCATCAGCATCAGCTCGTCCTTGCCGACCCCGGCGCCGACCACCGCGACATGGCCGTCGGTCGGGAACACGGCGGTCAGCCCCTCGATCACCGTCATGCCGCTGTCGTCGACCAGCGAGACGGCGGAGAAGCTGAGCTCCTTGGGCAGCGGACCGTCGATCGCCTGGTCGCCGGTGATCCGCTCCATCGGCAGCAGCTCGGGCGGCTGGAACTGCTCCACCACCTGCTCGTACTTGATCCGGATGTCGGCCTGGGTCTGGTAGTAGTCGAGCAGGTCCTTCCACGGCGCGGCCAGGTCCTTGTAGGCGGCCAGCACCGCCACCAGCGCGCCGAGCTGGATGTCGCCGCGGATCACCAGGTAACCGCCGATCGAGTAGAAGAAGAACGGCGTCAGCTGGTTGATGAAGTTGTTCAGGAACTTGATGAAGAACTTGCGGTTGTAGATCTCGAACCGGATGTCGTAGATCGTCCCCAGCCGGTCGGAGAAATCCGCCAGATGCACCGCGGTGGCGTCGTTGGCATGCATGTCGGTGATGCCCGAGACGGATTCGCCGATCCGGTCGGCCAGCTTGCGCACCGTGCGCACCCGCTCCTTGCCCAGCTGGTTCACGCGCTTCTGCAGCCGCGGGATCAGCCAGCCCTGCAGCGGGTACAGCGACACCGCCGCCGCGCCCAGGATCGGGTCCTGGACGAAGATGAAGTAGATGTAGACCAGGAGCGTCCCGGCCGACCAGATCGGCTGGACGAAGGCGTCGCCGATGAAGCCGCCCAACGGCTCGACCTCCGAGGTGATCATCGGGATCATCTCGCCCTGCGAGGTCTTGCGGAAATGCGGCAGCGGGAAGCGCAGGATCCGGCAGTACAGCTCGTAGCGCAGCCGGCGCAGCATGCGCTCGCCCAGCTTGCCCTTGTAGATGTTGATGTAGAGCTTGAAGCCGCCGTTGATGAACACCAGCGCCAGGAACAGGAACGACAGCAGCAGCAGGTATTCGATCCGGTCGAACTGGAATCCGAAGATCACCTTCGGGAAATCACCCGCCGCCTTGTCGTCGATGGCGCCGTTGACGATCTGCTTCGGCAGATCCAACGAATAATAGACAAAAGGAAACGAAATCAGCGTGACGATGAGGATATAGACCTGCTCGCGGCTGCTGTGCCGCAAGATGAACTTGAAGATGTTGGAATCCATCGCGATCCAGGTCCAGCCTCGCCGGGCACGGGCAGGACCATAGCGTGAACTTTGCATGGCGCAAAGCATGTGACGGCGGTCACGGCCCGTCGCGGTCGGACCACCTCATTCCCCAGGGGCGGCCCGGCCCGGCTCTCAGGCTTCGTCCAGGACGACGGTGCCGGACCCGGTCACGGCCCTGCCCCCGCAGGAAATGGCGTCACCGATCCGCCCGGCGGGGCGGCCGTTGATGAAGACCGTTGGCGACCCCGCCGCGAGTCGCCGATCGTGAGACGGCGCGGGGCAGCTCGGGCAGCCATGTGCGTCATAAGCATCTCCCACGCGCATCGCGGGCCGTCCGTCGACCGATACGTCCGGGCTGCCCTCGATCGCCGAGGTCGGCGGGAAGTGGCAGTCGTGGCCGGAGCCGATGTCGCCTTCGCGGATGAGTCCGGGCATGTCAGATACCGTCCGATGTGTCAGCGTGCAGCCGGCGAGTCAGAGGCCCAGCCGTCGGCCGATCCATTCGGCGGCCTCTCCCACGTTCCTGCCGGTCCAATTGATGGCTCCATCGAGATACTCGGATTCGGGGAGCGGAATATTGTCCCTGACCTGACGGCTGAGGGGGCCGCTGGCGTCCCGGCCGGTGTGGACGGCGTTCCAGGCGGCGCGGTCCATCGCGCCGGAGGCGAGCACGTTCGGGGTGCCGGTGCCCGTGTAGTCATGCGCGAAGTGAACGGACACCCGGTTGCCGAAGCTGTCGTCAGGGGTCCATTCCACCTCCAGCATCGTGCGGAACATGGCCACCGCCCGTCCGTTCGGGAGTTGGGTCGCCGCCGTGCCGATGCGGACGTGGCTCGCCAGGAACAGGACATTGCCGGAGCCGTCGATCAGGAAGCTCTCGCAATTGGGGAAGCCGTCGCCGGAGACCGAACAGGTCACCGTGGCCTTGCGATCGACCCGATTGATGCGCAGCATGACCTCGTTGGTCACGTCGAGATCGGGAACGACGCCGCTCCACCTGTCCTCGACGGTGACCGGGCTTCTGAGCTGGAGCGATCCGTCATCGCCTCGGGTGACCGGGCTCTGCACCCCGAACGGGATGAAGCTGCCGGAGTTGGTGTCGCGCCCGCCATCCGAGACCTGCCCGCCGAAGAAGCCATGCCCCAAATCCGTGTCCGAAAGGAAGAAGGCGAAGTTCTTGCCCGCATATTTCACCCGGACATTGACGCTCTGATCGCCGTCCACGCGGTAGGGGGTGATGCTTTTGGGATCTTCGGAATGGCGTGGCTTCTTCCTCGCCTGGGAATAGTCATTGCTCATATCGATCCCGACCTGCGCCAGCGCCCAATTCGCGCTCGGATCGGAACGGCATATCGCCCTGCGAAATTGGGCTGCCATCAAATCGATTTCGATAAAATGATCTATTCTGGATGTAGCGCTCAGGCTGGAGCTAAACCCCCTATTGTCGCCCTTGAATCCGAGCCCGCCGAGACCGAATGCCTCGTCAGGATGAAACGAGCGCGTGTAAAGAGTGAGCATGCTCATTTCCTCTGCTCGGCGGCTGCCGGCTTCTTGTAATGTATCGCCTCATAAACTTGCTCGTCCGTCGGCGACATGACCTGGGCGCCTTCGTAAACCGTTCTCTGAGGATTCATCCGTTCAATGCGGGGCTGGCTCGCACTGGCCGCACGACTATCGCCTTCGGAGGCTTCGGGACCATCGACGTGGATGACGGACACATCCTCGTCCTTGGCTGCGGGCCCTTCGCTCAGATCCCTTTGGCTGCCGACGAGAATCTGCTTCGTCCTGAGCGGCGGCTGAACGCCGCCGGCGCGATCCGACGCGACAAAGTTGTAGCCGTAGGTCCCATCCTCAGGGAACACGAATTCGACGATGCTGACCTTGGCTGAGGCCTCGACCCCGAACAGCCGGTCACCGCCGCGAAGCTCGTTGTGCTTGGGATTGCGGCGATCGTCCCTGGCCGGGTTCGGCCCTGGGGCGAGGCTCTCCCATTCCCGGCGGGATATCGGCGCCGCGACGACGATGACCGTACCACCCGTCTGGAGCAGAGGGGGAGCGACGTAGATCGTCAGTTGTGCTTTCATGACGCCATCCTTTCGGTCCTCGGCAAGAGAAAATCCGCCATTGAGCGCAGCATAAGCCGCGACCGCCACGGCTGCGGCAACTCCCAAGCCGATGAAGCCGACCGCCTTCATCGTCAATTCAGCTCGATGCGCGGCGCGGTGACCTTCATCTTCTGCTCTTCCTCCACGATCAGATTGGTCCCCTTCAACACGATCGTGCCGTCCGGCGTCATCCGCAACTCGGACTTGCCGCAACGGATCAGCACCTCCTGATGGGCTTCGAGCACCTTCCGCTTGGAGGCGATTTCATGGGAGTCCTCGCCGGCCGAGACCCGAACGGTGCCGCCGACCGTGGTGACCTGATCGAGCCCGACGGTGACGACGCTCGGCCCCCCGGTCGTGTGGAACGATCCGCCGATGGCGTTGAACGAGATGGCGGAGGAAGCGTTCACCGTATAGTTCCCGAAGCCGTTCATCAGCGGCAGCATGCTGTCGATGAAGTAGCCTGCCGAGCGCACGCCGAACACGTGCTGGGCCAGCGCCCCCCGCACCAGATCGCCGGCCGGCCCCGTGCCGACATTGACGCTCATGTTCTGGCCGACATTGTGGACGTCGGACCGCTGAACCTCACGCACCGACGCGCCCCCCACCGACTGGACGTGGTTGGCATCCACCCGCTCCGTCTTGTGATTCCGGATCTTTGTGGTGAAATCCTTCTGCGCGTGCAGATAGACGTCTTCGCGCCCCTTCTCATCCTCGAAGGTGAGTTCATTGAAGCCCGTGCCCTTGTGGGTGTTGGTGCGGAACACGGACTTCGTCTTGTTGGCCGGCAGCTCATAGGGGACATTCTTGTCCGGGTTCGGCACGACGCCGACCACCATCGGCTTGTCCGGGTCGCCCTCGTAATAGGCGACCAGCACCTCCATGCCGATGCGCGGGATGGTCTGCGCGCCCCAGCCGCGGCCGCCCCAGGGCTGGCTCACGCGCAGCCAGCAGCTGTCGCCGTCCCGGCCCTTGGCCCGCCGGTCCCAGGGGAAGCGCACCTGGATGCGGCCGTACGGGTCGGTGAAGATCTCCTCCCCCGGCGGCCCCACCACCACCGCCGACTGCACCCCGTCGATCCGCGGATGCGGCGTCCTCTGCTCCGGCACCCAGCGCGTCTTCGCCGGCACCACGGCGAAGCCGTTCTCGTAGGTCGGCGCCGACTGCCCGCCGGCCCCGACATAGGTGGTGTCCACCGCCCGGTGCCGCACCGCAGTCACAGCATACTCCCCGTTCTCCTCCGCCAGCGGATGGCCGTACAGGCGGAAGCGCCGGCCCGGATGGATGCGCCGGTTGCCGCTCGTCGCCTCGATCGTCTCGAACCCGGCCTCATGCGTCTCGATCCGCCGCCGGGTCACGTGGTCCGCCCGCTCCTTGTCCAGGAACCGGCCGCCCCAGCGGTACATCTCGAACGGCTCGCCGGTCGCGATCGGCGCCGTCGAGGGCTGGTCCCGCAGCACCGGCGCGCTCGGCGTCTCGAAGTTCCACTCCGCCTCCGCCACCCGCCCCGGCTTGAAGGCGTAGTGCCGGGCCCAGCTTTTGACGTCGTTCAGGTCCGTCCCGGTCGAGGTGTAGCGGATCTCGGGCTCGGCCTCGTCCTCCGTCCAGGCATGGGCGCCGTCGGACACCACCAGCACTTGCCGCGCCCCGGCCCCGTCCTCCCCCGCCTCGTGCCGGAACCACCAGGCCCAGCCCTCCTCCTCCAGCAGGCGGAAGACGAAGGCGAGGTCGGTCTCGTTGTACTGCACGCAATACGGCCGCACCGCCTTCGGCCCGGTCACGGCGCCGAAGTCCCAGTCGCGGATGCCGGCCTCCTGGAAGATCGTCTCCAGGATCTGCTGGGTGGTCTGGTTCTGGAAGATCCGGCAGTCGCTGGTGTGGCCGAACAGCCAGAGCCAGGGATGCACGACCAGGCTGTAGCTGCGCAGGCCGTCGCCGACCGGGTGCCCGACCTCCAGCGCCCCGACCACGCCGGACCACCACCGCCGCTCGCCACCCGGCAGCTCCAGGCTCCAGGAGACCGGCCGGCCGACCAGCTCGTCCGCCTTGACGTCCGTCCGCTTCGACCGCACCCGCAGCCGGAAGGAGAAGAGCTCGCAGACCTCCTCCACCCCCTCCATCGCCTCGAGCAGGAACACATCCTCCCCGAGCGGCGTCCGGATCGCCAGCAGGCGGCCCGACTGGGTCAGAGAACCGACGTAATCGTAAGGCGACATGGGCAGATCTTCTCGCGGCTCCATCCCGGCCGAGACAGCCCGCCCCTTTGTTGGGACAGGCCTCCCAGCAA
The DNA here is from genome assembly GCF_916619195.1 of Inquilinus sp. Marseille-Q2685. Classification (NCBI taxonomy): domain Bacteria; kingdom Pseudomonadati; phylum Pseudomonadota; class Alphaproteobacteria; order Rhodospirillales; family Rhodospirillaceae; genus Inquilinus; species Inquilinus sp. Marseille-Q2685. The sequence continues at coordinate 102,072 of NZ_CAKAKL010000005.1, forward strand.
ACCGCATCATAACCAGGGATGACACCGTCGATCACCTCGATTCGGTTAAATTCCTAGGCGGCGTGAATCGCCCAATGTTTTGGAGAATCGGCGGACCGGCGTCGCGGGTGACGGGTCGGAAGCCTTCGTGCTAAAAGCGCGCCGGGCGGCAGGGGCCGCCCGTGTCGGCCCGTCCCGGGTCTCCAGGCGGCAAGGCTGCATGGCGAAGCGCACCGCTCAGGCCAGGATCCTGATCTACAGCCACGACAGCTTCGGGCTCGGCCATCTGCGCCGCTGCCGCACCATCGCGCACGCCCTGGTGGCGCGGCACAGCGACCTGTCGGTGATGATCCTGTCAGGCTCGCCGATCATCGGCAGCTTCGACTTCCGCAGCCGGGTCGACTTCGTCCGCATCCCCGGCGTGATCAAGCTGCGCAACGGCGACTACACCTCGCTGTCGCTGCACATCGACATCGAGGAGACGCTGGCGATGCGCGCCTCGATCATCGAGCACACCGCGGCGATCTTCGACCCCGACCTGTTCATCGTCGACAAGGAGCCGCTGGGCCTGCGCGGCGAGGTCAAGCAGACCCTGGAGATGCTGCGCGACCGCGGCACCCGCACCGTGCTGGGCCTGCGCGACGTGATGGACGAGCCGTCGCTTCTGGCCCCGGAATGGGAGCGCAAGAACGTCGTCCCGGCGCTGGAGCATCTGTACGACCAGCTCTGGATCTATGGCCTGCCGGAGATCTGCGACCCGCTGGCCGACATCGAGCTGCCGGATTCGGTGCGCGCCCGCATGACCTACACCGGCTATCTGCGCCGGCGGGCCCCGACCAACGTTCCGGCCGAGGCGGCGCCGCTGCGCGACCCCTATATCCTGGTTACGCCCGGCGGCGGCGGCGACGGCGAGGACCTGGTCGACTGGGTGCTGTCGGCCTATGAGCTGGACCGGACCATGCCCTGCGCCGCGCTGATCGTGCTGGGCCCGTTCATGCAGCGCGAGCGCCAGGCCGAGTTCATGGCCCGGGCCGCCAGGCTGGACGATGTCGAGGTCATCACCTTCGACGCCCGGATCGAGCATCTGATGGTCCGCGCCGCCGGCGTCGTCGCCATGGGCGGCTACAACACCTTCTGCGAGATCCTGTCCTTCGACAAGCGGGCGCTGCTGGTGCCCCGGGTGCGGCCGCGGCTGGAGCAGCACATCCGGGCCTCGCGCGCCGCCGAACTCGGCCTGGTCAGCATGCTCGACCAGGACGGACCGGGGGATCCCGCGGTGATGGTGCGGGCGCTGCGGGCCCTGCCCGACCAGCCGCTGCCCTCGACCCGCTTCCCGCCCGGGCTGCTCGACGGGCTCGACGCCGTCGACCGGCTGGCGATGGACGCCATCGACCCGCCCGCCTCGATCCGCGCCACGGCCTGAGCATCCCATGACCGAGAGAGCGCAGAGCGACGGCCTGACCGCCATCGTGGTCAAGGGGTATCCGCGGCTGTCGGAGACCTTCATCGCGCAGGAGATCCTGGGCCTGCAGCAGCTTGGCCAGCGCCAGCTGATCGTGTCGCTGCGGCCCCCCACCGACCCCCGGGTGCACGAGCTGAACCGCCGCATCACCGCGCCGGTGCTGTACCTGCCGGAGTACCTGTACCAGGAGCAGCCGCGGGTGGCGGCGGCGCGCGACTGGGCCCGGCGCCAGCCGGGATACGCGGCCGCCTACGCCGCCTTCCGCCGCGACTACCGGCGCGACCCGACGCCGAACCGCTGGCGCCGTTTCGGCCAGGCCTGCGTGCTGGCGCGGGAGCTGCCGCCGGAGACGTCCTGGATCTACGTCCATTACCTGCACACCCCGGCCTCGGTCGGCCGCTACGCCGCGCTGATCCGCGGCCTGCCCTGGAGCGTCTCGGCCCACGCCAAGGACATCTGGACGACGCCGGACTGGGAGCTGCGCGAGAAGCTGGCCGAGGCCCGCTGGGCCGTCACCTGCACCGCGGTAAACCACGCCCATCTGGCGACGCTGGCGCCGGAGCCGGCGCGGGTGTCGCTGGTGCATCACGGCCTCGATTTCGGCCGCTTCCCCGACCCGATCGCCCGGCCCCGCCGCGACGGGCGCGACCCCAACGACCCGGTGCGGCTGATCTCGGTCGGCCGCGCGGTCGAGAAGAAGGGCTTCGACCGGCTGCTCGACGCCTTCGCGGTGCTGCCATCGGCCCAGGCCTGGCACTGGACCCATATCGGCGGCGGCGCGCTGCTGAAGGATCTGCGGGCCCAGGCGATGCGGCTCGGCCTCGCCGACCGGATCGAATGGCGCGGCGCCCAGACCCAGGATGCGGTGCTGGCGGCGCTGCTGGAGTCGGACCTGTTCGTGCTGACCGCGCGCATCGCCGCCGACGGCGACCGCGACGGGCTGCCGAACGTGCTGATGGAGGCGCAGGCCACCGGCCTGTGCTGCCTCGCGACGTCGGTCTCGGCGATCCCGGAGCTGATCCTGGACGGCGAGACCGGCGTGCTGGTGCCGCCGGACGACGTGCCGGCGGCGGCCGACGCGCTGTCCGGCCTGATCGCCGACCCGGCCCGCCGCGCCAGGCTGGGCGCCGCCGGGGCCGCGCGGGTGCGGCGCGATTTCGGCTTCGCCGCCGGCCTGGGCAAGCTGGCCCGCCGCTTCGGATTGCCGCAACCGGGATGAAGATCGCCTTCTACGCGCCGATGAAGCCGCCGGGCCATCCGGTGCCGTCCGGCGACCGGCGCATGGCGCGGCCGCTGATCGAGGCGCTGCGGCGCGGCGGGCACGAGGTCCGCCTGGCCAGCCGGCTGCGCAGCTGGGATCCCGGGGTTGACCCGGCCCGGCCGGCCCGGATCGAGGCGCTGGGCGCCCGCATCGCCGAACGGCTGATCCGGCGATGGCGGGGGGGCGACCGGCCCGACATCTGGTTCACCTACCACCTGTACCACAAGGCGCCGGACTGGCTGGGGCCGCCGGTGGCCGCGGCGCTCGGCATCCCCTATGTCGCCGCCGAGGCCTCGCATGCGCCGCGCCGGGCGGAGGGGCCCTGGGCGGCCGGACACCGGGCGGCGGAGGCGGCGATCCGCCGGGCGGCGGCGCTGGTCACCTTCAGCGACCGGGACGCGGCCGGACTGTCGGCCCTGGTGCCGGCGGAGCGCATCGTGCGGCTGCCGCCCTTCTTAGACGCCGCCCCCTTCGCCGCCCTGACCCGCCGGCCGGCCGACCCGCCGCGCCTGATCGCCATCGGCATGATGCGGGAGGGCGACAAGGAGCGGTCCTATGCCCTGCTGGCGGACGCGCTGCGGCGGCTCGGCGACCGGCCCTGGACTCTGACCGTGGTCGGCGATGGCCCGGCCCGGTCCCGGATCGAGCGGCTCTACGACCCGGCCCGCACCGTCTTCCGCGGCGCGGTGCCGCCCGAATCGCTGCCGGAGGTGATGGCCGAGACCGATCTCTTCGTCTGGCCCGCGATCAACGAGGCCTTCGGCATGGCGCTCCTGGAGGCGCAGGCGGCCGGCCTGCCGGCGGTGGCTGGCGCGGCGGGGGGCGAGAGCGGCGGCGTGGCCGCGATCCTGCGCGATGGCGGGACCGGGTTGCTGGTGCCGCCGGACAATGCCGGCGCCTTCGCCGATGCCGTCGCGGCCCTGCTGGACGACCCGGCCCGGCGCCGCGCCATGGGCGAGGCCGCCCGCGCCAATGTCCTGGCCCGACACGACATTGCCGCCGCCGCCGCGATCCTCGACCGCACCCTGGCGCGGGTCGCCGCCGGGCAGGTGCCGGCATGACCCGCCTCCTCGTCCTGCGCCACGCACCGACCGAGTGGAACGCCGGGCGCCGCATCCAGGGCCGGGCCGACATCCCGCTGTCGGAGGCCGGGCGCGCCGCGGCGGCGCAGTGGCGCCTGCCCGACTGGGTTGCCGGCTGGCAGGCGCTGGCCAGCCCGCTGTCCCGCGCCCTGGAGACGGCGCGGCTGCTCGGCCTCGACCCGGTACCGGAACCGGCGCTGACCGAGCTGGACTGGGGCGCCTGGGAGGGGCTGCGACTGTCCGACAAGACCCGGATCGACCCGGCGGAGCTGGCCCGGCGCGAGGCGCTGGGTCTGGATTTCCGCGCCCCCGGCGGCGAGTCCTACCGCGAGCTGCAGGCCCGGCTGGCGCCGCTGCTGCTGCGGCTGGCCGCCGCGGGGCGCGACACCGTGGCCGTTTGTCATCGCGGCGTCATCCTGGCGCTCTATGCCTGCGCCGCCGATTGGACCATGATCGGCGACGCGCCGGACGGGCTGCAGTGGGGCTGCGCACACCTGTTCCGGCTGGACGATTTGGGGGCGCCGGTGATCGAGCGGCTGAACATCGCTTTGGCAGCATGAAGGTCCTTTTCCACGTTCAGCATCTGCTCGGCATCGGCCATGTCCGGCGGGCCGCGGCGATCGCCCGTGCCCTGACCGAGGCCGGATTCGCCGTGACCGTGGCCCAGGGCGGTTTTTCCGTGCCGGGCACCGACTGGGGCGGCGCCGAGGTGGTGCCGCTGCCGCCGGTGCGGTCGGCCGACACCGGCTTCCGCACCCTGCTCGATGCCGAGGACAAGCCGATCGACACCGGCTGGAAGAAGCGCCGCGCCGCCGAGCTGCTGGCCCTGCTGGCCCGGACCAGGCCCGACATCCTGCTGGTCGAGACCTTCCCCTTCGGCCGCCGCGCCTTCGCCTTCGAGCTGGTGCCGATGCTGGAGATCGCGCGCCGCGCCAGCCCGCGGCCGCTGGTCGCCTGCTCGGTCCGCGACATCCTGGTGGACAAGAAGGACCCGGCCAAGGTCGAGGCCATGGCCGACACCGCGCTGGCCCTGTTCGACCTGGTGCTGGTCCACGGCGACCCGGCGGTGATCCCGTTCGAGGCCAGCTTCCCGCCCGCCCCGCGGGTGGCCGGGCTGATCCGCTACACCGGCTATGTCGGCGCGCCATCGACCCGGGAGGCGCCGCCCGGCGACGGCGTCGACGAGGTGATCGTCTCGGTCGGCGGCGGCGCGGTCGGTGCTGAGTTGCTGCGCACCGCCCTCGCCGCCCGCGCCCTTTCCGGCCAGAGCGAAGCGCGCTGGCGGCTGCTGGCCGGGCCGGACCTGCCCGCCGGCACCGTCGCCGAGCTGACCGCGGCGGCGCCGGAGGGGGTGATCGTCGAGCCGGCCCGGCCGGATTTCCCGAGCCTGCTGGCGCGCTGCCGCCTGTCGGTCAGCCAGGCCGGCTACAACACGGTGATGGATGTGGTGCGGGCCGGCTGCCGTGCCGTCTTCGTGCCCTTCGCGGCGGCCGGCGAGACCGAGCAGACCCGGCGGGCGGAGCTTCTGGCCGCCCGCGGCCATTGCCTCGTGGTGCCGGAGGCCGGGCTGACGCCGGAGCGGCTGGCCCGGGCGGTGGACGACGCCATGGCCGCGCCCCCGCCGCCGCGCGCGGCGCTGGCCCTGGACGGCGCCCGGACCGCGGCGGCCCTGCTGCGCGACGCCGCGGAGAGACGGAGCGCCGCGTGAGGAGGATGCCGGACCAGGACGTCAGGGATGCGGGGCTTGCCGGCCGGCTGCGGCCTGCGGCTATAGTGCCCCTTTCGTCCGGCCCCTTCCGATCCATGACCGCGCCCCCTGCCCCGCCCCTGCCCGATTCCTGGACCGAGCTGCGGGCCGAGCTGGACCGGTGGGCCGCTTCCGGCCGCCGCGCGACGTTCTGGTGGCGCGATGACGACGCGGTGGCGCCGAGCCCGGCGCTGGACAGGCTGTTGTCCCTGGCCGCGCGCCACGGCCGCTGGGTCGCGCTCGCGGTCATACCGGCCGGGGCCGAGCCGGCGCTGGCCGATCGCCTCGCCGGCACGCCCGCCGTGGTGATCCAGCATGGCTGGGCGCACCGGTCGCATGCGCCGGCGGGCGAGAAGAATGCCGAACTGGGCGACCATCGCCCGGCGGAGACCGTCCTGGCCGAGCTCGTCGCCGGCCGCGAGCGGCTGCAGGCGCTGTTCGGCGACCGATTCCGCCCGGTGCTGGCGCCGCCCTGGAACCGCATCGGCCCGGCGTTGCGCGCCCGGCTGGGCCAGGCCGGCCTCGACATCCTGTCCGGCTTCGGCGCCCGCGACGCGGCGCCCGGCCCGGCGCAGCTCAACACCCATGCCGATCCGATCGACTGGCGCGGCGGCCGCGGCTTCGCCGGCATCGACCGGGCGCTGGCGCCGATCCTGCGCCACTTGGCCGACCGCCGCGGCGGCGCCGCCGACCCGGAGGAGCCGACCGGCATCCTGACCCACCATCTGGCGCATGACGACGAAGGATGGATCTTCCTCGACGCCCTGTTCTCCCTGTTGAGTCGGCATCCGGCCGCGGCCTGGCCGGACCCCGACAGCCTGTTCGGAGCCCGGACATGACCGCCCACCGCTATGCCATGGCCGAGCTGGGAGGCGACTATGCGCGCGGCGGGGCCGGGCTGGCGCTGACGGCGCTGCCGCTGATCCTGCTGCCGATGCACTGGATCGTCGCCGTCGCCTTCGCCGCCGCGGCGCTGGTGTTCCTGGCCTTCCTGCTGCGCACCTGGCTGCGGCACCGGAGCGTGATCGAGGCCGACGACCAGGGCATCGTCGCCCACGGCCCGCTCGGCGTCCGCATCGCCTGGCGCGACCTGACGGGATTCCGGCTGCGCTACTTCTCGGTCCGGCGCGACCGCCAGCGCGGCTGGATGCAGCTGGACCTGCGCGGCGGCGGCCGGCGCCTCCGGGTTGAATCCACCATCAGCGGCTTCGACGAGATCGTGTCGCGGGCGCATGATGCGGCGGCGGCCAAGGGGCTGCCGATCGACGATTCGAGCCAGGCCAACCTGATGTCTCTCGGCGTCATCGCGCCCCAGGCCGGGCTGGCCGAGCGCTGGGGCGTTCGCCCAGCCGCCGATGGGCCCGAGGAATGAGGGCGCGGTGACCGACATCCTGCGCCTGCACGACCTGCGCATCGGCTTCGCCGTGCCCGGCGGCACGCTCGAAGCCGTGCGCGGCGTGTCGCTGCGGGTGCCGGCCGGCAAGACCGTCGCCGTGGTCGGCGAGAGCGGCTCCGGCAAGTCGGTGCTGGCCCAGTCGGTGATGGGCATCCTGCCCAGCAACGGCCGGGTCACCGGCGGCAGGATCCTGTTCAGCGACCCGGACAAGCCGGGCACGGTCGTCGACCTGGCGAAGCTGCCGCAGGAAAGCCCTGAATATCGCGACATCCGCGGCGGCCGGATCTCGATGATCTTCCAGGAGCCGATGACCTCGCTGTCGCCGCTGCACACGGTCGGCAACCAGATCGTCGAGGCGGTGCGGCTGCACCGGCCGGTCGGACCCGCCGAGGCGAGCGACCTGGCCCGCGAGATGCTGCGGCTGACGGGATTCCCCAACCCCGCCCGGGCGCTGAAGACCTATCCGTTCGAGCTGTCGGGTGGCCTGCGCCAGCGCGCCATGATCGCCATGGCGCTGGTCTGCCGCCCCGCGCTCCTGATTGCCGACGAGCCGACCACCGCGCTCGACGTCACCATCCAGGCCCAGATCCTGAAGCTGATGCTGGACCTGCAGGCCGAGCTGGGGATGGCGATCATGATCATCACCCACGACCTCGGCATCGTCGCCAACATCGCCGACGAGGTGGTGGTGATGTATCGCGGCGAGGTGATGGAATCCGGCCCGATCGGCCCGATCTTCACCGATCCCGGCCACCCCTATCTGAAGGCGCTGCTGCGGGCGGTGCCGCGCTTCGACATGGGGCATGAGCGGCTGATGCCGATCCGCGAGATCCGCCAGGCCGACGGCCACATGATGGGAACCGGCAAGAAGGCCTGGACCGAGGCGGCGGAGGCGGCCGGCCCGCTGCTCAAGGTCGAAGGCGTGTCGAAGACCTTCGCCATCCGCAACAGCGGCCTGTTCGGCGGCGGCCAGGAGGAGCGGATCAAGGCGGTCGACGACGTCTCCTTCGCCATCCGCCGGGGCGAGTGCCTGGGCCTCGTCGGCGAATCCGGCTGCGGCAAGACCACCCTGTCGAAGATCCTGATGCGGGCGCTGACGCCGGATGAGGGCAGCATCCGCTTCAACGACCACGGCAAGCCGGTCGACGTGCTGGATCTCGAGGGCGAGGATCTCAAGGCCTTCCGCCCGCGCATGCAGTTCATCTTCCAGGACCCGTTCAGCTCGCTGAACCCGCGGATGACGGTGTTCGACATCCTGACCGAGCCCCTGACCATCCACGGCATCGGCACCGCGGCCGAACGCAAGGCGATCGCCAAGGAGCTGATGGGGCTGGTCGGGCTCGACATCCGTCACCTGCAGCGCTATCCGCACAGCTTCTCCGGCGGCCAGCGCCAGCGCATCGGCATCGCCCGGGCGCTGGCGCTGCGCCCCGACCTGATCATCTGCGACGAGCCGGTCTCGGCGCTCGACGTCTCGATCCAGGCCCAGATCCTGAACCTGCTGAAGGACCTCAAGGACCGCCTCGGCCTGACCTATCTGTTCATCAGCCACAACCTGGCGGTGGTCGACTACATCGCCGACCGGATCATGGTGATGTGCCGCGGCCGGGTGGTGGAGATGGCGCCGCGCGCCTCGCTGTTCGCCCGGCCGGTGCATCCCTACACCAAGGCGCTGCTGGCCGCCGTGCCCGCCCCGGACCCGGCGCGTCGCCTGGATTTCGCGGCGCTGATGGGCGGCCGCGCCTCCGACCCCGGCGCGTGGCCCGCGCCCTTCACCCTGGGACCCGACCGGCCGGGGCGCCTGGTCGAGGTCGACAAGGGCCATTTCGTCCGCGCCACCGAAGCGCCGGCGCTGGAGCTGGTGGCGTCATGACCCGGTGGCTTGGCCTTCTCGCGATCCTCCTCGGCCTCGCCCCGGCCCTGCCCGCGGCGGCCGGCCCGGCGCTGGTCGAGACGCCGATGTATGTGCAGGACGTCGCCGCGGGCAAGCTGCCGCCGGTGGCGCAGCGCGTGCCGCAGGCGCCGTCGGTGGTCGACATGGCGGCGGAGGGCAAGCAGCCGGGCCGCCAGGGCGGCGAGATCGCCTGGATGGTCGCGCGATCCCGCGACATCCGGATCATGAACACCTACGCCTATGCCCGGCTGGTCGGCTACGGCCCCGACTTCAAGCTGCACCCGGACATCCTGCAGTCGGTCGATGTCGAGGGCGAGAAGGTGTTCACCCTGCATCTGCGGCCCGGCCACAGATGGTCCGACGGCCAGCCCTTCACCAGCGAGGATTTCCGCTTCTCCTGGGAGGACATGGAGCTGAACAAGGAGCTCTCGCCCTATGGCCCGGACACCCGGCTGCTGGTCGAGGGCGAGCCGCCGAAGGTCGAGTATCCGGATGCGCAGACCGTCCGCTTCTCCTGGTCCAGGCCGAATCCGGAGTTCCTGCCGGCGCTCGCCGGTCCCGCGCCGCTCTACCTGTTCGCACCGGCACACTACCTGAAGCAGTTCCACAAGGCATACGCCGACCCCAAGGCCCTGGAGGCGCTGGTCAAGGAGTCGGGCATGCGGAACTGGGTGGCGCTGTTCAACCTGCGCAGCAAGCTGATCGACGCCGCCAATCCTGACCTGCCGCAGCTGGAGCCCTGGGTGAACACCACCAAGGCGCCGGCCGACCGCTTCGTCTTCGTCCGCAACCCCTATTACCACCGGGTCGACAGCCAGGGCCGGCAGCTGCCCTATCTCGACCGGGTCATCGTCAATGTGGTCGAGGGCTCGCTGATCCCGGCCAAGGCCGGCGCCGGCGACGCCGACCTGCAGCAGCGCGGCCTGCGTTTCGACAATATCAGCTTCCTCAAGGCCGGCCAGGCCGCCGGCCAGTACAAGGTGCGGCTGTGGACCACGGCGCTGGGGTCCGAGGTCGCCCTCTATCCGAACATGAACTGCAACGACAGGGACTGGCGGGCGCTGAACCGGGACGTCCGCTTCCGCCGCGCCTTGTCGCTGGCGATCAACCGCGACGAGATCAACCAGGTGGTGTTCTTCGGCCTGGCCCGGCCGAGCCAGAACACGGTGCTGCCGGAATCGCCCTTCTACGACCCGGCGCTGGCGACGGAGTGGACCCAGTTCGACCTGGCCAAGGCCAACGCCCTGCTCGACGAGGCCGGCCTGTCGAAGCGCGACAGCGACGGCATCCGGCTGATGCCGAACGGCCGCCGGCTGGAGATCGTCATCGAAAGCAACGGCGAGCGCAGCCTCGAGGCCGACATCCTGCAGCTGATCCGGGACACATGGGCCAAGATCGGCGTCGCCCTCTACACCACGACATCGCAACGCGACGTGTTCCTGCAGCGGATCTTCTCCGGCGACGCGGTGATGTCCGTGTGGACCGGCATCGACAACGCGCTGGTGACGCCGACGACGGTGCCGTCGGGCCTGGCGCCGGTCGACCAGAACTGGCTGCAATACCCGAAATGGGGCCAGTACGAGCAGACCCGGGGGACCGCCGGGGAGAAGCCGGACGAGCCCTTCGCCGAACAGCTGATGGCGCTGTACGGCGAATGGCGCAGCACCGCCGACAAGGACCGTCGCGACGCCATCATCCGCGAGATGATCCGGATCCAGTCGGACCAGGTGACCTCGATCGGCACGGTGCAGGGCGTGCTGGCCCCGGTGGTGGTCAAGAACCGGCTGCACAACGTGCCGGAGAAGGGGATCCTGTCCTGGGACCCGGGCGCGCATTTCGGCATCTATCACCCCGACACGTTCTGGGTGGACCCATGATGGCGGGGACGGAGATGATCCGGGCGATGACGCCATGCTGAGCTACATCGCCCGGCGCATCCTGGTGATGATCCCGACTCTGCTCGCGATCAGCTTCATCAGCTTCGCCATCATCCAGCTGCCGCCTGGCGACTACCTGACCACCATGGTCAACGAGCTGCGCAGCCGCGGCGAGTCGCTGGACCCTAACCAGCTGCAGTTCCTGCGGCAGAACTACGGGCTCGACCAGCCCTTCCTGCTGCAGTACCTGGCCTGGCTGGGCAACGCGCTGCGCGGCGATTTCGGCTGGTCGTTCGAATACAACATGCCGGTGACCGCGGTGGTCGGCGACCGCATGTTCCTGACCATCCTTTTGACCTTCGCCACCACGCTGTTCATCTGGGTGGTGTCGTTCCCGATCGGGATCTATTCGGCGACCCACCAGTACAGCCTCGGCGACTACGGGCTGACCTTCCTGGGGTTCCTCGGCCTGGCGACGCCGAACTTCCTGCTGGCCCTGGTGCTGCTGTACCTCGCCAACCAGTGGTTCGGCATCTCGATCGGCGGGCTGATGGACCCGAAATACCTGGACCAGCCGATGAGCTGGGCCAAGTTCGTCTCGGTGCTGGGCCATCTCTGGGTGCCGGTGATCGTGATCGGCACCTCCGGCACCGCGGCGATGATCCGGCGGCTGCGCGCCAACCTGCTGGACGAGCTGCAGAAGCAGTACTACGTCACCGCCCTGGCCAAGGGCATGAAGCGGAACCGGGCACTGCTGAAATACCCGCTGCGCATGGCGCTGAACCCGTTCATCGCCGATATCGGCAACATCCTGCCGCATCTGATCTCCGGCGCCACCATCGTCTCGGTGGTGCTGAACCTGCCCACCGCCGGCCCGCTGCTGCTGTCGGCGCTGCAGAGTCAGGACATGTACCTCGCGGGCTCCTTCGTGCTGTGGCTGGCGGTTCTGACGGTGATCGGCACGCTGGTCTCGGACCTGGCGCTGGCGGCGCTCGATCCCCGCATCCGCCTGTCGGGAGGGGCCGTGAAGTGAGCGACGTTCCCCGCGAGCCCCGGCACTACGTCAACCCCGCGCCCTGGGACCCCTATCTCGAGGCGCCGCTGACGGCCCAGCAGGAGCGCTATTTCCTGGCCTCGCAATGGCGGATCATGTGGTGGAAGCTGAAGCGCCACCGCCTGGCCGCGATCTCCGGCGTGGTGCTGCTCCTGGCCTATCTCTCGATCCTGGTCAGCGAGGTCCTGGCGCCCTACGGCCTCGACAGCCGCCACACCGGCCACATCTACGCGCCGCCGCAGCAGGTGCGGTTCTTCCACGAGGGCAGCTTCGTCGGCCCCTTCGTCTACGGCTACCAGTATTCCCTCGACATGGAGTCGATGCGGCGGGTCTACACCGAGGACCGGTCGCAGCCGCAGAAGCTGCGCTTCTTCTGCCGCGGCGACGGCTATCGGTTCTGGGGGATGTTCGAGGCCGACTTCCACCTGGTCTGCCCGCCGGAGCGCGGCACCTTCTTCCTGCTCGGCACCGACCGGCTGGGCCGCGACATGCTGAGCCGCATCCTCTACGGCGCCCGGATCTCGCTGACCGTCGGCCTGCTCGGCATCACCGTCAGCTTCGTGCTGGGCATCGTCATCGGCGGCCTGGCCGGCTATTACGGCGGCTGGATCGACAACGTCGTCAACCGGCTGATCGAGGTGATCCAGAGCTTCCCGCAGCTGCCGCTGTGGATGGCGCTGTCGGCCGCGCTGCCGGTGACCTGGAGCCCGATCCTGGTGTTCATGGGCATCACCATCATCCTCGGCCTGGTGGAGTGGACCGGGCTGGCGCGGTCGGTGCGGTCGAAGCTGCTGGCCCTGCGCGAGGAGGATTTCTGCGTCGCCGCCCAGCTGATGGGTGCGCGGCCGCGGCGGATCATCTTCCGCCACCTGCTGCCGAGCTTCATGAGCCACCTGATCGCCTCGGCCACGCTGACCATCCCGGGCATGATCCTGGGCGAGACCGCTCTCAGCTTCCTCAATCTCGGCCTCCGACCCCCGGTCACCAGCTGGGGCGTGCTGCTGAACGAGGCGCAGAACATCAACGTCGTCGCGCTCTACCCCTGGCTCTTGATGCCTGTGCTGCCGGTGATCATCGTGGTGCTGGCCTTCCAGTTCTTCGGCGACGGCCTGCGCGACGCCGCGGACCCGTACCGGTAGGGTCGCCGCAGCGATCGGCGACGGGACGGCGTGAGGAGTGCGGCGAGGGGCGGAGCAGAGCCGTAATGCGTTACACTTCGATCAGTCCAAGCCGGGTCTCGATCCGATCGAGACGGTCGTGCACCCGATCAAAGCGGCCGCCGATCTCGGCGCGAAATTCCGCGCTCTCGCGCTCGATATGGGCGACATGCTGCTCGATGGCGGCCAGGCCGACACGCTGTTCCCGCTGCTCAGCGCGAATCTCGCCGAGCTGAGCTTGGATCGAGCGCAGGATTTCGACGACGAGATTGTCGGATTGGTCGGTCATGGCAGGCGCACCATAGCACGAATCAGCTGACCGTGCGGGCCCTCACAAGTAAGCCAGCGGCTGCGCCGCCTTCTCCAGCCACAGGCTGGTCTCGGGCGTGCCGTCGCGCAGCGGCAGCTGGCCGACCACCGTGGCCGCCACCTTCTCCGCCATCCGCGTCGCCGCATAGTGGCTGGCGAAGACCGGCTTGAAGCCGCCGGCGGTCAGCAACGGCGCCACCACCTGCTGCTCGTTGTAGCCGCGCCAGCCCCATTCGTCCGGATAGGGGTCGGGCAGGCAGATGTCGTGGATATGCACCAGCACGCCCGGCGGCAGGCAGGGCAGCACCTGGTTCATCAGGAAGTCCACATCGGTGCCGGGCATGGCGATGTGGCTGGAATCGATGAACAGGATGTCGCCTTCGGCCAGGTCGCGGTACGGCTCGGTCCCGGCCTCCTGCACCGTCTGCTCGAGATGGGTGATGCCGAGCTCGGCGATCGCCGCCCGCGGCGCGGGGTCGATGGCGGTGAACTCCAGCGCCAGGTCGCCGTCGACCGCCGCCCGGATCATGAAGCGGGTGGAGTGGCCGGAGCCGACCTCGACGATCCGGGCCGGCTGCCGCGCCCGCACCATGGCATAGGCCGCTGCGGCGTCGAGCCGGGCGAACCAGCCCTGGTCCCAGCGCGGCTGCGGCGGCGGCGATTCGCGCTCGGTGGCGCCGATCTTCAGGAGCGCGTCGCGATAGGAGTCGATGACGTCGAGCACGGCCTGGAACACCGGCTCGGAGGTGCGGAACAGCGCCTCGTGCCCGGCATAGGGCAGGAGCGTGTCCGGCACCTCGTCGGCGTAGCTGCAGGGGATGAAGAAGCCCTTCGGCTGGCGGCCGAACAGGGTGGCGAGGCCCAGGCGCCAGCGTCGCAGGCGGCGGCCGAAATCAGGGGGAACGGTGTTCGAGCTCAAGGGTGCAACGTCATGCCTTCATGCGCGACCAGCGTCCCGGGACGCCGGCGGTCGGCGGCATCCGCGATCCGGTCCAGGAACGCGTCATCGTGATTGGGATCGTGGTGGAACAGCACGACCCGGCCGACATCCGCCGCATCCGCGAGCTTGAGTGCCTCCTGCCAGGTCGAATGGCCCCAGCCGACAAATCTCGGATACTCCTCATCCGTGAACATGGCGTCATACACCATGATGTCGGCGCCGCGAACGAAATCGGCGATGACCTGGTCCACCCCGTCCGGCCGGTGCTCGGTGTCGGTGATGATGCAGATGCTCTTGCCCCCGACATCGATGCGGTAGCCGCAGGCGAGGTTCGGGTGGTTGAGCCAGCAGGTGTTGAGCGTGATGCCCGGGAAGGGCTCCATCGGGGTGCCGCAGTCGAAATCGTGATACTCGCAGTCCTGGAAGACGCCGATCGGCACCGGGAACAGCGGCGCCATCATCGTCTCGCACAACACCGAATAGATCGATTTGTTCTGCGGTTTCAGGTGGCCCGCCCAAAACCGCACCTTGCGGCCCTTGGCGTAGGCCGGCTTGAAGAACGGCACGCCGCAGACATGGTCCCAATGGGTGTGGGTGAAGAACACGTCGACATCCGGCCGCCCCTCCTCCATCAGCCGATGGCCGAGGTCGCGCAGGCCGGTGCCGCCGTCGATGACCAGCAGGTCGTCGCCGCGCCGGATCTCGATACAGCTCGTGTTCCCGCCGTAGCGCATGTTGCAGGAGGCCGGGCAGGCGATGCTGCCGCGAACACCCCAGAACCGGAGCATAAGGTCGCTCGTCTTCGCCATAGGCGCGTCAGTCTGACTCTCGGCGCGCGGGAAACCATCCGTCACGTCCGAGGACGCCGGCGGAGGAAACTGTCGCGCACCGAGTCGCACGAGTCGAGAAAAAAGGTTTTTTCGACATGTTGATGGTGAACCACGGCCAGCGCCCCGCGTCTGTGTCGCCCGTCACAGGATGCGCCGCCGGCTTCACTGCCCGTTCTCCTCGCCCGGCGCCGGGCCGCCCAGGGCATAGCCGCCAGGGACGGTCAGCAGCAGCGCCGGCCGCGCCGGGTCGGCCTCGATCTTGCGCCGCAGACGATAGATATGGGTCTCCACCGTGTGAGTGGCGACCCCTGAGGCGTAGCCCCAGACGGCGTCGAGCAGGGCGTCGCGCGACACCGTCGCGCCGTTCTGCCGCCGCAGATGGCGCAGGATCTCCGCCTCCTTGGCGGTCAAGCGGATCTCCCGGCCGTCGCCGGCATGGACCAGGCGCAGGCCGGTGGGGTCGAAGCGGTACGGTCCGAGATCCGGATCCGGCCGGGCCTGGCCGCGCCGCGCCAGGGCAGCCCGCAGGCTGGTCAGCAGCACGCCGATCCGGATCGGCGGGCGCAGCGTCGCATCGGCGTCGGCGAAGCGGTCGGCCCGGTCGCCGATGGCCAGGATCGGCCCGGCCAGTCCGGAAGAGCGCAGCCGGCCGCACAGCGTCTCCGGCGCCGGCCCACCGTCGTCCTCCGCCCCGTCGAGGATGGCATCATCGATGATCGCGGCGGCGAACTCGCCCCCGCTGGCCGCAGCCCGGGCGACGGCGGCCTCGGCGGCCGCCGCCACTGCCACCGCCGTGGGGACGAAATCGGCCGACGCCGCGAACTGCTCGCCCAGCAGCGCGCGCAGCGCGCTGTTGCCGCAGGCGAGAAGAAGCCGTTTTCTGACGTCGGGCGTGTCGGATGCGATGGCCATGGGCGGGCAATCTAGCACGGCCGGCGGAGATGGCGACCGAGAGGAGGCGAAGCGGTGGAGGTGGTGGTCTCGGCGGAGGGGTGGGTCGACTGGGGCGCCGGCCGGAGGCGCTGCGCCCTGGGCAAGGGCGGCGTGCGGGCGGACAAGCGCGAGGGCGACGGGGCGACGCCGGCCGGGCGGCTCCCGCTGCGCCGGGCCCTGTACCGGCCGGACCGCGGCCCCGCCCCCGCGACCTCCCTGCCCTGCGCCGCGATCGCTCCCGAGGACGGCTGGTGCGACGACCCGGCGGACCCGGCCTACAACCGGCCGGTCCGCCTGCCCCACCCCGCCCGGCACGAGCGGATGTGGCGGGACGATGCGCTGTACGACCTGGTGATCGTGATCGGCCACAACGACGGCCCGCCGGTGGCCGGCCTGGGCAGCGCCGTCTTCATCCATCTGGCGCGGCCGGACTGGGGCCCGACCGAGGGCTGCGTCGCCCTGTCCCGGGCCGACATGCTCGACCTCCTGGCCGCCGCCGCGCCCGGGGACACGCTGGTGGTCAGGGGGCCGGCGGCCGTTCCGGGCTGACCCGGGCGCCGAACAGGGCGGTGCCGACGCGGACATGGGTGGCGCCGTAGCGCACCGCCGTCTCGAAATCGTCGCTCATGCCCATGCTCAGCACCGGCAGGCCAAGCTTTCCGGCCAAGTCGGCCAGCAGCGCGAAATGCAGGGCCGGCGGTTCCTCGACCGGCGGGATGCACATCAGGCCGCGGATCGCGAGGCCGCATTCCTCGGTGCACAGGCGATAGAAAGCTTCGGCCTCGCGCGGCGCCACGCCGGCCTTCTGCGGCTCCTCGCCGGTGTTGACCTGGATCAGGCAGTCGAGCGTGCGGCCGGTCGCCGCCATCGCCTCGGCCAGGCTGCGCGCCAGCTTCGGCCGGTCGACCGTCTCGATCACGTCGAACAGCCGCACCGCGTCCTTGGCCTTGTTGGTCTGCAAGGGCCCGATCAGTCGCAGTTGCAGGTCCCGCCAGGCGGCGCGGCGCTCCGCCCAGCGGCGCTCGGCCTCCTGCACCCGGTTCTCGCCGAACACCCGCTGGCCGGCGGCGAGCGCGGCCTCGATGCGGTCCTCCGGCTGGACCTTGGAGACGGCCACAAGGGTGACCGCGGCGGGGTCCCGGCCGGCGGCCCGGGCAGCGGCCCCGATCCGCGATCGGAGCGAGGCGATGGAATCGGCGAGCGTCGTCATGCCGCGAGAATCCCGCACGACGAGGTCGGATTGCAACGCCCGCGGCACGGGCGCTGTCCGACGTCATGGCCGACGGCCTCGATCCGCGACCGGAGCCGGACGGCGGATCCGGCAGGTGTGACGACCGTCATACTGCGACAATCCGGCACAACGATGCGAGATTGCAACGCCCCGCTCCGCATCGTCGCCTGCACCGCGACCGCTGGCCGCGGACAGTGCAGTGGAGAAGCCGCCCGGCATTCACCGATTTGTCCGCGTTCGAGGCCATCGAGAGCCCTCGCCAGAGATTCCGTGGAAGGCCGCTTCAGCGGCATGTTGCAATTGCGGCACACGTCCGAGCTTTTGTGACTTCTGTGCAACTTGCGCATTGTCGGCTGGCATGGCTGCCCCGTATAACCTGCAGATCGATGCCATTCGCACCCTGGCTGGTGGTGTCGTCTTCGAGGGGACTTCTAAGGGACATCCGGCCGCTCGGCCGCGTTAGGAGGTTAGGAATGAAGAAGATTCTGCTGGGTGGGACGGCGTTGGTCGCCGCCGCGCTCGCGGCCGCGGCGCCGGCGTCTGCGGACGAGAAGCCGGTGACGTCCGGTCTGAGCATCAACATCACCGGTTTCGTGGCTTGGGAAGCCGGCCTGATCATCGGCTCGAGCGACGACGGCCGCGACCGCGAGTACGACTTCAACTCGAACGGCCGTCTGCAGTTCGACATCAAGAACGTCACGGATTCCGGCCTGGAATACGGCGCCCGCATCCGTATGAACAACGTCAACCGGCGCCAGGACGTCACGGTCGACCGCCAGTACGTCTATTTGAAGGGCGAGTTCGGCACCCTGACCCTCGGCGATTCGCCGCAGGTGGCCGGTGACTTCGGCTACTTCTTCGCGCCCGACGACATCCTCAACGCGCAGGGCGGCTACGGCGACGGCCTGGACGGCAACTACCGCTACGGCGGCGGCAACTTCTTCTCGCTCGACCCGACCTACCAGTCGGGCCTGGATAAGAGCACCAGCATCAAGTACTCCTCGCCGAGCATCGGCGGCTTCATCTTCGCCGTCGGCTTCACCCCGGTGATCTCCGACGACAAGAACCTCAGCAACGGCACCCAAGGCCGGGCCGACCTGTTCAACGGCGGCCAGGTCTACGAGAACGCCATCAGTGGCGGCATCGGCTACGAGGGCGAGTTCGACGGCACCAGCGTCAAGGTCCGCGGCACCGCCAGCTATGCCAACGGCGTCGACAACCACTTCGACCTCGAGACCTACAGCGCCGGCGGCCAAGTCGGCTTCGGCGGCATCGTCGCCAGCGTGGTCTGGGTCGGCACGCCGAGCGGCTTCGGCACCGGTGCGACCGACAAGGCCTTCAACACGGTCGGCCTCGGCCTCGGCTACAGCCTGGGCGCCCTGAACTTCGGCCTCGGCTACGCCTACACCTGGGCCGACAAGAACAACGACCTGACCCAGGATGCGGCCGGCAATGCCTTCGACCTGAAGGACAACCATATCGCCACCGCGACCGTGAACTACACGCTGGCGCCGGGCCTGAACACCTACGCCGAAGTGATCTACGAGATCCAGAACTTCCGCAAGCAGGATATCGGCGGGGGACTCTTCATCGAGGAAGACAAGGAGTGGGAACAGGCGACGTTCCTGACCGGCGTCTCGGTCTCGTTCTGATCGATCCGATAAAAAGCTAGCCTTCGAGAAGGGAGCGGCTATCATGCCGCTCCCTTTTTCTATCTGGCCCCGCCCATGCCGCCGAGAGTCCTGATCGCCCTGACGACGGTTGCCCTTTCCATTGCCGCCTGTTCCGACGACGGCGTCAAGGTCGGACCGAGCCCGGAGCTGGGCCCGTCCCGCGAGCGGACCCCGACCCAGAGCATCTTCGGCGACCGCGGCCTGAGCTTCGGCGCCGGCGCCGGCGAGAATAAGGACCTGGGCGAGGGCGCGGTCCTCGGCGTCAACGCCTATCTGTGGCGCGCCAGCCTCGACACCGTGTCCTTCATGCCGATCACCAGCGCCGACCCGTTCGGCGGCACCATCGTCACCGACTGGTACACGGCGCCGAACGCGCCCAATGAGCGCTACAAGCTGAACGTCTACATCCTCGGCCGCGAGCTGCGCTCTGACGGCGTCCGGGTCAGCGTGTTCCGCCAGGTCCAGGGCCGGGGCGGCTGGGCGGATTCGCCGGCCCCCGCCACCATGGCGAGCGCGCTGGAGGACACCATCCTGACCAAGGCGCGGCAGCTGCGCATCACCGGGCTGCAGACCGAGACGGCGCAGTAGGGCGCCTGCCGGCGGTCAGACCTGCTGTCCTTCCGGGCGCCGCGGGATTGATCCCCGGCGCCCTTTCCCTGTAAATGCCTGGGTTCGCAGGCACAGAGACCGAGATGTCCCGCTACAACCACCGAGAGACCGAAGCGCACTGGCAGGCCGTGTGGCGGGAGCGCGGCACCTTCCGGCTCGAGACGCTCGGCGACCGGCCGAAATACTACGTGCTGGAGATGTTCCCCTATCCGTCGGGGCGCATCCATATGGGCCATGTCCGCAACTACACGCTGGGCGACGTGGTGGCCCGGCATCGCCGGGCCCTGGGTTTCGACGTGCTGCACCCGATGGGCTGGGACGCCTTCGGCCTGCCGGCGGAGAATGCGGCGATCGAGCGCGGCGCCCATCCGGCGGCCTGGACCTACGAGAACATCGCGGCGATGCGCGGCCAGCTGCAGTCCATGGGCCTGTCGCTGGACTGGAGCCGCGAGATCGCGACCTGCCACCCGGAGTACTACCGGCACGAGCAGAAGATGTTCCTGGACTTCCTGGCGGCGGGCCTGGCCTACCGCAAGGAATCCTGGGTCAACTGGGACCCGGTCGAGAACACCGTCCTGGCCAATGAGCAGGTGATCGACGGCCGCGGCTGGCGCTCCGGCGCGCCGGTCGAGCGGCGCCGCCTGAACCAGTGGTTCCTGCGCATCACCGAATACGCCGACGACCTGCTGGCGGCGCTGCCGACGCTGGAGCGCTGGCCCGAGCGCGTGCGGCTGATGCAGGAGAACTGGATCGGCCGGTCGGTCGGCGCCCGCGTCACCTTCCCGCTGCAGGGCCGGGACGACGGGCTGGAGATCTTCACCACCCGGCCGGACACGCTGTTCGGCGCCAGCTTCTGCGCCGTCTCGCCCGACCACCCGCTGGCCGACGAGATCGGCCGCGCCAACCCGGCGGTGGCCGAGTTCGTCGCCGAATGCCGCCGCAGCGGCACCAGCGAGGCGGCGATCGAGACGCAGGAGAAGCGCGGCATCGACACCGGGCTGCGCGCCGTCCATCCGCTGGACCCGAACTTCACCGTCCCGGTCTATGTCGCCAATTTCGTGCTGATGGAATACGGCACCGGCGCCATCTTCGGCTGCCCGGCGCACGACCAGCGCGACTTCGACTTCGCCCGCGCCTACGGCCTGCCGATCACGCCGGTGCTGTGGCCGGCCGGCGGGGACCGGCCCGACGGCGCCGCCCTGGCCGAGGCGATGGTCCTGACCGACGGCGCCTACGCCTACGATCTGGGCCCCCTGACGCCGGATCGCCCGGTCTCGGTCGACGAGGCCAAGGACATCGCCATCGCCGCCCTGCAGCAGCGCCAGGCGGGGGAGGGGACGGTGCGCTACCGGCTGCGCGACTGGGGCGTGTCGCGCCAGCGCTACTGGGGCTGCCCGATCCCGATCATCCATTGCGAGACCTGCGGCATCGTCCCGGTGCCGGAGGACCAGCTGCCGGTGACGCTGCCGGAGGACGTGACCTTCGACCAGCCGGGCAACCCGCTGGACCGGCACCCGACCTGGAAGCACGTCGCCTGCCCGAGCTGCGGCGGCGAGGCCCGGCGCGAGACCGACACCTTCGACACCTTCTTCGAATCCTCCTGGTACTTCGCACGCTTCTGCTCGCCGCGCAGCGCCGGGGCCTTCGACCGCGCCGCGGTGGACCGCTGGCTGCCGGTGGACCAGTATGTCGGCGGCATCGAGCATGCGGTGCTGCACCTGCTGTATTCGCGCTTCTTCGTCCGGGCGCTGAAGCGCTGCGGCTATCTGGGCATCGACGAGCCCTTCGCCGGGCTGTTCACCCAAGGCATGGTCACGCACCAGACCTACCGCGACGCCCACGGCGCCTGGCTGTACCCGACCGAGGTCAGCCGCGACGACCAGGGCAACTGGACGAAGCTGTCCGACGGCGCGCCGGTCACCGCCGGCCGTATCGAGAAGATGTCGAAGTCCAAGCGCAACACGGTCGACCCGCAGGTGATCATCGACACCTACGGCGCCGACGCGGCGCGGCTGTTCATCCTGTCGGACAGCCCGCCGGACCGCGACATGGAGTGGACCGAGGCCGGCATCGAGGGCGCCTGGCGCTATCTGCAGCAGCTGTGGCGCTTGGTCACCGAGACCCCGGCGGCGCTGCCCGCGGCCGGGTCGCCGCCGCCGAACGGCTTCAGCCCCGCGGCCGAGGGGCTGCGCCGGGCGCTGCACAAGACCATCGCCGGGGTCGGAGAAGACCTGGAGCGGTTCCACTTCAACAAGGCCGTGGCCCGCATCCGCGAGCTGACCAACCTGATCGGCAAGGTGGATGGGGCAGGGCAGGGCGAGGCCTGGGCGCTGCGTGAGGCGTTCGACGGCGTGGTCCGGCTGATCGGTCCGATGGTGCCGCATATCGGCGAGGCGCTGTGGCAGCATCTCGGCCATGACGGGCTGCTGGCCGACGCGCCCTGGCCGAAGGCCGACCCGGCGCTGCTGGTCGAGGACACCGCGACCGTCGCGGTCCAGGTCAACGGCAAGCTGCGCGCCACCATCGTGCTGCCGCGCGACGCGGACGAGACGACCGCGCGCGAGGCCGCGCTGGCCGACGCCAATGTCGCCCGCGCGCTGGAGGGCCGCACCGTCCGCAAGGTCATCGTCGTCCCGAACAGGATCGTCAATGTCGTGGGTTAAACGGACTGCGCCGCTGCTGCTGATCCTCGCGCTCGGGGCCTGCGGGCTGCGGCCGCTCTACGGCACCAACTCGGTCGGCACGGCGATGTCCGACCGGTTGGCGCAGGTCAATGTCGGCATCATCGGCGACCGGTCGGGCCAGATCCTGCGGACCGAGCTGATCCGCACGCTCAACCCGCAGGGCCGGCCTGCCCAGCCGGCCTACGACCTGGGCGTGACGCTCGCCGAATCGCAGCAGGACGTGAACCTTATCAGCGACCTGACCACGACCCGCAAGAACCTGACGATGACGGCCAGCTTCGTGCTGACCGACCGCAAGACCGGCCAGCCGGTCTTCTCCGATTCGGTCAGCGAGATCACCAGCTTCAACATCCTGGCCGACCAGTACACGACCCTGGTGGGCGAGCGCGACGCCCGCGAGCGGGCGCTGCGGTCGCTCGGCGAGGACATCCGCACCCGCCTCGCGCTCTATTTCGACCGGCATCCGTGAAGCTGCCGCCGAACCGGATCGACAGCTTCGTCCGGCGGCCCGATCCCGGCATCCGCGCGGTGCTGCTGTACGGCCCGGATGCCGGCGCCGTGCGCGACTACGCCGACACGCTGGCCCGCGGCGTGATCGACCCGCCGACCGACCCGTTCCGCGTCGCCGAGATGGCATCGGTCGAGATCGGCCGCGACCCGGCCCGGCTGGTCGACGAGGTCTTCGCCCTGTCGCTGACCGGCGGCCGCCGCCTGGTGCGGGTGCGCGACGCCACCGATGCGGTCGCGCCGGCGCTGGAGGCCGTGCTGGCGGGCGGGGAGACCGACACGCTGGTGGTGCTGGAGGCGGATGAGCTGACGCCGCGCTCGGCCCTGCGCAAGCTGGCGGAAGGGGCGGAGGGCGCGGCCGCCATCGCCTGCTACATGCCGGACGAGGAGGCGATCGGCCGCTTCATCCACCGCCTGCTTTCCGAAGCCAAGATCTCGGCGGACGGCGAGGCCGAGCAGTTGCTGGCCGCGTCGCTGGTGGGCGACCGCCAGATCGCGCGGCGCGAGGTCGAGAAGCTGATTTCCTACGTGGGGGAGGGGGGCCGCGTCGATCTCGAGGCGGTGCGCGCCTGCATCGGCGACGCCACCGAGCGGTCGCTGGACGACCTGGCCATGGCGGTGGCCGACGGCGACCTGCCGGGGCTCGACCGCGCGCTGAACCGGCTGCTGTCGGAGGGGGGCGAGGCGATCGGCATCCTGCGCGCGGTGCAGCGCCACTTCCTGCGGCTGCACCAGCTGGCGGTGATGATCGACAGCGGCGACGCGCCGGACGCCGCCATGGCGGCGCTGCGGCCGCCGGTGTTCTTCAAGGCCAAGGCGGCGATCCGCGGCCAGGTCCGCCGCTGGAACCAGGCCCAAATCGGCGAGGCGCTGCGCCGCCTGATCGAGGCCGAGGCCGAATGCAAGCGTACCGGCCGTCCGCCGGAGACCGTCTGCGCCGCGACACTGCTGCGCATCGCGCGGGCGGTGGCGCGGAAAAACTGAGCGTTTTCAGCCGGTTACGAGGATTTTGCATATCTTTTTTGTCATTTGCCGGGCTTGACCCGGCAATCCAGAGAGTCTCGAGACCGTCTGGATGCCCGGGTCAAGCCCGGGCATGACAACGAGGGGAAGGGGGCCTGCGGCCGTGCCTCCTACCACCTCTCCTTCGTACCTTGCAGCCGCTTCAGCACGGCGCTGAACTGGTCGAGGTTGCTGTACTGGATGTGGATCGTGCCGCTGCTGTTGTCGCGGGTGTCGATCTTCACCTTGAAGCCCAGCCGGGTCTCGATGTCCTGCTCCAGCGCCACGATGTTCGGGTCGCGCGCCGACGGACGGGTGGGGGCGGGCGCCTCGCGAACCTCGCGGGCCAGCTGCTCGGTCTGGCGGACGTTCAGCCCGCGGGAGATCACGATTTTCGCCGCCGCCTCCGGATCCGGGCAGCCCAGCAGCGCCCGGGCATGGCCGGCGGTCAGAAGGCCTTCCTGCAGCTGGGCCAGCACCGTCGGCGGCAGGTCCAGGAGGCGCAGCGTGTTGGCGATGTGGCTGCGGCTCTTGCCCACCGCCTGGGCCACATCCTCCTGCGTCAGGCTGAACTCGGTCAGCAGCCGCTGATAGCCCTCGGCCTCCTCCAGCGCCGTCAGGTCCTGGCGCTGCACGTTCTCGATGATCGCGATCTGCAGCGCGTCGCGGTCCGACATCGGCCGGACCACGACCGGGACCTCGTGCAGCTTGGCCTTCTGCGCCGCGCGCCAGCGGCGCTCGCCGGCGATGATGTGGTAGCGGTCGGCCTTGCCCTCGACCGGACGCACCAGGATCGGCTGCAGCACGCCCTGGGTGCGGATCGACTCGACCAGCCGGTCCATTTCGGTCTCGTCGAATTTCCGCCGCGGCTGGAACGGACCCGGGCTCAGGAACTCGATCGGCAGGCTGCGCGGCGCCCGTGGCTCGCCACCTTCGCCGGCGGCGGCGATGTCGGCCTCGTCAGCCTCGCCGAACAGGGCGTCGAGGCCGCGGCCCAGGCTGGGGCGGCGGCGGGAGCTGCTCTCGGCCGCGCTCATGCAGCGCTCCTCTGCTCTTCGCGCTTCAGCATTTCCGAAGCGAGATGGACATAGGCCTGGGCGCCGGAGGAGGCGAGATCGTAGACCAGGACCGGCTTGCCATGCGACGGCGCCTCGGAGACGCGGACGTTCCGCGGGATCACCGTCTCGTACACCTTGGCCCCGAGATGCTGGCGCACGTCGCGCGCCACCATGTCGGAGAGGTTGTTCCGCCGGTCATACATGGTCAGCACGATCCCCTGCATCTCGAGCGCCGGGTTGAAGGCCTTGCGGACGCGCTCGATCGTCCGCATCAGGTGGCTGAGCCCCTCCAGCGCATAGAACTCGCATTGCAGCGGCACCAGCACGGCATCGGCCGCAGTCAGCGCGTTGAGGGTGAGGAGGCCGAGCGAAGGCGGGCAGTCGATCAGCACATAGTCGTAGCCGTCGGCATGGGGCCTGAGGGCGCTGCGCAGCCGGTATTCGCGCCGCACCGCCTCGACCAGCTGCACCTCGGCGCCGGCCAGGTCGACCGAGGCCGGGATCAGGTCCAGCCCCGGAACCTCGGTCGCCACCGCCGATTCGGCCACGGTGGTGGTGCCGAACAAGAGGTCATAGGAACCGACGCCGCGTTTCGCCCGCGGCAGGCCGAAGCCGGTCGAGGCGTTGCCCTGCGGGTCCAGGTCGATCACCAGCACGCGCTTGCGCACGGCGGCGAGCGCCGTGGCCAGGTTGATCGCCGTGGTGGTCTTGCCGACGCCGCCCTTCTGGTTGGCGATGGCGATTGTGCGGGTGACGCGGGGCGTGTCGTCCGCCGCGCTCAAGCTTGTCAACTGGGCGTCGTCAGCCACGGGCGAACCCCTCGATGCGGATGAGCACGGCGTCGGGATCGGTCCGGCTCGGATGGAGGTCGATGGTCATCTTCGGCGATGGGGGCAAGGTGGTCAATTCGGCCTCGGCCGCGCGGCCCTTCGGAAAGAGCGCGACGGTGCGAGGGCCGGCGAATCGGGCGGCGTAGCCGAGCAGGACGGGCAGGGCGGCCAGCGCCCGGGCTGTCACCACATCGGCGGGGAAGGGCGGCACCTGCTCGATCCGTTTCGCATGCACCGTCACCGGCGCCTGTGTTTCACGTGAAACAGCCCGCAGGAACTCGGCCTTGCGCTGGTCGCTTTCGACCAGATGCGCCTCCAGCCCGGTGGCCAGCGCCAGCACCAGCCCAGGGAAGCCGGCGCCGCTGCCGAGATCGACCAGCGTCCTGGCGCCAGCCGGGATCAGCGGCACCAGCTGCAGCGAATCCTCGAAATGCCGGCGCCGCAGCTCCGGCAGGGTCGAGGGCGCAATCAGATTGATCGCTCCCTGCCACTTCCACAGCAGCGCCTCATAACGGTCGAGCTTTTCCGAGAGATCCGGGGGCGAGGGGAAGGCCGCCTCAGGCGATGGCACGCGCGCCCCCGTCTCCTTCACGCCGGACATGCTTCAACAGGGCGACCAGCGCCGCCGGGGTCACGCCCGGCAGCCGCGCCGCGGCGCCCAAGGTCGGCGGCCGTGACCGCTTCAGGATCTGCCGGATCTCGGTCGACAGGCTGCCGATCGCGTCGAAATCCAACTCCGCCGGCAGGGCCAGCCCCTCATCGCGGCGGAAGGCCCGGATGTCGGCCTCCTGCCGGTCGAGATAGCCGGCGTATTTCGCCTCGGTCTCGATCTGCTCCGCCACCGCCTCCGGCCACTCGGCCAGCTCGGGCCAGATGGCGGCAAGGGCGGCCAGGTCGATTCCCGGGTAGCGCAGCAGGTCCAGGCCGTCGCGGCGCACCCCGTCCTGGTTCACCGCCAAGCCATGGCGGCGCGCCTCGGTCGGGGTCAGCGACAAGGACCGGATCCTCCGCCGCGCCGCCTCCAGCGCCGCCGACTTGCGGGCGAAGAGATCCTGCCGATCCGCCCCGACGCAGCCGGCGGCAATGCCGCGGGCGGTCAGGCGCTGGTCGGCGTTGTCGGCGCGCAGCACCAGCCGGTACTCGGCGCGCGACGTGAACATGCGGTACGGCTCGGGCGCGCCGCGGGTGACCAAGTCGTCGATCATCACGCCGGCATAGGCCTCGGCGCGGTCGAGCAGCAGCGGGTCGTTGCCGGCGACGGCGCGGGCGGCGTTCAGCCCGGCCATCAGCCCCTGGGCCGCCGCCTCCTCATAACCGGTGGTGCCGTTGATCTGCCCCGCCAGGAACAGCCGCGGCACCGCCCGCAGCATCAGCGACCGGTCGAGCTGCCGCGGATCGACGAAGTCGTATTCGATGGCATAGCCGGGGCGCAGGATCACGGCCTTCTCCAGCCCTGGGATGCCGCGCACCAGATCTTCCTGCACGTCGCGGGGCAAGGAGGTGGAGATGCCGTTCGGATACACCGTCGGGTCGTCCAGCCCCTCGGGCTCGAGGAAGATCTGGTGCCGCTCCTTATCGGCGAAGCGCACCACCTTGTCCTCAATCGAGGGGCAGTAACGCGGGCCGACGCTGTCGATCTGCCCGGAATACATCGGCGCCCGGTGCAGGTTGGCGCGGATCAGCGCGTGCGCCGCCGGCGTCGTGTAGGTGATGAAGCAGGAGACCTGCGGCACCGTGATCCGGTCGGTGAGGTCGGAGAAGGGCACCGGCGGGTCGTCGCCCTTCTGCTCCTCCAGCCCCGCCCAGTCGATGGTGCGGCCGTCGAGCCGCGGCGGCGTGCCGGTCTTCAGCCGGCCGAGGCTGAGGCCGAGCCTGTGCAGCGTCGCGGCCAGGCCGATCGACGGTGCGTCGCCGACCCGGCCGGCGGGGCGCTGCTCCTCGCCGATATGGATCAGCCCGTTGAGGAAGGTGCCGGTGGTCAGGACCACGGCGCCCGCCCGCAGCGTTCGGCCATCGGCCAGGACGACGCCGGAGGCGGCGCCGGCCGAATCGAAGACCAGGTCCTCGACCGAGCCGGCGACGAGGGCGAGATCCGGCTGCTCGGCCAGCACCGCCTGCATCGCCTGCCGGTACAGCTTGCGGTCCGCCTGGGCGCGCGGCCCCCGCACGGCCGGGCCTTTGCTGCGGTTGAGGATGCGGAACTGGATACCGGCGCGGTCGATCACCCGGCCCATGATGCCGTCCAGCGCGTCGATCTCGCGCACCAGATGGCCCTTGCCGAGGCCGCCGATGGCCGGGTTGCAGGACATCTCGCCGATCGAGTCGAGCCGCTGGGTGACCAGCGCGGTGCGCGCGCCGAACCGCGCCGCGGCTGCGGCCGCTTCGCATCCGGCATGGCCGCCGCCGACCACGATGACGTCATACTGCTCCATGGCGGCGGACTTTACGGAGGCGAGGGGGCAGGGTCAAATGCGGGCTCACGAAACCCGGTGTTTCACGTGAAACATGCGGCTGGAGGAAGGAGTCGATCGTGCTCTCTATCGTCTCGACCCTCGCCGCGGCCGCGGCAGTTGTGGCCACCGCGATGACGACGCCGATAGAGACGCCGTCGGCAGCTCAGGCTGCCGCGCCGGATGTACAGCTGCGTTTCGCCGAGAGCGACCCGAAACCAGGCCTGACCCGATTCGAGGATGCGGCCGGGCGGGTTCTCTATCTCCGGCCGGAGGCTGTGCTGTCCACCCCCGACATCGCCTCGGCCACGGCCCGGACCGATCCCGTCTCGGCGACCCCGGTCGTCGAGCTGACACTGACCTTGGCCGGCCGCGATCGCCTGGCTCGGGCCACCACCGACAATGTCGGCCGAATCCTGGCCGTGCTGGTGGACGAGACGCTGATCACAGCCCCGATCATCCGCGAGCCCATCCTCGGCGGCCGGGTCCAGATCAGCGGCTCGATGACCGCTGCCGAGGCCAACGACCTCGCGCTCCTGCTGAGCGCCGGGCGGACTTCATCCGGCCGATCGCTGGCCGACGCGGTGCTGGACCGCTTCAACTGAGCGTTGTTTCACGTGAAACAGCTCACTTGCCGATGCAGAAGCTGCCGAACAGCACGTCGAGCATGTCCTCGACATCGACCCGGCCGGTGATCCGGCCGATCGCGCGCAGGGCTAGGCGTAGATCCTCCGCCGCCAACTCCGGCAGCGGCGCGGACGGGACCCGGGCGAGGGCATCGCGTGCATCCTCCAGCGCCGCGCGGTGGCGGGCGCGGGTGAGGGCAGGGGAGCCGTCGCCGGTCAGCCGCCGCTCCACAGCCCCGGCGAGCACGTCGAGCAACCGGTCGAGCCCGGCGCCGGTGCGGACGGAGATCGGGATCTCGTCCTCCGCCCGCGGCGCGTCGGGCGACCGGTCGATCTTGTTGACCACGCGGATCGTATCCGGGCCGGGGCCGAGAGCCGGGTCGCCGGAGGCCGGATCGGCGGCGTCGCGAATCACCAGGCGCAGATCGGCCTCGGCCGCACGCCGGTGGGAGCGGCGGATGCCTTCGGCCTCGATCTCATCGAAGGTCTCGCGCAGGCCAGCCGTATCGGCCAGCACCACAGGAAAGCCGCGCAGGTCGAGCGCGACCTCGACCACGTCCCGCGTGGTGCCCGGCCGGTCCGAGACGATGGCGGCGTCGCGCCGCGCCAGGACGTTCAGCAGGCTCGACTTGCCGGCATTGACCGGGCCCAGGATCGCAATGTGCACGCCTTCGCGCAGCCGCTCGCCGCGGCCGGCGTCGTCGAGATGGACGGCGATCGCCGCCGAGACCTCGGCCACGATCCGCTCGGCCTCCGCCGCGAGGTCCGGCGGCAGGCCCTCGTCGGGGAAGTCGAGCGCCGCCTCGGTCATCGCCAGCGCCCGCATCAGGGCCGAGCGCCAGCCTTCATAGAGCGCGCCGAGGGCCCCGCCGAGCTGGCGCAGCGCCTGCAGCCGCTGGGCCCGCGTCTCGGCATCGACCAGATCGGCCACCGCCTCGGCCTCGGTCAGGTCGAGCTTGCCGGCGAGGAAGGCGCGCCTGGTGAACTCTCCCGGTTCGGCCGGGCGCAGCCCCGGCATCCGGGACAGCGCCTCGACCATGCCCCGGGTCACGGCCCGGCCGCCATGCAGATGCAGCTCGACGACGTCCTCGCCGGTGTAGCTGGCGGGACCGGAGAACCAGAGAACGAGGCCGCGGTCGAGCGGCGCGCCGTCGGCGGGGTCGCGCAGCTCCGCCAGCGTCGCCAGGCGAGGGACGGGGAGGGGGCGGCCGGTCAGCGCCCGCAGCGCCGTCCCGGCGCCGGGGCCGGAGATCCGCAGCACCGCCACTCCGCCACGTCCGGCAGGGGTCGCCGGGGCGAATATGGTGTCACGGCTAGTCATGGAACAAAGGGGGTGGGCGGTGTTTCACGTGAAACGTGCACGCTTAGCTCTTGCCTCCCTTGCCGCCGGTCATGCCTTGCCAGAAGGCGCGCTGCAGCGTCTCGAAGCCCTCGATGCTGGCCGGCAGCCAGGCCTTCAGCATCGCCTCCGGCTCCATCGCCGCCAGGTTGGCGCGCATCCGGTCCTCCAGATCCTTCAGCAGCGCCTGCTGCATCGGGCCGACATCCGGCAGGCCGAAGAAGGCGCGCGCCTCCTCCGGCGTGCAGTCGATATCGATCGAAACCTTCATCGGGATCCTCCGGCGGCGTTATCGTGTCGAGAAGAGTATAGCCGCTGGCCGCGGTCCCAACACAAACCGGGATATCGAGATGCCGAACCGCCTCGCCCAGGAGACCAGCCCCTATCTGCTGCAGCACGCCGACAACCCGGTGGACTGGCAGCCCTGGGGCCCGGAGGCTTTCGCCCGGGCCCGGGCCGAGAACAAGCCGGTGCTGCTGTCGGTCGGCTACGCCGCCTGCCATTGGTGCCATGTGATGGCGCATGAGAGCTTCGAGGACCCCGCTACCGCGGCGGTGATGAACGAGCTGTTCGTGGCGATCAAGGTCGACCGCGAGGAACGGCCGGATGTCGACACCATCTACCAGTCGGCGCTGGCGATGCTGGGCCAGCAGGGCGGCTGGCCGCTGACCATGTTCCTGACCCCGGACGGCGCGCCGTTCTGGGGCGGCACCTATTTCCCGCCGACCAGCCGCTGGGGCCGTCCAGGTTTTACCGACGTGCTGCGCGCCCTGTCCGCCGCCTATGCCGACGAGCCGGAGAAGGTGACCAGCAACGTCGCCGCCCTCGCCGAGGCCCTGGCCAAGCAGTCCGAGAACCAGCCGGGCGCCGGGCTGAGCCTGGAGGTGCTGGACCAGGTGGCGGAACGACTGGCCGGGCAGTTCGACCCGGTGTGGGGCGGGTTGCGCGGCGCGCCGAAATTCCCGCAGCCGGGACTCCTGGAGCTGCTGTGGCGCGGCTGGCGCCGGTCGCGGCGTACGCCGTGGCGCGATGCCGTCCTGCGTACGCTCACCGCGATGAGCCAGGGTGGGATCTACGACCATCTCGGCGGCGGCTTCGCCCGCTACTCCACCGACGAGGAGTGGCTGGCGCCGCATTTCGAGAAGATGCTGTACGACAACGCCCAGCTGATCGAGTTGCTGACCCTGGCCTGGCAGGAGACCCGCGATCCCCTGTACGCCGCCCGGGTCGAGGAGACGGTCGCCTGGATCGAGCGCGAGATGATCGCCGAGGGCGGCGCCTTCGCCGCGACGCTGGATGCCGACAGCGAGGGCGAGGAGGGCCGCTTCTACGTCTGGAGCGAGGCCGAGATCGACGCCGTACTCGGCGAGCATTCGGCCGCGTTCAAGCAGGCGTACGACGTCACGCCGGGCGGCAACTGGGAGGGCAAGACCATCCTCAACCGCCGCCGCGACCCAGTGCTGCGAGATGCCGGGACCGAGGCGGCGCTGGCGGCGGGCCGGGCCGTACTCCTCGAACGTCGGGCCGGACGCGTACGGCCTGGCTGGGACGACAAGGTGCTGGCCGACTGGAACGGGCTGATGATCGCAGCCCTGGCCCATGCCGGCCAGGCCTTCGACCGGCCAGCATGGATCAGGCTGGCCGAGACCGCCTTCGCCGCCGTGGTCCGGCAGCTCGGCCACGGCGACCGCCTGGCGCATGCCTGGCGGCGCGGCAAGGCGACCGCGCCCGGTCTGCTCGAGGACTATGCCGACATGGCGGCGGCGGCGCTGGCGCTGCACGAGGCGACCGAGACCACGGCCTATCTCGAGCACGCCAAGCTGTGGACCGTGGTGCTCGACCGGCACTTCTGGGATGGCGGCCGCGGCGGCTACTTCCTGACCGCGGATGACGGCGAGGCCCTGATCGTCCGCACCAAGAGCGCCTATGACGCCGCGGTCCCGTCCGGCAACGGCATCATGCTGGGGGTGCTGACGCGGCTGCACCATCTGACCGGCGACCGGCTGTATGCGCTGCGCGCCGATTCCCTGATCGCCGCCTTCACCGGCGAGCTGCAGCGCAACTTCATCCCGCTCGCCACCTGGCTGAACCGGGCCGAGGACCGGATGGAGCCGCTGCAAATCGTGATCATCGGTCCAAGGGACGATCCCGCCACCCGGGCGCTGCTGCGGGCGGTGCATGGCCGCTCCCTGCCCGGCCGGATGCTGCTGCGGCTCGACCCCGGCGCGGCGCTGCCGGACGAGCACCCCGCCGCCGGCAAGGCGATGCTGGACGGCCAGCCGACCGCCTATCTCTGCCGCGGGCC
This sequence comes from Inquilinus sp. Marseille-Q2685, assembly GCF_916619195.1. Taxonomy (NCBI): domain Bacteria; kingdom Pseudomonadati; phylum Pseudomonadota; class Alphaproteobacteria; order Rhodospirillales; family Rhodospirillaceae; genus Inquilinus; species Inquilinus sp. Marseille-Q2685. The sequence goes on from NZ_CAKAKL010000005.1 coordinate 134,307, forward strand.
GGTGTGCCAGGCCCCGGTCACCACGCCGCAGGCGCTGCTGGAGCTGATCGGATCGTGACCGCCCGAAACCGTATCCCGGTGGACCGGGCCACCGCCACCATCGACACGCCGGTCGGCCCGGTGCGGATCACCGTCGCCGGCGGGGTTGTGGCCGCGGTCGACCATGTCCAGGACCCGCCCGACGAAGCGCTGCCGAAGGACAAGCTGCTGCGCCGGGCGGTCCGGCAGATCGAGGAATACTTCGCCGGCAAGCGGCGCCGCTTCGACCTGCCGATGGCGCCGGCCGCCAGCCCGTTCCAGGCCCGGGTGCGGCAGGCGATCATAGACATCCCCTATGGCGAGGCGGCGTCCTATGGCGGCGTGGCGCATATCCTGAACAGCGGCCCCCGCGCCGTCGGCCAGGCCTGCGGCCGCAACGACCTGGTGCTGCTGGTGCCCTGCCACCGCGTCATCGGCGCCGGCGGCACCCTCGGCGGCTATGGCAGCGCCTCCGGCCTGGAGCGCAAGCGCAGGCTGCTGGAATTCGAGGGATATCCAGGCAAATTCTCGGCGAATTGAATCGATCCAACAGCCGCCTCGCAAAGGCTGTTCGGCCGCCGTGACAAGCCCGCCGGGCTCCGGTTATCGTCCAGCCCTTGCTTCGATTGCTTCGTCCACCGCAACGCTCGAGGGAGAGCGACTCCATGGCGACAGTCACCATCACCGCTGCCGATGGCGGCCGCTTCAACGCGTATCTCGCGCGGCCGGCCTCGGGCTCCGGGCCGGGCATCCTCGTCATCCAGGAGATCTTCGGCGTCAACGCGGTGATGCGCCAGATCTGCGACGACCTCGCCTCCCAGGGCTATGTCGCGCTGTGCCCCGACCTGTTCTGGCGGCAGGAGCCGGGCGTCGACATCACCGACAAGTCTCAGGCGGAGTGGGACAAGGCCTTCGCCCTGTTCAACGGCTTCAACGAGACCGCCGGCGTCGAGGACCTGATCGCCTCGCTGGCCGCGCTGCGCGACCTGCCGGAATGCACCGGCCGCGCCGGGGCGCTGGGCTACTGCCTGGGCGGCCGCCTGGCCTTCCTGATGGCCACGCGCTCCGACGCCGACTGCGCCGTCAGCTATTACGGCGTCGGCATCGACAAGCTGCTCGGCGAGGCCAGCGCGATCACCCGGCCGCTGATGCTGCACATCGCCGAGAAGGACCGTTTCGTGCCGCCGGAGGCCCAGGCCGAGATCCGTGCCCGCATGGCGTCGCTGCCGACGGTCACGGTGCACGCCTATCCCGGCCTCGACCACGCCTTCGCCCGCATCGGCGGCGAGCATTACGACGCGGCCGGCGCCACGCTGGCGAACGACCGCACCGCCGCCTTCCTGAAAACCCATCTCGGCTGAGGGAGCCCCCATGGTCCACGCCATCCGCATCCATGAGAACGGCGGCCCCGAGACAATGCGCTGGGAGGCCGTCGAGGTGCCGGCGCCTGGCCCCGGCGAGATCCGGATCCGCCACACTGCCATCGGCCTGAACTACATCGACACCTATATCCGCGGCGGCCTCTACAAGGCGCAGCTGCCGCTGGTCCTGGGCCAGGAGGCGGCCGGCGAGGTCGTCGCGGTCGGCCCGGACGTCACCGACTTCAAGCCCGGCGACCGGGTCGGCTACGGCAACGGCCCGACCGGCGGCTATGCCGAGGAACGGGTGATCCCGGCCGACAAGGTGGTGAAGATCCCGGACGGCGTCACCGACCGCACCGCGGCCGCGATCCTGCTGAAGGGCCTCACCGCCTGGTACCTCCTGCGCCGCACCTTCCCGGTGCAGCCGGGCCAGACCATCCTGTTCCACGCCGCGGCCGGCGGCGTCGGCCAGATCGCGGCGCAATGGGCCAAGCATCTCGGCGCCACCGTGATCGGCACCGCCGGCGGGCCGGAGAAGGTGGCGCTGGCCCGCGCCGCCGGCTGCGACCATGTGATCGACTATTCGACCGAGGACTTCGTGTCCCGCGTCCGCGCCATCACCGGCGGCAAGGGCGTGCCGGTGGTCTATGACGGCGTCGGCAAGACCACCTTCGAGGGGTCGCTCGACTGCCTGTCGCCGCGCGGCATGATGGTGACCTTCGGCAACGCCTCCGGTCCGGTGGCACCGATCAGCCCACTGGTGCTGTCGCAGAAGGGCTCGCTGTACCTGACCCGGCCGACGCTCGGCAGCTACATCGCCACCCGGCCGGAATACGAGGCTGCGGCGACGGAGCTGTTCGACGTGGTGGCGAAGGGCGCGGTGAAGATCTCGATCGCCCAGACCTACCCGCTGCGCGAGGCCGCCCAGGCCCATCGCGACCTGGAGGCGCGGAAGACCACGGGGTCGACGGTGCTGCTGCCGTAGAACTCGCCATCTGGTGCGGCTCTCGGCGCGTCCGGCGCCTGCGGACCTCCATGTCCCTTGCACTCCGGCTCCCGAAAGCCGCACCTCTCCTCAGGACAGCTCTAGCTTCGATGAAGCCGAATAAACTTGGCGTAGATACAAGGGCGTCCTTTCCTGTCAATCAGAAAGAGCATGTATTCTCCCGGCGGAGCGACTGAAGGTGTCGGTGGCGACTGCACCTGCAGCTTGTTTCGACCAACTCGCATAAAGGAAAGGCCGATGTATCGCTGATCCGCGTCGAAGGCGTGAGTAACGGATCCACAGCGGATGAGGGCGATGCGGGCAATGCCGACAGCGTCTGGTGTCTCGATCTCGAATGGCTGTCCATACCCTACATTGCGCGGGGCCTTCGTCAGCCTGGGCCGTCTTCCGGCGGGGTAGGGCGGAGTAAAAATCGCGATCTTGAGTTGACCTTGGGTTGCTGGGTCGCCCGGCGCACCTTTGATGCTCGAGCCCGCGGTCCACACGCGCCCATCCGGCATCAGCAGCGCCGTCGAATGGTAGTTCCGAACAACCGGTGACGGCTCCTCGATCGTCACCCAACTCCCCGTTTGCTTACTATCGGCGATGTCCAGGTAGATCCCAGCGGATCTCGTGTTCATTGGGCCGACTATTGGCAGTACCCAGTCTATCGGTGGAGTGTATATTTCCGGTTCGTTGACACCCACTTCGTCAGAAGGCGGATCCTCCACGCCTCCCGTCATCAGAACTTGGCCCGTTGGAAGAAGAACGGCGCAAGCATGGCGTCGGATTCTTCCGGCAGCGGATCCTTGCCGGATGCCGGCCGATCGCCAGGATGGGGAGGTGCCGGCAGCAGGTTCCAGATTGACGTATTGGGCCGTGACACCGCCACACACCAATACACGCGGCCGGTAGCCGTCATTGGGAAGAAGGGGGAGCATCACGGCAGGGGCGCTGAAGCCGTGATAGTGGCTGTCAGGAAGTACGACCGTCTCTGCCGCACTGCCGGTCGATGCATCGAAGTGCACGCAGCGGCTGTAGCCGGCGAGAGCAGATGCGCTGAACACGCGCCCATTCGGCAGAAGAAACAATCGCGGATAGAGGTCGGGGAAACCCTCACCGGCCCCATTGGTGGGCGTCAGCAAAGCCCAGGAGTCGGTGATCGGATCATATCGCTCCGACGTGCCCGGGTTGTGCCGACTATCGTCGTTTCGAGGGTGCCCCGCATAGACGAACAGCTCACCCGAAGGCAATGTCACGAGCGTCGGATACCATCGCCCTCCCCCCAGGGCACCAAAGCCGACCGGACCTCTCCATCCGACGGGCTCGATATTCATATCCAGCCAGACCACGTTCATGGCGCCGCTCCTGCCTGCCGCCAGCGCGGCGAACACGCCGGAGCTCTGCTCAAAAACCTGCGATACCGGGGCTCCGGCCACCAAGTGCGGGCCACCGAAGCCAACCGGACCTTTCCACCCGACAGGCTGAACATTCGTGTCCAGCCACGCCACGTTCATCACGCCCCGCTGGTCCACCGTCAGCGCGGCGAACACGCCGGGGCTCTGCTTGAAGGTGGGCGATACATGCGCTCCGGGAACCAGATGTTCGTCGCCGAAGCCCACGGGGCCCTTCCATCCGATCGGCTCGACGTTCATGTCCAGCCAGACCACGTTCATGGCGCCGCGCTTGCCCACCATCAGGGCGGCGAACACGCCGGGGCTCTGCTCGAACACCGGCGACACAGGCGCTCCGGGGACCAGATGCCGGCCGCCGAACCCGACCGGACCTTTCCATCCGACAGGCTGGACGTTCGTGTCCAGCCACACCACGTTCATCACGCCCCGCTGGTCCACCGTCAGCGCGGTGAACACGCCTGGGGCCTGCTCGAACACCGGCGACATGTGCGACCCGGGAACCAGATGCTGGTCGCCGAAGCCGACGGGGCCCTTCCATCCGACCGGCTGGGCGTTCATCTCGAGCCACACCACGTTCATGGCACCGCGCCTGCCCACCGTCAGGGCGGCAAACACGCCAGGAGCCTGCTCGAACACCGGCGATATCGGCGCCCCGGGCATCAGGTGCCGGCCGCCGAACCCGACCGGTCCTTGCCATCCGACAGGCTGGACGTTCGTATCCAGCCACACCACGTTCATCACGCCGCGCTTGTCCACCGTCAGCGCGGCGAACACGCCCGGGCTCTGCTCGAAGACATGGGACACCCATCCCCCCGGCTGGAGATGGTTGTCGCCAAAGGACACCGGTCCCTGCCAGCGCAGAGGCTGAACATTCATATCCAGCCACACCACGTTCATCGTACCGCGACGGCCAATCGTCAGTGCAGCGAACACGCCCGGGCTCTGCTCGAACACTGGGGTCACCCACGCGCCGGGGACAAGGTCCCGGCCGCCGAATGCAACCGGGCCGTTCCAACCGACGGGCTCGGCGGTCGTGTCCAACCAGACCACGTTCATCGCGCCAAGCTTGTCTATCGTCAGCGCGGCGAAGACGCCGGGGCTCTGCTCGAAGACCGGTGATACCCATGCTCCCGGCTTGAGGTGTCGGCCATCGAATTGCGGATTGAGTGATGCGACCTCTGCGAACTTTCGCGATTGCGGGTCGTAAACCCAGCAATGGCGATGGCCGGGGAAATGGTTCGCTTCGCCATGGCCGTGCGGACCTCCGACCGCATCGGGCGGGAATAGCTGTGTCCCGCCGCAGACCATGAGCCGGCCATCCGCCAGGAAAGCGTGGCCCGAGCAGAACACATCGTCTGTCGGGGATTTCACATAATCGATCGCATGTTGTCCGTTCGGTGCATCACAGGCAAAACAGCGAGATGCATCGACCAGATGCTCGATGTTGTTCTGCTGCCAGTGCTGATCGCCACCGAAATAGAGAATCTCTCCACCTCTCCGCGGGCGACGACCTCCGACGTCCTCCGTTGCCACCAGCGCAGCGTGAATGGCGAGTATCTGTGAATCGATGATCGGTCCCCACGGCATGTGAATCTCCTCGGTGACCGCGGCTTCCATCCAGTCGGGAAAGTCCGCGTCTGGCGCCGGGCACTAGATCATCCACATTCGTGTCGGGGCGCGCGTCATCCGTTCGGCCGATACAGGTGCTTCAGGGCGCTTCTCCCGCGGGAATTCGGTCCAGGCATCGCCTCGATTGGGCAAAGTCCTAGCCGATCTCCTCACACCGTCGGCGCGGCCGGGACGGCGTAGGCACGCAGGAAGGCGTCGACGCCGCTCCTGAGGCCGCGCTCGATCCGCTCCTCGCTCGGGATCTCGATGCCGAGCTCGAGCCGCATCTTCATGTGGCCGAGGATCATCGCGCCGAACTGCTCGGCCGCCAGCTCCGGGTCCGGTATCGCCAGCACGCCGCGCGCATTGGCGGCGGCGAAGAACGTCGTCAGATGCGCCTTGCCCTGGCCCGGGCCGGCCTCGTACATCGCCCGGCCGAGCTCCGGGAACCGGGCGGCCTCCGCCAGCACGTTGCGATACACCTTGATCACGTCCGGGTGCAGGATGAAGCGCAGCAGCGTGCCGCCGGCCTCCATCAGCGCGGCCCGCAGGTCGTCCGGCGGCGGCGACATCGCCGCCAGTCGCTCGAAGGCGCGGCAGGCGCTGCCGACGATGGCCGCGAACAGTTCCTCCTTGCTGGCGAAATGGGCGTAGAGCGTGGCCTTGGACACGCCGGCCTCGCGCGCGATCGCATCCATGCTGGCCGCGCCGTAGCCCTGCTCCAGGAAGACGCCATACGCCGCCTTCAGGATCTGGTCCGGCTTCCGGCCGGCGGCGGCTGGCGGCGGAAGCATCTCGGTGAAGGGGCAGGTCATCGGCACATGGATACGGGAGGTTTGAGCTAAACTGAACCGTTCAGTTTCGTCTTGACAAGAGATAGGGCAAATCGCACCTTCCGGCAACAAGACTGAACGGTTCAGTTCACCCTCGGTTGCCCCCATGCGCAAGCCCATCATCGTCGTCGCGGCCGTGGCCGCCATCGCTGCCGCCGGCTTTTTCGGCTACCGGTGGTGGACCGTCGACCGGTTCTTCGAGACCACCGACAACGCCTATGTGCAGAGCGACACCACCACGCTCAGCCCGCAGGTCGAGGGCGCGGTGACGGCGGTTCTGGTCACCGACAACCAGATGGTCAAGGCGGGCGACCCGTTGGTACGGATCGACGACCGCGACTACCGCGCCCAGTTGGCGCAGGCGAAGGCGGAGCTGTCGGCGCAGCAGGCGGCGCTGGCCTCGATCGAGCAGCAGCTGGCGCTGCAGGACGCGCTGATCGCCCAGGCCAAGGCCAGCGTCGACCAGGCGGAGGCGACCCTGACCCAGTCCGGCAACGACCTGGAGCGGGCGCGCCGGCTGTGGGAAACGCGCAACGGCAGCCAGCAGGCTTTCGAGACCGCCGACACCGACCACAAGCGTGCCGAGGCGGCGCTGGCCAGCGCCCGGGCGGCCCTAACCAACCAGCAGGGCCAGACCGCAATCCTGCAGGCCTCGCGCCGGCAGGCCGAGGCCCAGATCGAGCGGCTGACCGCCGCGGTCGATCTCGCCCAGATCAGCCTCGACCGCACCGTGATCCACGCGCCGGTCGCCGGCGTCGTCGGCAACAAGGGGGTCGAGGTCGGGCAGTATGTCCGGCCCGGCACGCAGCTGCTGTCGATCGTGCCGCTGCCCAGCGTCTACGTCGTCGCCAACTTCAAGGAGACGCAGCTGTCCGAGATGCGGGTCGGCCAGACGGTGACGATGTCGATCGACGCCTTTCCGGGCAAGACCCTGACCGGCAAGGTCGAGAGCTTCGCCCCGGCCAGCGGCGCCGAGTTCAGCCTGCTGCCGCCGGAGAACGCGACCGGCAACTTCACCAAGATCGTGCAGCGCGTGCCGGTGCGCATCGCGGTGCCGGCCGACAACCAGCTGAGCGGCCTGCTGCGGCCCGGCCTGTCGGTCGGCGTCGCGGTCGACACGCGCGAGGAGGGCACGGGCCCGCTGCTGGCCAGCGGCATCTTCGGCGCCGCCATGGCTGCCGAGTTCCGACGGTGAGCACCACCACCGCCGACGCGCTGCCGGCCCCGGCCCCGGCCTCAGCCGCTGGCCCGGCGGCGCCGAAGCGCGCCGGCGCCGGCACGCGCGAGACGATCGGGTTCTTCACCATGGTCGTCGGCATGTTCATGGCGATCCTGGACATCCAGATCGTCTCCAGCTCGATCAGCGAGATACAGGCCGGGCTCGCCGCCAGCCCGGACGAGATCAGCTGGGTGCAGACCGCCTATCTGATCGCCGAGGTGGTGATGATCCCGCTCTCGGGGTTCCTCTCCCGCCTGCTGTCGACCCGGATCCTCTACGCAATCTCCGCGGCCAGCTTCACCCTGTCCAGCCTGGCCTGCGCCCTGGCCTGGAACATCGAATCCATGATCGTGTTCCGGGCGCTGCAGGGCTTCCTGGGCGGGGCGATGATCCCGACCGTCTTCGCCGCCTCCTTCATCCTGTTCCCGCCTGAGCGGAGGGCCGGCATCTCGGTGCTGATCGGCCTGGTCGCGACCATGGCGCCGACCATCGGGCCGACGCTGGGCGGCTATCTGACCCAGGCCTTCTCCTGGCACTGGCTGTTCCTGATCAACATCGTGCCGGGCGTGCTGGTGACCACCGGCGTGTGGTTCCTGGTCAAATTCGACAGGCCGAATCTCGAGCTGCTCAAGGGCTTCGACTTCGCCGGGCTGGCGCTGATGGCGCTGTTCCTCGGCAGCCTCGAATACGTGTTCGAGGAAGGGCCGCGCTGGGACTGGTTCGAGGACCGGTCGATCTTCACCTTCGCGGTGATCGGGACGATCGCCGGGCTAGGCTTCTTCGCCCGGGTGCTGAGCGCGCGGAACCCGATCGTCGACCTGCGCGCCTTCGCCGACCGCAACTTCTCGCTCGGCTGCCTGTACAGCCTGATCATCGGCGTCGGCCTCTACGGCGCGGTCTACATCGTGCCCCTGTTCCTCGCCCGGGTGCGCGGCCTGAACAGCCTGCAGATCGGCGAGATCATGTTCGTCACCGGCGTGTTCCAGTTCATCTCGGCACCGCTGGCCGGCGCGTTGTCGAGGAAGCTGGACCTGCGGCTGATGCTCGCCATCGGCCTCGTCGCCTTCGGCACCGGGGTCTACATGATGACCTGGATCACCGCCGACTGGAGCTTCTGGGAGCTGTTCTGGCCGCAGGCGGTCCGCGGCGTGTCGCTGATGCTGCTCTTCCTGCCGATCAACACACTGGCACTCGGCACCCTGCCGCCCGACAAGATCAAGAACGCGTCGGGCCTCTACAACCTGATGCGCAATCTCGGCGGCGCCTTCGGCTTGGCCGGCATCAACACGGTGATGATCGACCGCGCGGCGCTGCACGGCTCGCGCATCGCCGAGCACGTCACCCTGACCAACCCGCAGGTGCAGGCGACGGTCGACAATTTCAGCCAGATGTTCACCTCGGCCGGCCTCGGCAACCCGGATCTCGCCGCGGTGAAGATGCTGGACAACATGGTGCTGAAGCAGGCGCAGGTTCTGACCTTCGCCGACTGCTTCCTCTTGATGGCGCTCCTGTTCTATGCCGGGCTGCTGCTGATGCCGCTCTTGCGCGCGCCGAAGCCGGCCGGACCCGGCGGCGGTGGTGGCGGGCACTGAACGTCAGATCGCGGGCAGCGCCGCGCCGTCCCGGGCATAGACCTGGGCGATCCGGCAGCCCCGCGGATCGTACTGGACCACGATCGCGCCGGGCTGGCCCGGCTGCCGGACCCAGGCTTGGCGCGCCGCCAGGCTGTACTCGGTCGGAGAGCCGGGCGTCACCGGCGCGATGTCGATGCTGGAGATGCCGCCCGCCGTGAGGTGATAGGCCGCGAGCGCGCCGGCGACGCGGCCGGAGCAGGCGTCGTTTCCCATCTGGGTGCGGACCTTCTCGGCCAGCGCCGGATCGGGCGTTGCCGAGGGCGGGACCAGACCGGCGCAGCCCGACAGCGACAGGACGAGGGCGAGGCTGGAATGAAGCTTGGCCATGCCGATCCCCATGCTGGTTTCGCCAGCGAAATGGTGGTTCCGGCGCGCCCGGTCAACCGGGCCGCAGCGTAGCGCCGGCCTCAACCTGAGAAACGGAAAGGGCCGCCGGTCCTGCGACCGGCGGCCCTTCGCCTGACGATGCCCCGAGGCGCTATTGGTTCATGCTCTCGAAGAAATCCGCGTTCGACTTGCTGTGCTTCAGCTTGTCCATCAGGAACTCCATCGCATCCGTCGGGCCCATCGGCATCAGGATGCGGCGCAGCACCCACATCTTCGACATGGTGGCCTTGTCGACCAGCAGTTCCTCCTTGCGGGTGCCGGACTTGCCGATGTCGATCGCCGGGAAGGTGCGGCGGTCGGACAGCTTGCGGTCGAGGATGATCTCGGAGTTGCCGGTGCCCTTGAACTCTTCGAAGATCACCTCGTCCATCCGGCTGCCGGTGTCGATCAGCGCGGTGGCGATGATGGTCAGGCTGCCGCCTTCCTCGATGTTGCGGGCGGCGCCGAAGAAGCGCTTCGGCCGCTGCAGCGCGTTGGCGTCGACACCGCCGGTCAGCACCTTGCCGGAGGACGGCACCACGGTGTTGTAGGCGCGCGCCAGGCGGGTGATGCTGTCGAGCAGGATGACCACATCCTTCTTGTGCTCGACCAGGCGCTTGGCCTTCTCGATCACCATCTCGGCCACCTGGACGTGGCGCGTGGCCGGTTCGTCGAAGGTCGAGGAGATGACCTCGCCCTTCACCGACCGGTCCATGTCGGTCACTTCCTCCGGCCGCTCGTCGATCAGCAGCACGATCAGGAAGGCGTCCGGGTGGTTCTCGGCGATCGAGTTGGCGATGTTCTGCAGCATCACCGTCTTGCCGGTGCGCGGCGGCGCCACGATCAGGGCGCGCTGGCCCTTGCCGAGGGGCGAGACCAGATCGATGATCCGGCCGGTCATGTTCTTCTTGGTCGGGTCGATCAGCTCCATCCGCAGCGCTTCGTCGGGATAGAGCGGGGTCAGGTTGTCGAAGGTGACCCGGTGCCGGACCGTCTCCGGCTCCTCGAAATTGATCTTGTTGACCTTGGTCAGCGCGAAATAGCGCTCATTGTCCTTCGGGGCGCGGATCTCGCCCTCGATGGTGTCGCCGGTTCGGACGCCGAAGCGGCGGATCTGCTGCGGCGAGACGTAGATGTCGTCAGGTCCGGGAAGGTAATTCGATTCCGGTGACCGCAGAAATCCGAACCCGTCGGGCAGCACTTCGAGCACACCCGATCCAAAAATAGCGACGTCGTTTTCAGCCAGTTGCTTGAGGATGGCGAACATCATGTCCTGCTTGCGCAGCATGCTCGCGTTTTCGACCTCGAGCTCTTCGGCATAGGCGAGAAGCTCGCTGGGAGACTTCTCTTTCAGTTCTTGCAGATGCATGGGGACCCTGATGGGCGTGGGCAGAGCGCCGGCGGCGCGGCGTCTTTGGATTGGTGTCTCGCTGGAAGCCTCGGTCCACGGCACGAAGGGCTCGACCGCGCCGGCGCTTCGAATGAGCCCCGGATGACCGCTGAGAACACGAGATGGTTATCGAATGACTTGCCGCAAGTCAATCGTGGCTGGCGGCTTTGAGGCTTCCGGGTGAAGAAAGCCCCTCCACTCCACTGTCAAGCCCGCCAGTAGACAGCCAAGAAGAGCCCCACCCGTTCAGAACGGCCGCACGATCACCATGATCAGGATCACCAGCAGCAGCAGCGCCGGCACTTCGTTGACGATGCGGTAGAAGCGCTCGCTGTGGGGATTGCGGCCCTCGGCGAAACCGCGGCGCCACCGGATGCACATGTGGTGCAGCACGGTCAGGATGACAACCCCCGTCAGCTTCACATGCAACCAGCCCTCGGCGAAGAAGGCCCAGTCGGTCAGCCACAGCATGGCGATGCCGAACACCCAGGTCAGCACCGCCGAAGGCAGCATGATGCCGCGCATCAGCCGCCGCTCCATCACCGCGAACCGCTCGTATTCCGGCGTCCCCGGCGTGGTCTGGGAGTGGTAGACGAACAGCCGCGGCAGGTACAGCAGCCCCGCCATCCAGGAGATCACGAAGAAGACGTGGAGGGCCTTGATCCAGGGGTAGAGAGCCGCCATTCCGTCCTCGCTCTAAGCCGCTTTGCTGGGACACCCCGTGAACGCCGCCGGGCAGATCCGGCCGCCGTCGCCCGCCTCGCAGGCGGTGCCGCGCCGATGGCCGGCCCGCACCAGATCCGCCAGGCCGGCGATGAAGCCCGCCTCGGCGCCGACGGTGGGCACCCGCAGGTAGCACGGCGCGCCCGATTCGTCAGCCAGCTTACGGTATTCGATGTCGAGCTCGACCAGCGTCTCGGAATGCTCGGAGACGAAGGCGATCGGCACCACCACGATCGGCCGCTTCGCATGGGCCGCCTCATGGATCACCGCCTCGGTCGACGGCTCGATCCATTTCAGCCGGCCGACCCGGCTCTGATAGGTCGAGACCCAGTCGAGATCGCGAATGCCGGAGGCCTCGGCCAAGGCCGCGGCGGTGCGCTCGCACTGCCACTGATAGGGGTCGCCGGCCTTGACGATCTTCTCCGGCAGGCCGTGCGCCGAGAACAGAACGCGGGGCCGGCCGTAGCGCGCCGCCTCCTCATGCGCCGCTCGCAGCCCCGCGGCCATCGTGGCGATGAAGCGGTCCTCGGTCGGGTAGCAGCAGACGATCCGGGTCGGCGCGTCCAGCCGGGCGATCCTGCAGGCGTCGCGCCATACCCGCAGCGACGACGCCGTCGTGGTGGTGGAGAACTGCGGGTACAGCGGCAGCAGGATCGCCTCGTCCGGGGCGAAATCCTTCACCAGCATCGCCGTCTCCTGGCTCATCGGGTGCCAGTAGCGCATGGCGATGAACACCTTCACCTCGCCCAGATCGGCCAGCGCCGCCTCCAGCGCCCGCGCCTGCGCCTCGGTGTTGGGCAAGAGCGGCGAGCCGCCGCCGATCTCGGCATAGATGTCCTTGGCCTGGCGGGTCCGCTTCCTGGCGATGGCCCAGGCCAGGATCACCCGCGCCGGGTTCGGGATGCGGATGATCGCCGGGTCGGCGAACAGGTTGAACAGGAAGGGCCGGATCGCATCCGGATTGTCGGGGCCGCCCAGGTTGAACAGGACGACGGCGATCCGCCGGCTCATGCCGTGTCTCCGCGCAGATGGCGGACCAGGGCCGCGACATGCTCGGGCGGCGTCTTCTGCAGCACGCCGTGGCCCAGGTTGAACACGAAGGGGCCGCGCCCCAGGGCGCCCGTGATCGCATCGGCGGCCCGGATCATCGGCTCGCCCCCGGTCAGCAGCAGCACCGGGTCGAGATTGCCCTGCACCGCGGCCTTGGGCTGAAGGGCCGTCGCGGCCCAGCCCGGCGGCACGGTGGTGTCCAGCCCGACCGCGTCCACCCCCGTGCCGGCGAGATAGCGCTCGTACAGCAGCCCGGCGCCGCGCGGGAAGCCGATCACCGGCACTTCGGGCGCCCCGACCCGCACCGCGTCGACGATGCGTTTGGTGGGCGCGATCACCCACCGCTCGAACTCCACCTCCGGCAGCACCCCGGCCCAGCTGTCGAACAGCTGCACCGCCTGGGCGCCTGCCTGGATCTGGCGCAGCAGATAGGCGGATGTCGCCTCGACCAGCAGATCGACCAGCCGGCGGAAGGTCTCCGGCTCCCCATAGGCCAGCCGCTTGACCACGCCGTACTCCTTGCTGCCGCCGCCCTCGACCATATAGGTCGCGACGGTCCAGGGCGCCCCCGCGAAGCCGATCAGCGCGGTCTCGGGCGGCAGGGCTGCCGCCACCCGTGCGACCGTCTCGTAGACAGGCCCCAGCACCTCGTGCAGCCGGCCGGCGGACAGGCGGGCGATGCCGGCCGCGTCGGTCACCGGCTCCAGCTTCGGGCCCTCGCCCTCGACATAGTCCAGCGCCTGGCCCAGCGCGTGGGGCACCACCAGGATGTCCGAGAACAGGATCGCCGCGTCCAGCCCATAGCGGCGGATCGGCTGCAGCGTCACCTCGGCCGCCAGCTCCGGGTTGTAGCAGAGATCCAGGAAACTGCCGGCCCGGGCCCGGACGGCGCGGTATTCCGGCAGGTAGCGCCCGGCCTGGCGCATCAGCCAGACCGGCGGCCGGGCCAGGGTCTCGCCGGCCAGGGCGCGCAGGAACGGCTTCGCCGGCGTCGCTGTCGTCTCTTCCCGGCTCTGACCATCCCTAACCATGAAAAGGAATCCTTGTTTGGAGGATGTGGTGAATCGCTGTGGATAACGGGGATTGTGACTCTTCCCCAATCCATCCACAGGGTTTTGCCCGGCGGCCCGCCCCTCCCTGTGGAAAGCGGGGAAGACGCGCCCGACTCGCTACACCCTCGCCATCGCCCCTGTCCATAACGGGCGGGAGGACTCGGGGTCGCATCGTCGGGCCTCGCCGCCGCGCTGTCGAGGACGGGACTCTCGTCCCCAGCCGGACGGAAGAGTCGACGACTCACCCGCGGTCCGGGCACAGATCGCGTCAAGCCTCACGAATCCGTCCCTCATCCCGAATTTGCCCACAGACAATCCCCATGCCTCCGCGATACAAGGAAGGCATGGCGCAGACGAAGACGTTTCACCTACATCTCGTTTCGGATTCGACCGGCGACACCATTCATAGCGTCGCACGGGCCTGCCTCGCGCAGTTCGAGGGGGCGGAGCCGATCGAGCATTTCTGGAACCTGGTGCGGACCAACCGCCAGCTCGACATGGTGGTCGAGGAGATCCGCGACCATCCCGGCGTCGTCGTCTTCACCCTGGTCGATGACGGGCTGCGCCACCGGCTGATGGATGTCTGCGGCACGCTCGGCGTGCCCTGCATCTCGGTGCTCGACCCGATCATGGCGGCGCTGGCCCAGCAGCTCGGCATGGCGGGGCACGGCCGGCCGGGCCGGCAGCACGCGATGGACGCCGCCTATTTCCACCGCATCGAGGCGATGGACTATGCCCTGGCGCATGACGACGGCCATCTGACGGGCGAGCTGCACCAGGCCGATGTCATCCTGGTCGGGGTGTCCCGCACCTCGAAGACGCCGACCTGCCTCTACCTGGCCAATCGCGGGGTGAAGGCGGCGAACGTGCCCTTCGTTCCCGGCCTGCCCCTGCCGGACGACCTGCACAAGATCAGCCGGCCGCTGATCGTCGGGCTGACCAAGGATCCGGAACGGCTGATCCAGCTGCGCCGCAACCGCATGCAGATGCTGAACCAGGCCCAGACCACCGACTATGTCGACCCCGAGCAGGTGCGGTCGGAGGTGGCGGAGGCCCGGCGCTACTTCGCCAAGCACCGCTGGCCGGTGCTCGACGTCACCCGCCGCGCCATCGAGGAGACGGCGGCGGAGATCCTGTCGCTGCTGGCCCGGCGGGGCCGCAGCGCCGGCCTGCCTTGAGGGAGCTCCGACCGTGACCCGGGTGATCCTCGCCTCCGGCAGCGCCACGCGGCGGGCCATGCTCGCCGCCGCCGGCGTCCCTGTCATTCCCAGCCCGGCCGCAGTGGACGAGGCCGAGGTCAAGGCGTCGATGCAGGCCGAGGGCGCGACCCCGGCCGATGTCGCCGAGGCGCTGGCGGTGCTGAAGGCGCAGCGCGTCTCGCGCCGCTTCGCCGGC
Organism: Inquilinus sp. Marseille-Q2685; assembly: GCF_916619195.1. Lineage (NCBI taxonomy): Bacteria > Pseudomonadati > Pseudomonadota > Alphaproteobacteria > Rhodospirillales > Rhodospirillaceae > Inquilinus > Inquilinus sp. Marseille-Q2685. The sequence continues at coordinate 149,356 of NZ_CAKAKL010000005.1, forward strand.
GATCTGGTGATCGGCGCCGACCAGATGCTGGATTGCGACGGCGTCTGGTACGACAAGCCGGCCGACCGCGCGGCGGCCCGCGACCAGCTGCTGGCGCTGCGCGGCCGCACCCACACCCTGACCTCGACTGCGGTCGCGGTGCGCGACGGCCAGCGGGTGTGGCACGCGACCGACCGGGCGAAGCTGACCATGCGGTCCTTCAGCCACGTCTTCCTCGAATCCTATCTCGACGCCGTCGGCGACGCGGTGCTGTCCTCGGTCGGCGGCTACCAGCTGGAGGGCCTCGGGGCGCAGCTCTTCGCCAAGGTCGAGGGCGACCATTTCACCGTGCTGGGCCTGCCGCTGCTGCCGCTGCTCGGCTTCCTGCGAGACCACGGGGTGCTGCCGTCGTGACCTTGACCGCGAAGGGCCGCCTGGCCGGGGTGATCGGCTGGCCGATCGGGCATTCCCGCTCGCCGCAGCTGCACGGCCACTGGCTGGCCCGCTACGCCATCGACGGCGCCTATGTGCCGATGGCGGTGCCGCCCGAGCGGCTGGAGGCGGCCTTGCGCGGCCTGGCCGCCCTGGGCTTCCGCGGCTGCAACGTCACCGTGCCGCACAAGGAGGCGGCGATGGCGCTGGTCGACGAGCTCGACCCGCCGGCCCGGCGTATCGCCGCGGTGAACACCATCGTGGTACGCGAGGATGGCAGCCTGTTCGGCACCAACACCGACGGCTTCGGCTTCCTGGCCAACCTCCAGGCCGGCGCGCCCGGCTGGTCGGCGGGAAGCGGCCCGGCGGTGGTGGTGGGCGCCGGCGGCGCGGCCCGGGCGGTGATCGTCGCCTTGGCCGATGCCGGCGCGCCGGAGATCCGCCTGGCCAACCGCACCCGGGCCCGGGCCGAGAAGTTGGCAGCAGAATTGGGGGCGGCGGAGCTGGGCGGCCCGATCACGGTTGTCGATTGGGCCGACCGCGCCGCGGCGCTGGACGGCGCCGCCCTGCTGGTCAACACCACGACCGAGGGCATGGTCGGCCGGCCGGCGCTGGACATGCCGCTCGACGCGCTGCCGGCGGACGCGCTGGTCAACGACATCGTCTATGCGCCGCTGGAGACGCCGCTGCTGGCCGTGGCGCGGGCGCGCGGCAACCCCGTGGTGGATGGCCTCGGCATGCTGCTGCACCAGGCCCGGCCGGGCTTCGAGGCCTGGTTCGGCGTGGCGCCGACGGTCGATGCCGCCCTCCGCTCCGCGGTGCTGGGGGGCGGTTGATGCGGATCCTGGGCCTCACCGGCTCGATCGGCATGGGCAAGTCGACCGCCGCGGCGATGTTCCGGCGCGACGGCATCGCCGTGCACGACGCCGACGCCGCGGTGCACGACCTGCTGCGCCGGGGCGGCGCCGCGGTGCCGGCGGTGGCGAAGGCGTTCCCGGAGGCGGTGCACGGCGGCGCGGTCGACCGCAAGGCGCTGGGCGCCTTGGTGTTCGGCAGGCCCGAGGCGCTGCGCCGGCTCGGGGCCATCCTGCACCCGCTGGTGCGCCGCCGCATGCGCCGGTTCCTGCAGCAGGCCGGGCGGCGCGGCGACAAGCTGGTGGTGCTGGACATCCCGCTGCTGTTCGAGACCGGCGGCGAGCGCTTCTGCGACGCCGTCGCGGTGGTCAGCGCGCCGCGCCTGCTGCAGCGGCAGCGGGTGCTGGCCCGGCCGGGGATGACCCGGGAGAAGTTCGCCGCGATCCTGGCGGCGCAGATGCCCGACCGCGAGAAGCGGCGGCGGGCGGATCATGTGGTGCCGACCGGCCTCGGCCGCCGGCCGACGCGGCTGGCCCTGCGGGCGCTGCGCCGGCAGGTTCTGGCCCGGCCGGGACGGCGCTGGCGGCCCTCATTGAAGGTGGTGTGATGCGCGAGATCGTCCTGGACACCGAGACCACCGGCCTGCATGCGATGGGCGGCGACCGCCTGGTCGAGATCGGCGGGGTCGAGATGATCAACCATGTGCCCACCGGGGCGCATTACCACGTCTACATCAACCCCGAGCGGCCGGTGCCGATGGAGGCCCAGCGGGTGCACGGGCTGACCGACGAGTTCCTGGCCGACAAGCCGGTCTTCGCCGAGGTGGCGGGCGGCTTCCTCGACTTCATCGGCGACGCCAAGCTGGTCATCCACAACGCCGAGTTCGACATGGGCTTCCTGAATGCGGAGCTCGGGCGGCTCGGCCTGCCGCCGATCCCGATGGCGCGGGCGATCGACACGGTGGCGCTGGCCCGGCGGCGCTGGCCCGGCGCCCAGGCCTCGCTCGACGCGCTGTGCCGCCGCTTCGGCATCGACAATTCCGGCCGCACGCTGCACGGGGCGCTGCTCGACGCCCAGCTGCTGGCCGAGGTCTGGCTGGAGATGTGCGGTGGCCGCGAGCCCGGGCTCGCCATCACCACCACGGTCGAGGTCACCGAGACCACGGTGGTGGTCGAACGCGTCGCCCGCCCGGCCCGGCCGCACGCGCCGACCGAGGCGGAGCTGGCGGCCCATCTCGCCTTCATCAAGGGCCTGACCGACCCGCTCTGGCTGAAGGAGGCCGAGGCGGCCGAAAAGGGCGCCGCGTGATCATCCATTTGAACGGCTGGCCCGGGGCGGGAAAGCTGACGGTGGCGCGGGTGCTTGCCCGGAAGCTCGGGGCCAGGCTGCTCGACAACCATACGCTGCACAATGTGGCGGCCGCCCTCTGCGACCGCGGCACCGATGCGTACTGGTCGTTGTACGGGCAGGTGCGGGATCTGGCCTATGAGCGCATCCGCGTCCTGCCGCCGGACGCGGTCCTGGTGATGACCAACGCCTTCCTGCGAGAGACGCCCCGCGACGTCGAGGCCTGGGGCCGGATCAAGGATCTCGCGGCCAGCCGCGGGGACCGATTGGTCGCCGTGACGCTGGACTGCGATCTCGACGAGAACGTCGTCCGCATCAGCGGTGCCGGCCGCGCCGACAACCGCAAGCTGACGGATCCGGAGCCTCTGATCGCTTGGCGCAGCGAGTACCACCTGATCGTCGATGACGCCGAGGATTGGATGGTCGTCGACAACACCCGCCTCGCGCCGGAGCGGGCGGCGGACCGGATCGTGGCCTATCTGGACGGGCTGCCGCCGTCGCCGCGAAATCCAGCCCCATAAACTGTCATGCCCGGGCTTGACCCGGGCATCCAGAAGGTCTCGACGCTCTCTGGATTGCCGGGTCAAGCCCGGCAATGACAGGGAGGGGCGGAGCCCCTCAGTTCACGCTCGGCTGGCCCTCGGCCTCGGAGCGGGCGCGCAGGGCGGCCAGCTGGCGGCGGAACAGCTCGGTGAAGTCGATCGGCTGGATCAGCAGCGGCGGGAAGCCGCCGTTGCGTGTCGCCTCGGCGATCACCGACCGGGCGAAGGGGAACAGGAGGCGCGGCGCCTCGATCAGCAGCAGCGGCGCCGTCTGCTCCTTGGTCACATTCGCCAGGGCGACCACGCCGCCATAGCTCAGCTCGCACAGGAAGGTGGCGGCGTCGCCGGTCTTGGCCTCGGCCTTGATGTGCAGCACCACCTCGAAGGCGTTCTCGGCCAGCTGCTGGGTGCGGACGTCGACATTGACCGTCACCTGCGGCGGCGTCGCCTGCTGGGTCAGGCTGCGCGGCGCGTTCGGGTTCTCGAAGGACAGGTCCTTGACGTACTGCGCCGAGATCTGCAGCGAGGGCTGCAACTGCTGGGCGGCGTCGGGCTGCTGGTTGTCGTCCGACATGAAAAATCTCCCTGGAAACTCTGGCTGTGCTGGCCGGCGAAAGACGGGGGTCTCGCTAGCACGGAACTCGTGGCGGCCACAACCGGGCAGGACCAGCCGTCAGGACGGCCGGCGGCCGTCGCCTTGGTCGGGACCGCCCCAGCGCGAATCCTCGATCCGCGGCAGCGACGGGTCGCGGCCGCCCTCGGGCTTCACCTCGGTGTAGTCGGCGTCGATTACCGTGCCCCCGGCGGGGCTGCGCCCGCCGGGCCAGACGGTGAAGCCGCCGCGCCGCTTGGCCTGGACGCCGAGCCAGCGAATGACCATCCGCCGCACCGTCGGCACCAGCAGCGGCAGCGCCATCAGGTCGCTGGGGAAGCCGGGGAAGACCAGCAGCAGCGCGGCCAGCACCAGCGGGGCGGCATGCGCCACCGGCTCGGCCGGCGGCTCGCCGCGGGCCAGCGCCGCCTGCATCTCGCGCAGCGCCCGCATCCCCTGCCGCTTCAAGAGCAGCGAGCCGATCACGCCGATCGCGATGAACAGCGCCAGGGTGGCGAGCACGCCGATCCAGCGGCCGACCACGATGAACACCGTGATCTCGGCCAGGACCGGGACAAGAAGCAGCAGGGCGAGGAGGGGCATCGGTTTCCCTTGCCGTTTGGGGGGCGGCAGCCTATCTGTCGGGGGCAGGCGTCGTTCCTGACCGCGCATCCTGGCCCGGGCGGCCGTCCGCCGAAGGTTCGCTTCATCCGGACGGGCCGACCAAGAGGTAGTGTCGCGCGGCGCCCGGGTCCAGAGCGATGCATTCGGCGCCGGCACGGGCGCGCGACAAGTGAAGGGAGCGATGGGCGAAGGCTCTTTCCTCGATATCCTGGTTCTGGCGGTGATCGCCGGGTTCCTGATCCTGCGGCTGCGCAGCGTGCTCGGCCGGCGGACGGGGACGGAGCAGCGGCGGCCGAACCCGATCGCCCAGCAGCCGGCGCGGCCCGAGGCGCGCTCGCCCGACAATGTCGTCAGCATGCCGGAGCGGCCGCGTGCCGCCGGCAACGGCGATTCCAGCCCGGCCGGCGGCCTGACCCAGATCAAGATCGCCGACCGCAGCTTCAGCGAAAGCAGCTTCCTCGGCGGCGCCCGCGCCGCCTTCAAGATGATCGTCGAGGCCTTCGCCCGCGGCGACACCGCGACGCTGCGCCCGCTCCTGTCCGACGAGCTGTATGACGAATTCAGCGGGGCGATCCGCGACCGCCTGGCCGCCGGCCATGTGCTGGAGGAGACGGTGGAATCGGTCGACCGCGCCGAGATCGTCGACGCCCGGATGGACGGGCGCACCGCCTTCGTCACCGTGCGCCTCGCCTCGCGCCAGAAGAGCGTGCTGCGCGACGCCGACGGCAAGGTGATCGAGGGCAGCCCGGACCAGACGGTCGAGGTCACCGACATCTGGACCTTCGCCCGCAACACTCGCGCCACCGACCCGAACTGGGCGCTGGTCGAGACCCGCGAATCCCACTGACCCGCCGATGCCGTCGCTCCTGACCCGTCCGGCCCGGCCCTGTCCGGGCCGCGGCCGTTCGGCCGAGGATGCCGACCGCTGATCCGGCATGGCCAAGACCCGCAAACCGAGCGAGGAAGAGCGCCGCCTCTGGCGTCTCGTGATGCAGGACGTCGTGCCGCTGCGGCCGCGCGATCCCCTGCCTCCGCCGCCTCCGCCTGACCCCGCGCCATCCCCGCCGCCGCCGCGCCCGGCGCCGCCCGGCCAGCGGCCTGCCGTGGCCGCGCCGAAGCCGGCCGTCCCGCCGGCGGCGCCGAAGCGGCTGCGCAGCGGCGACCTGACCGGCATCGACGGCCACCGCGCCGACCGGCTGCGCCGCGGCAAGGAGGGGATCGAGGGCCGGCTCGACCTGCACGGCATGCGCCAGGTCGAGGCGCATGACGCGCTGATCGGCTTCGTCGCCTCGGCCCAGCGGGCGGGCAAGAAGACGCTGCTGGTGATCACCGGCAAGGGCAGCTTCTCGAACGGCGACAGCGTGCTGCGCGCCAACGTGCCGCTGTGGCTGAACGAACCGCCGCTGCGCGACAAGATCCTGGCCATCACCCCGGCCCATCCCCGCGACGGCGGCTCCGGCGCGCTCTACATCGTGCTCAAGCGGCGGCGGGAGGGGTAGGCGGTTCGGATCGACGGTAACGGCCGAAACATTCACTTGTCATGGCAAGCCCCGAAGGGGCGTGGCCATCCAGCGGCACCGATCCCTGGATGGCCACGGCGCTGCGCGCCTCGCCATGACGGGGAAGGAACCGAAAATCGATCGCAAAGCCGGCAAGCCGTGGGTCAGCCGGCGCGACTGATCGTCCCGAACTCCGCCAGGATCCACTCCCGCACCGCCGCCACAGCTTCGCTCTCCGGGCCCGGGCGTCGGACCAGGTGGAAGCCCATGCCTTCGATCACCGGACCGAAGGGCTGCACCAGCGTCCCGGCCGCCAACTCCGCCGCCACCAGGGTCAGGCTCAGGAGGCCGACGCCGTGGCCGGCCGCCACCGCCTGGATGGCGTGGCTCTCGTCGGTGTAGTGCAGGGCCGAGGCGGCGCGCTCCGGCAGCCCGGCGGCGGCGAACCAGCGCGGCCAGGACGGCTTCTCCGGATGCGGCACGCGCCACTCGAAATGGATGAGCCGGTGCTGCGCCAGCTGCTCCGGCGCGGTCAGGCCGAGGGAGGGGTGCGCCACCGGCGCCAGCCGGTCGGTGCCCAGCAACTCCGACCGCAGCCCCGGATACGCGCCGCCGCCGTAGCGGATGGCCAGGTCGGCGGTGCCGGCGGCCAGGTCCACCGGCTCGTCCGCCGCCAGCAGGCGCAGGGTGACGTCCGGCCGCCGCTCCTGGAACGACGCGACGCGCGGCACCAAGAGGCGGGCGGGGAAGGCGCGGGGGGCGGGCAGGGGCACGGTGCTCGGCCGGGCCTTGGCGGACAGCCCGTCGATGGCGCGGGCGAAGGCGTCGAAACCGTCGCGCAGCACCGGGTACAGGCGCTGCGCCGCCTCGGTCATCACCACCTGCCGGGTCCGCCGCTCGAACAGCCGCAGCCCCATCGTCTCCTCCAGCAGGCGGATCTGGTGGCTCACGGCCGTCGGTGTCACCAGCAGCTCCTCGGCGGCGCGCTTGAAGCTGAGATGGCGGGCGGCGGCCTCGAAGGCGCGCAGGGCGGCGAGCGGAGGAAGGCGGCGCATGGCGGTCCATACAGATGAATTGACCTCAGCCATAAGATGAGGGATTTGCCTTTGTCTGCAAGCCGGAAAGCGCACATCTCCTGGGCCGGAAACAGTACAGAGCTCAGCCATGACCACGATCCTGCACATCGATTCCAGCGCCCGCCTTGGCCGCTCTCACACGCGCCGCCTGTCCGCCCGTTTCATCGAGGCCTGGCTGGCCCGCCGGCCGGACGACACGGTGATCCGCCGCGATGTCGGGCTGGAGCCGCCGCCCCCGGTGACCGAGGCCTGGATCGCCGCCGCCTTCACCAAGCCGGAGCGGCGGACGCCGGAGATGCGCGCGACCCTGGCGGTCAGCGACGCGCTGGTGGACGAGCTGGAGCGCGCGGACCTGATCGTCGCCGGCGTGCCGATGTACAATTTCGGCCTGCCGGCGCAGATGAAGGCCTGGGTCGACAACATCGTCCGGGTCGGCCGCCCCTTCGGCTTCGACCGCAGCCGGCCGGGCGAGCCCTACTGGCCGATGCTGTCGGGCAAGCGCGCGGTGCTGCTCGGCGCCCGCGGCGACTGGGGATACGACCCGGGCGGGCGCATCGCCGGCCTCAACCACGTCGAGCCGCATCTTCAGACGGTGTTCCGCTACATCGGCATCACCGACACGGTGTCGATCGCGGCGGAATACGATGAGTTCGCCGACGAGCGGATCCGGCAGTCGCTGCAGGCGGCGGAGGCGGAGATCGACCGGCTGGTGGCGCGGATGATGGCGGAGGCCGTGGCTGCCTGACTCTGATTGTCATTGCCGGGCTTGACCCGGCAATCCAGAAAGTCTCGACAGCCTCTGGATGCCCGGGTCAAGCCCGGGCATGACAGTTTGGGGGAAACTGGAAGCTTCCCGGCGACCCGAGACTTTCACTCAGCTGTCATCCGGCCGTCATCGGCCAACCCCACTCTCTCGCCGCTTTCCGTTCGAGAGGGGGATCCATGCTTCCGTTCCGCAGCGCCGCCGCGTCCCTGCTGGTCCTGGCCCTGTCCGCCGCCGGCGCCCTGGCCGCCGACGACCCGGCTCCGCAGAGCTATCCGGCGGTGCTGGCCGGCCATGCCGTGCTGCAGGCGATGACCTTCGCGGCGCCGCCGGCCGACGCGCCGGCGATGTTCGCCACCTCCGGCAAGTTCGCCGGCCCGACCCTGGCCCGGATCGACCGGCCGTTCAGCACCGTGGGCACCACCGGCAGCAAGGACGCGGTGCGCGAGACCGGGGTGCTGTTCCCCTTCGTCGGCCAGGCGGTGCAGGGCTTCAGCGGCATCAAGCCGGTCGGCAACGGCGAATATGTCATCATCACCGACAACGGCTTCGGGTCCAAGGCGAACTCGCCGGACGCGATGCTGATGGTGCACCGGGTGAAGCCGGACTGGCAGACCGGGCGGGTCTCGGTGCTGAACACACTGTTCCTCAGCGACCCGGACAGGAAGGTGCCGTTCCGCATCGTCACCGAGGCGACGAAGGAGCGCTATCTGACCGGCGCCGATTTCGACATCGAATCGGTGCAGATGGCCGGCGACCATTACTGGTTCGGCGACGAGCTGGGCCCCTTCCTGATCGAGACCGACGCGGCCGGCCGGGTGCTGACCGTCGTCGACACCACGGTCGACGGCAAGCCGGTGCGCTCGCCCGACAATCCCTACATCACCATGCCGGGCGCCCCCGGCCCGGTGGCGTTCGAATCGCGCCGCAGCAAGGGCTTCGAGGGCATGGCGGCGTCGGAGGACGGCAAGACCCTGTACCCGCTGCTCGAAGGCGGGCTGTGGAACGCGGCCAAGGGCGCACCGGAAACCGACGCCCAGGGCCATGAGGTGCTCCGCGTGCTCGAGTTCGACGTCGCATCGAAGAGCTACACCGGCAAGTCGTGGAAGTACCGGCTCGAGGCCAACGGCAACTCGATCGGCGACTTCAACCTGATCGGCGGCACCCGGGGCCTGATCATCGAGCGCGACCAGGGCGAGGGCGATACGGCCAAGGCCTGCCAGGGCGCGCCGAAGCCGGGCTGCTTCGCCACCCCGGCCAGGTTCAAGCGCGTCTTCCTGGTCGACCTGGCCGATGCGGACGCCGACGGTTTCCTGCGCAAGATCGGCTCGATCGACCTGCTGGCGATCCAGGACCCCGACCACAAGGCGCGCCAGGGCGGGCATGACGGGGTGCTGAGCTTCCCCTTCGTGACGATCGAGAACGTCGCGCGAGTCGACGCCGACCACATCATCGTCGCCAACGACAACAACCTGCCCTTCTCCTCCGGCCGCGCGGTCGACCGGCAGGACGACGAGGAGTTCGTGCTGCTCAAGGTCACCGAACTGCTGAACGCGAAGTAAGCGGTGCTCCGCAATCCCCCTCTGTCATCGCCGGGCTTGACCCGGCGATCCAGGGGCCACCCGGAGCGGCATCGATAGTCCCTGGATGCCCAGGTCAAGCCCGGGCATGACAGGAAGGGAGGCGGGGGTTGGCGGAGCTCAGCCCTCGACGAAGCGCCAGCCCCGGTCGCCCGCCTCGATCCGGCCGATCGGGCTGACATGGCTGCCGGTGACCCGCCAGCCATGCGTGGCCGCCTGCTCCAGCAGGGACCGCCGGGTCTGAACCGCCAGCGCCGGGTCGAGGTCGTAGGTCAGGCCGACCTCCGGGTCCTCGATCTGGGGTGCGCCGAGATGGATGGCATCGGCCCAGATCAGCAGGGCGTCGCGGCCTTCGCCGATCAGATAGCCGCTCTGCCCGGGCGTGTGGCCGGGCAGCGGCACGGCTTCGACGCCCGGCATGCCGTCCACCGGCCCTGGCGCGATGGTCCGGATGCGGCCGGCATAGGCCTGGGTCAGGGTGGCGACGGCCTTGAAGTTGCCGCGCCGGTTCGGCGGAAAGGTCTCGGCCTTGGCCGGATCACTGAAGAAGGCGAAATCCCCTTCCGGGAACAGGATCTCGGCCCGCGGCAGCCAGGCCTGGTCGCCGTCGAGCAGGCCGAGCGCGTGGTCGCCGTGCGGATGGGTCAGCAGCACGCGGTCGACCTGTTCGGGCTGCACCCCCGCCGCGGCCAGGGCCGCGCGCGCCTTGCCGAGCGCCGGGCCCCAATGGTCGCCCGTGCCGGCATCGATCAGCGAGACCCCGTTCTCTCCCCGCAGCAGATAGCAGTTCACGTCGATGCTGATCTTGTCGCCGGGCCAGCCGTCGATCAGGCGCCGGCTGGCGTCCTCGCCGGCGGCATGGATCAGCACGGTCTTCGGGGCCTCAAAAATGCCGTCGAGCAGCACGGTCAGGTCATAACGGCCGAAGCGCCTGGCAGCAGCGGACATGTCGGTTCCTCGCGGCGGAGGGGCTGTCTGCCCGCCCGGGCTCGCCCCATCATCGCCAGGGTAGCCGGGCGACGACGGAGCGGAAGGTGCCGAGACCGGTGGTCTGCTATTACAGGATGAACTTGCTCAGATCGGCGTTCTTGGTCAGCACGCCGACGCGGTCGCGGACGTAGTCGGCATCGATCCGCACCGTCTCGCCGGAGCGGTCGGAGGCGGTGAAGCTGACCTCGTCCAGCAGCCGCTCCAGCACCGTGTGCAGCCGGCGGGCGCCGATGTTCTCGACCGACCGGTTGATCTCCGCCGCCAGGTCGGCCAGCGCATCGATCGCGTCCTCGGCGAAGTCCAGCGTCACCTCCTCGGTGCCCAGCAGCGCCTTGTACTGCTTGATCAGGCTGTGCTCCGGTTCGGTCAGGATGCGGCGGAAATCGTCGCGCGACAGGGGCTGCAGCTCGACCCGGATCGGCAGGCGGCCCTGCAGCTCCGGCAGCAGGGCGGACGGCTTGGCCAGCTGGAAGGCGCCCGAGGCGATGAACAGGATGTGGTCGGTGCGCACCGTGCCGTGCTTGGTCGCCACCTGGGTGCCCTCGATCAGCGGCAGCAGGTCGCGCTGCACGCCCTCGCGGCTGACATCGGCGCCCTGCCGCTCCGACCGCGCCGTGATCTTGTCGATCTCGTCCAGGAACACGATGCCGTTCTGCTCGACCAGGTGGATCGCCTCGGCGGTCACCTTCTCCTGGTCCAGCAGCTTGTCCGACTCCTCCGCCATCAGCACGGCGTGGCTTTCCTGCACCGTCATGCGGCGCGGCTTGGTGCGGGTGCCGAAGGCCTTGCCGAACACGTCGTTGAGGTTGAGCATCCCCATCTGGGCGCCCGGCATGCCCGGGATGTCGAAGGTCGGCAGCCCGCCCCCGGTGTCGGCGACCTGGATCTCGATCTCGCGGTCGTTCAGCTGGCCCTCGCGCAGCATCTTGCGGAACTTCTGCCGGGTCTCGGCCGAGGCGCTCTCGCCCACCAGCGCGTCCAGCACCCGCTCCTCGGCGCGGATCTCGGCCTTGGCCGCGACCTCCTTGCGCAGCGTGTCGCGGGTCATCTTGATCGCGATCTCCAAGAGATCGCGGACGATCTGCTCGACATCGCGGCCGACATAGCCGACCTCGGTGAACTTGGTGGCCTCGACCTTCAGGAACGGCGCGTTGGCCAGCTTCGCCAGGCGGCGCGCGATCTCGGTCTTGCCGACGCCGGTCGGGCCGATCATCAGGATGTTCTTCGGCAGCACCTCCTCGCGCAGCGCCTCGGGCAGCTGCTGGCGGCGCCAGCGGTTGCGCAGCGCAATGGCGACGGCGCGCTTGGCGTCGTGCTGGCCGACGATGAAGCGGTCGAGCTCGGAGACGATCTCGCGCGGGCTGAAATTGGCGGTGTCGGTCATCTTGGGTCCTTCGCGGCCTCGGGTCGGTCGGCGGGCAGGGCCGCGATCACAGGCTTTCCAGCGTGATGTTGTGGTTGGTGTAGATGCAGATGTCGCCGGCGATCTTCATCGCCTTGCGCGCGATGGTCTCGGCGTCGAATTCCGGGTGCTCCATATAGGCCCGGGCGGCGGCCAGGGCGAAGGGCCCGCCGGAGCCGATGCCGATCAGCCCGTCGTCGGGCTCCAGCACGTCGCCGGTGCCGGTCAGGATCAGCGAGACCTGGCGGTCGCACACCGCCATCATCGCCTCCAGCCGGCGCAGGTAGCGGTCGGTGCGCCAGTCCTTGGCCAGCTCGACGCAGGCGCGGGCCAGCTGGCCGGGATGCTTCTCCAGCTTGGCCTCGAGCCGCTCGAACAGCGCCATGGCGTCGGCGGTGGCCCCGGCGAAGCCGGCGATGACGCTGCCGTCGCCCAGGCGCCGCACCTTGCGGGCGGTGCCCTTCATCACGGTGTTGCCGGCGGTGACCTGGCCGTCGCCGGCGATGACGACATGGCCGTTCTTGCGCACGGCGAGGATGGTGGTGCCGTGCCAGGCGGCACTCTCGGAAGACGACATGCAGAAATCCGGAAACGCTGGAGTTGGAACGGGCCGTCCGGCCCGCACCGCCTAGATTGGGCCATCCGGCGGGGGGATCAAGTCTCGGCGACCGTTCCCTGCCCTCCGGGCATGGCTCCTTCTCTGGCGATGCGCCGGGCTTCCTGATAAGACACCTGGGCCATGGACGGAACCCCTGTGAAACCCAGCCAGACGGCGGCCACCCGCTCGGCCCCAACGCGCTCCGCCACCATCGATCGCGCCACCCGCGAGACGCGGATCAGCGCCACGGTCGATCTCGACGGCACCGGCCGCTCCGACATCCAGACCGGTGTCGGCTTCCTCGACCACATGCTGGACCAGCTGGCCCGGCACGGCCTGTTCGACATCACGGTGCGGGCCGAGGGCGACCTCCATATCGACTTCCACCACACCACCGAGGATGTCGGCATCACCCTCGGCCAGGCCTTCGCCAAGGCGCTGGGCGACCGCCGCGGCATCCAGCGCTACGGCGAGGCGCATGTGCCGATGGACGAGGCGCTGTCCCGCGTCGCCGTCGACATCTCGGCCCGGCCGTACCTGGTATGGGACGTCCGCTTCACCCGCGACAAGCTGGGCGAGATGGACACCGAGCTGTTCCGCGAATGGTTCCACGCCTTTGCCCAGAACGCCGGGCTGACGCTGCACGTCGCCAACCTGTATGGCGAGAACAACCACCACATCGTCGAAAGCTGCTTCAAGGCGCTGGCGCGGGCCCTGCGCGCCGCGACCGAGATCGACAGCCGCCGCCCGGACGCCGTGCCCTCGACCAAGGGCACGCTGGGCGGTTCCCTCTAGCCCCGGGACTCCCGCAATGGCCATCGCCGTGATCGACTACGGCTCCGGCAATCTCCGCTCGGCCGCCAAGGCGCTGGAACGCGCCGCGGCGGAGCGCGGGGCGGCGCAGGAGATCATCGTCACCGCCGATGCCGAGGTGGTGCGCCGGGCCGACCGGCTGGTGCTGCCGGGCGTCGGCGCCTTCGGTGACTGCAGCCAGGCGCTGGGCGCCCTGCCGGGGATGCGCGAGGTGCTGGACGAACGGGTGAAGAAGGCCGGCGTCCCGTTCCTCGGCATCTGCGTCGGCATGCAGGTGATGGCCGGCGTCGGCCACGAGCATGGCGACTTCCTCGGCCTCGACTGGATCCACGGCGCCGTGGTGCCGCTGGCCCCGGCCGACCCGGATCTCGTGGTGCCGCAGATGGGCTGGAACAGCCTGGCGGTGGAGGAGGAGCATCCGGTGCTGGACGGGCTGGCCGGCCAGGACGTCTATTTCGCCCATTCCTACGTCATGGTGCCGGCCGACCCGGCCGAGGTGCTGGCGACGGTCGATTACGGCGGGCCGCAGACCGCCGCGGTCGGGTGCGACAACTGGATCGGCGTGCAGTTCCACCCGGAGAAGAGCCAGGCCGCCGGCCTCAGGCTGCTCGGCAATTTCGTGACCTGGACGCCATGACCGACACGGCCGCCTCCGTGCCCGCAGTGTCGGTCGGCCGGCTCGAGCGGTTCCGCAGCAGCGACCTGCACGATCTCTGCGACGCGGCCGAGCTCGCCATCCTCGAAGGCGGCGGCTTCGGCTGGGTCAAGCCGCCGCCGCGCGAGACCATGGAGCGCTACTGGGGCGGCGTGGTGGTGATGCCGGGCCGGCACCTGTTCGTGGGCCGGCTGGACGAGGTCATCGCCGGCGCCATCCAGCTGGTGGAGCCGCCGGCGAACAACGAGGCGCAGTCCTTCGCCGCCGGCGTCACCGGCATGTTCGTCGCCCCCTGGGCCCGCGGCCACGGGCTGGCGCGGATGCTGGCCGAGGCGGCGGAGGCCGAGGCGCGGGCGCGCGGCTACCGCCTGCTGACCCTGGACGTGCGCGAGACCCAGACCGCGGCGATCCACCTGTTCGGACGCTTGGGATTCGTCCGCTGGGCGACGAACCCGTATTATGCCCGCGTGAACGGCCGCCTGATCGGCGGCTGCTACTTCCACAAACCGCTGATCCCGCTGACCGAGGCGGGGCTGGACCCGACGCCATGATCCTCTATCCGGCCATCGATCTGAAGGACGGCCACTGTGTCCGTCTCGTCCGCGGCGAGATGAGCGAAGCCACGGTGTTCAACCTGGATCCCGCGGAACAGGCCAAGGCCTTCGCCGAGCAGGGCTTCAGCTGGATCCATGTGGTCGACCTGAACGGCGCCATCGCCGGACACCCGGTGAATGCCGAGGCGATCGGCGGCATCCTCAAGGCCACCTCGCTGCCGGTGCAGCTGGGCGGCGGCATCCGCGACCTGGAGCGGATCGAGTTCTGGCTCGAACGCGGCGTCGCCCGGGTGGTGCTGGGCACGGTCGCGGTGCGCGACCCGGAGCTGGTGCGCGAGGCCTGCCGCCGCTGGCCGGGCCGGATCGCCGTCGGCATCGATGCGCGGGAAGGCTTCGTCGCCATCGAGGGCTGGGTCAAGACCTCGACCGTCAAGGCGCTGGATCTGGCGCTGCGCTTCGAGGATTCCGGGGTCGCCGCGATCATCTACACCGACATCAACCGCGACGGCGCGATGGGCGGGCTGAACGTCGAGGCCACGGCCGACCTGGCCTTCGCCCTGACCACGCCGGTGATCGCCTCGGGCGGCGCCTCCTCGCTCGACGACCTCAGGGTGATCAAGCGCGAGGAGAAGTCGGGCATCGCCGGGGTGATCTGCGGCCGCGCCCTCTATGACGGCCGGATCGACCCGAAGCAGGCGCTGGCCATCCTGTCCGGTCCGGTGCCGGTGGAGGCCTGAGGCATGCTCAAGGTCCGGGTCATCCCCTGCCTCGACGTCAAGGACGGAAGGGTGGTCAAGGGCGTCAACTTCGAGAACCTGGTCGACGCCGGGGACCCGGTGGAGCAGGCCCGGCACTATGACCGCGAGGGCGCGGACGAGCTGGTCTATCTCGACATCGCCGCGACCAACGAGAATCGCGGCGTGCTGTTCGACGTGGTCCGCCGCACCGCCGAGCAGGTGTTCATGCCGCTGACCGTGGGCGGCGGCGTGCGCAGCGTCGACGACGTGCGGGCTCTGCTTCTGGCCGGGGCCGACAAGGTGTCGATCAACTCCGCCGCCGTGGCCCGGCCGGAGCTGGTGACCGAGGCCGCGGTCAAGTTCGGCCGGCAATGCGTGGTGGTGGCGATCGACGCCAAGCAGGTGTCGCCGGGGAAGTGGGAGATCTTCACCCATGGCGGCCGCAAGGGCACCGGCATCGACGCGGTCGGCTGGGCCGACCGGATGGCCCAGGCCGGCGCCGGCGAGCTGCTGGTGACCTCGATGGACCGCGACGGCACCAAGGAGGGCTTCGACCTCGATCTGCTCAAGGCGATCCGCAAGGTGGTCGGCATCCCGGTGATCGCCTCGGGCGGCGTCGGCACGCTGCAGCATCTGGCCGACGGGGCGCTGGTCGGCGGCGCGACGGGGCTGCTGGCCGCCTCGATCTTCCATTTCGGCACCTATTCGATCGCCCAGGCCAAGCGGCACCTGGCCGAGGCCGGGCTGCCGGTGCGGATGGCGGCATGAGCACGGTCGACGCCCGGGTGCTGGACCGGCTCGCGGCCGTAATCCGGTCGCGGCGGGGCGCGGACCCCGCCTCCAGCTACACCGCCAAGCTGTTCGCCCGCGGCCGGCCGAAGATCGCCCAGAAGCTGGGCGAGGAGGCGGTCGAGACGGTGATCGAGGCGATGCGCGGCGACCCCGACGCGATCGCCGCGGAGAGCGCCGACCTGCTCTACCACCTGCTGGTGCTGTGGGCCGATGCCGGGGTGGCGCCGGAAGCGGTCTGGGCGGTGCTGGAGGCGCGGGAGGGCACCAGCGGCATCGCCGAGAAGGCGGCGCGGCCGACGGAGTGACCGCGCCCGCCCGTGCGGGACAGGGGCCGCGACAACACGTCGCCGCCGGCATGACAAGCGTCGCTGGATGGCGGCTGAATTTCGCCCCGATTCAGCAGCATGTGTCATCATCCATCAGCGAAGACCGTGGAGAGGACGACCGATGGCCTATGATCCGAACAACGTCTTCGCCCGCATCCTGCGCGGCGAGCTGCCATGCAGGAAGGTCTATGAGGACGACCACGTCCTGGCCTTCCACGACATCGGTCCGAAGGCGCCGGTGCATGTCCTGGTCATCCCCAAGGGCGCCTATGTCTCGATGGACGATTTCTCGGAGCGCGCCAGCGATGCGGAGATCGCGGCCCTGACCCGGGCGGTCGGCCGGGTCGCCCGTGACCTCGGCCTGGCCGCGCCCGGCTACCGCATCCTGTCGAATATCGGCGGCGACGGGCACCAGGAGGTGCCGCACCTGCACATCCACATCTTCGGCGGCCGGCCGCTCGGCCGCATGCTGGATCCCGCCATCGCCCCATGACCCTGCCGGTCTCCGCCGAGGCCTCGGCGCCGGCCAGCCGTTCCGGCAGGCCGCGCCGGCGCACCGTCACCCTGGCCCGGACGCTCGCGGTCGCCATCGGCGGCCTGGTGGCGATCGCGGTCGCGGCGGTGCTCGCGATCTACTGGACCACGGCGGCGCGCACCACCTTCGACCTGCTGACCAACCAGGCCGAGATCGGCGTGGCCTCGGTCGAGGCGCAGCTGCGCCAGCATCTCGAGCCGGTGTCGAACGAGCTGGGCAACCTCGCCCTGCTGCTGCAGCAGGGGCGGCTCGACCCCGGCGACACGGGGCAGTTCTCGGCCATGCTCACCGGCGCGCTGGCGGCTTCGCCGCAGGTGCGCTCGATCGCCTATCTGACCGAGGATGCGCGCATCCGCGGCGTCACCCGCCAGCAGGACGGCAATTACGAGACCTTCGACCAGCAAAACGAGACCGAGCAGAGCCACGAGGCGCTGGCCGAGGCGGCCGGCAAGGTCGACGCCTATTGGGGCGAGATCCTGTATCTGCGGGACGGGCCGCACGCGACGGTGATGAACCTGCGCCAGCCGGTGCGGCGGAACGGCCAGCTGGTCGGCGTGCTGTTCGCCGTGGTCACGGTGCAGGACCTGTCGAAGTTCCTGGCGCGGGTGTCCAGCGACCCGTCGCAGGTGCCCTTCATCCTCTACGGCGAGGATCGGGTCCTGGCCCATCCGCGCATGGCCGCCGACCCGCCGCCGGCCTCGGTGGAGGAGCCTCTGCCGCGGCTCGACCAGGTCGGCGACGACCTGCTCGCGGCGCTGTGGACCAAGGGGGCGCCGGTCACCGTGCGCAATCCGCGGGTGCGGATCCGCGAGGTCCAGATCGGCGACCAGGATGAGATCTTCCTCTACCGCACCATCTACGGCTTCGGCCCGACCCAGCTGATCCTCGGCATCCATGTGCCGGGCGACGCGATCGGCGCGGAGGTCTGGCGGGTGATCCGCGCCGGCCTGGCGGGCCTGGCGGTGATGGTGCTGGCGATCATCGTCGGCGTCTTCGTCGGCCGCATGATCGCGCGGCCGGTGCGCGCCTTCTCCGACCAGGCGCGGGCGGTGGGGACGCTGGAGTTCAGCCAGCTGAAGCCGCTGCCCGGCAGCGTGTTCAAGGAACTGAACGAGGGCGCCCAGGCCTTCAACACCATGCTGGTGGGGCTGCGCTGGCTGGAGACCTATGTGCCGAAAAGCCTGGTCCGCCGCCTGATCGTCAAGGGCGACGGCGAGGACGTGGTCTCGATCGAGCGGATCATGACGGTGATGTTCACCGACATCGCCAATTTCAGCGCGGCGGCGGAGCGGCTGCCGGCGGCGCGGATCGCGGCCTATCTGAACGAGCATTTCGCCATGCTGGCGCGCTGCGTCGAGGCCGAATCCGGCACCATCGACAAGTTCATCGGCGACTGCCTGATGGCGTTCTGGGGCGCGCCGGAGAAGCTGAAGGACCATGCGCCGCGGGCGGCCCGGGCGGCGCTGGCCATCGCCGCGGGGATGCAGGCCGAGAACGACCGCCGTGCCGCTGCCGGCCGGCCGCGGCTGAAGCTGCGCATCGGCCTGCACAGCGGCCCGGTGGTGGTCGGCAACATCGGCGCGCCGGGCCGGACCAACTACACCATCGTCGGCGACACGGTGAACATCGGCAACCGGCTGGAGCAGCTGGGCAAGGTGCTGTCGCGCGACGAGGAGACGACGATCCTGATCAGCGCCGAGACCGCGGCGCTGCTGGGCCCGGAATTCGAGATGGAGAGCCTGGGCCCGCGCCGGGTCCGCGGCCGCAACGGCGAGGTAGAGATCTTTCGGCTGATCGGGATCAAGCCGGCGGCTTGATCCGTCCCGCTTCGCACCGCAATTCCGCCACCTTGGTCCCCCTGAATCGGACCCAGCCAGGGAGGGGGAACAACCATGTCATCCGATCGCGATCTGGGAATGGGCCGGCCGATCAGCCGGCGCGATTTTCTCGACGGCGTCGCCCTGACCGTGGGCGCGGCGGCGCTGGGCGGGCCTTTCGCGCGCAGCGCCTTCGCCGCCGGACCGGCCGCCTATCCGCCGAAGCTAACCGGCCTGCGCGGCCATCACGAAGGCTCCTACGCCGTCATGCACTCGGTGCGCGACGGCACCTTCTGGGACAAGGCCGGGGCGCCGGAGCCGACCGGCGAGCGCTACGACCTGGTGGTGGTCGGCGGCGGCATCTCCGGCCTCGCCGCCGCGGTGCTGTACCGCCAGCAGGCTGGGGCGGATGCGAAGATCCTGGTGATCGAGCCGCATGACGATTTCGGCGGCCACGCCAAGCGCAACGAGTTCACCAGCGCGAGCGGCCGCACGATCCTCGGCTATGGCGGGTCGCAGTCGCTGCAGACCCCCAGCTATTTCAGCCCGGCGGTGAACGCGCTGTTGGCCGATATCGGAATCGAGCCGAAGCGGTTCGAGCAGTATTACGACCAGGGCTGGGCCGAGGCGCGCGGCCTCGGCCGCGCCGTGTTCTTCCCGAAGGAGGTGTTCGGCGCCGACGCGCTGGTGAAGGAGGCCGAGGCCGCCGCCGACTGGGTGCCGCAGACGCCGTTGACCGACAAGGCCAAGCAGGACCTGATCGCCCTGGTCGACTCGCCGGCCGACTACCTGCCGAGCCTGTCGCGGGCGGAGAAGCTGGACCGGCTGTCGAAGACCACCTACGCTCAGTTCCTGACCGATCTGGTCAAGGCCGATCCGCAGCTGGTCGCCTATTTCCAGGGTTCGACCGAGGCCTATTTCGGCGCCGGCATCGACGCGGTCACCTGCGTCGATGCCTGGGCCAACGGCAATCCCGGCTTCGACGGCATGGATCTGGGCGACGGGGCCTATCGGACCATGAGCCCCAGCGGCCGCCTGGCCCGCACCGACCCGGACGACTACATCTACCACTTCCCGGACGGCAACGCCGGGGTCGCCCGGGCGCTGGTGCGGTCGCTGATCCCGGCCGCCATCCCCGGCAATACCATGGAGGATCTGGTTCTCGCCCGGGCCGATTACGGCCAGCTGGATGTCGACGGCCAGCCGGTGCGGATCCGGCTCAGCTCCACCGTGGTGAAGGTAAAGCACCGGGGCGATCCGGCCTCCGCCAAGTCGGTCGAGGTGTCCTACGTCCAGAACGGCAGGCTGCGCACGGTCGAGGCCGGCCATGTGGTGCTGGCCTGCTGGCACCGGGTGATCCCGTTCCTGACCGACGAGCTGCCGCCCGCGCAGATCGAGGCGCTGCGCGATCAGCAGAAGGTGCCGCTGATCTACACCAATGTGCTGATCCGCAACTGGACCGCCTTCTCGAAGCTCGGCATCGACGGCTTCGAGGCGCCGGGCCATTTCTGGTCGGGGGCGGAGATCGACTTCCCAGTCAGCATGGGCGGCTACAGCTTCGCCGACACGCCGGAGGACCCGGTGCTGCTGCATCTCAGCAAGATCCCGCTGCAGCCCGGCCTGTCCTCGCGCGAACAGTCCCTGGCCGGGCGCATCCAGCTGACCCAGCTGACCTTCGAGGAGATGGAGCGGCAGATCCGCGATCTGCTGGGCCGGGCCCTGTCCGACGGCGGCTTCGACCCGGCGCGCGACATCGAGGCGATCACTGCGAACCGCTGGTCGCATGGCTACGCCTATGAGTACATGCGGCCCTGGGATGCCTTCTGGCCGGACGGCCCGCTGCCGATCGTGGCGGCGCGCAAGCCCTGGGGCCGGGTCGCGATCGCCAACGCCGATTCCGGCGCTTATGCCTATGTCCATTCGGCGATCGACCAGGCCACCCGGGCGGTGCGCGAGCTGCTGGGCACGCCCGACGGCGCCCCGGCCTTCGCCGACTTCCCCGGCCCGCCGCGCGACCAGCTTGGGCTTCTCTAGGAGGGCACGCGCCGCGGCGCCGGCGGCTCGGCCGAAGCCGATCCCGCCCGTCCTCTGGTATTGACCAGGACCACTCCGGCGATGGCGACGGCGCCGCCCAGCAGGGTCTGCGGCCCCGGCGTCTCGCCCAGCAATGGCACGGCGATCGCGGTCGCGACCGGCGGCACCAGGTAGAGGAAGTTGGTCGCCCGCGCCGCGCCGAAATGGCCCAGCGCAGTGGTCCAGGTGGCATAGCCGATCGCCGCCGGCAGCACGCCGAGCCCGATCACAGTCGCGACCGTGGCTGCGCCGGCCTGCGGCAGTTCGCCCGCGGCGTCGGGCAGCCAGGGCGACAGCCACAGCGCGCCGGCCAGCAGCGTCCAGGCCGTGCAGGCCAGGGCGCCGTGCCGCGCCACCAGCGGCTTCTGCAGCACGACGTAGCAGGCCATGCACAGCGCCGACCCCAGCACCAGGCTGGCGCCGGCGCCGAAGGCCAAGCCGCCGGGCTGGGCCGAGGCGATCAGCGCGATCCCGGCGAAGCTGACCAGCGTGCCGGCCCAGCCGCGGGCGCCGAAGCGCTCGCCCAGCGCCAGCCGGGCCAGCAGCGCGGTCAGGATCGGCGCGGTGTTGACGATGAAGCTGGCGGCGCCGGCCGCGACGGTCCGCTGACCGGTGTTCAGCAGGATGTTGTAGGCGGCGATGCCGATCAGCCCGCACAGGGCGAAGCGCAGCAGGTCGGGCAGCGCCGGTCGCTGCGGCCGGCGCCAAGCCAGCCAGCCCAGCACCAGCAGCGCCGCCACGGCGAAGCGGGCGGCGGCCAGCGGCACCGGCTGCAGCTCGCGCAGCGCCAGGCGGATCGCCGGGAAGGCCGCAGCCCAGGACAGGACGGTGACGGCCACGGCGGCATAGGGGGCCAGGGGGGCTCGGCTGGACACGGAGGGCACCTCGGTCGACGCAGGCTTCCGTTCTGGCACCGGCCGGGTTGTTGACATAGGGCACCGATCGAGCGCGAGCTGTGTGCATGGATCACAGCTCGCCGCCACAGCGCCCGCCGCTCGACAGCCTCGACACCGTCTGCGTCGTCGCCCGCCACGATTCCTTCAGCGCGGCGGCCGAGGCGCTGGGCCTGACCCATGGCGCGGTCAGCCGGCGCGTCGCCGCGGTCGAGGCCTGGCTCGGCACCGCCCTGTTCGAGCGCCACGGCCGCGGCGTGCGCCCGACCCCGGACGGGCAGCGCTTCGTGTCGCGGGTCGAGGCGGCGTTCCGGCTGATCGACGAGGCGGCGGTGCGCTGGCGCCGCCGGCGCGGGCCGGAGGTGGTGCGGATCAGCGTGGTGCCGGGCTTCGCCAAGCTCTGGCTGTTCGAGCGGCTGGCGGCGCTGGAGCAGGGCGACCCGGCGCTGCGGGTCGAGATCGCGGTCGAGGGGCGCAACGCCGATGTCGAGGGCGGCGAGGTCGACCTGGCGGTGCGCTACGGCGCCGGCACCTGGCCCGGCGTCCAGGCCGTCCGCCTGCTGCCCGAGCGGCTGTATCCGGTGGCCCGTCCCGACTTGGCGCGGCGGTTCGGCCCGTCGCCGGAGGGGCTGCTGCAGGCGCCGCTGCTGCACGATTCCGACCTGACCGGCTGGCGCGCCTGGTTCGGATCCTGCGGCATCACGCTGAAGCCGCGGCCGCAGGACCGGCGCTTCGAGGACTACACGCTGGTGCTGGCGGCGGCGCAGGCCGGGCTGGGCATCGCCCTGGCGCGGGCGCCCTTCTCCGACCGCGCGGTCGAGGCGGGCGGCCTGATACGGCTGGGCGGGCACGAGGCGCCGAGCCCGCTGGCCTACCACCTGCTGACCCGCACCGGCGGCGCCCGGCCGGCGGTGCAGGTGCTGATGCAGCGAATGATCGACCTGGCGGCCATGTAGGTTGGGTTCGCGGCACGCGAACCCAACCTACGGCATTGGCTAACCCGCCCGCACCTGCTGCAGCAGGGTCGTCGTGGCGAAGCCGTCCGGGACCAGGCCCTTGGAGGTCTGCCAGGCCCGGATCGCGCCGCGCGTCGCCGGCCCGATCAGCCCGTCCGGGTTGCCGCCGGTGGAGAAGCCCCGGGCCGCCAGCAGCGACTGCAGCTCCATCACCTCGCTGCGCGACAGCGGCTGTTCGTCGCGCGGCCAGGACCCGACGATCGGCCCGCCGCCGGCCAGCCGGTCGGACAGCGTGGCGACCGCCAGCGCGTAGCTGGTGGAGTTGTTGTACTTCATGATGACGCCGAAGTTCGGGCCGACCAGGAAGGCTGGGCCGCGGGCGCCCGCCGGGGTGATCACCGAAGCGTCGCCCAGCGCCGGCAGGCTGCGGCCGGAGACCGGCTTCACGCCCAGCGCCGCCCATTGCGCCACCGGCCGCCTGGTGCTCAACTCCGCCACCGAATAGTCGAAGCCGGGCGGCAGGGTGACCTCGACGCCCCAGGGCTGGCCGCGCTGCCAGCCCGATTGGGCCAGGTAGTTGGCGGTCGAGGCCATGACGTCGGGGATGCTGCCCCAGATGTCGCGGCGGCCGTCGCCATCGGCGTCGACGGCGGAGCTCAGGAACACCGTGGGCAGGAACTGGGTGTTGCCCATGGCGCCGGCCCAGGAGCCCAGCATGCGGTCGCGGCTGATGTCGCCCTGCTGCAGGATCTGCAGCGCGGCGAACAGCTGCTCCTTGGCCCAGTCCTGGCGGCGGCCCTCATAGCCCAGCGTGGCCAGGGCGTCGATCACCTCGGTCGACCCGAAGTTCTGGCCGTAATTGCTCTCGATGCCCCAGATCGCGGTGATGATCTCCTTCGGCACGCCATAGCGCTGCTCCGCCGCATTGGCGGTGGAGGACCATTGCGCCAGCATCGCCTGGCCGTTGCGGATGCGGTCGGGCGAGACGGCGCTGTCGAGATACGTCCAGACCGATTTGGTGAATTCCGACTGCGACTGGTCGGAATCGATCACCCTGGGCAGGAACTGCACGGTGTCGAAGGCGGTAGCCAGCGTCGCCTGGCTGATGCCACGCGCCGCGGCCTCGGCCCGGAACGCCGCCACCCATTGCTGGAATCCCTGCGCCTCGGACTGGGCCGGGAAGGCCGCCGAGGCGCCGGGCGTCGGGGTCGGCACCACCGGCTGGCCCTGGCCCGAGCTCTGGCAGCCGGCCAGCAGCACCACCCCGGCCAGCACCGCCATCCGCGTGGTCATCGACATGGGCCTTCTCCGCGATTTCCGAATCAATCGGTGAACGTCGCGGCAAAGTGCCCGGAGATCAAGGCCGGAAGGCGGCAAGGGCGCCGCAACTAGGAGGGCTTGGTAGCCGCCGCCGCGGTCCAGGCGACCTCGCCCCTGGTCCGGCGCATGTAGAAATCCATGCGCTCCCGGACGGCCGGCGACGGATCGTGCAGCATCCTGCTCGCCGTCTCCTGCAGCCCCGCAAGCGCGTCCGCATGCTTGATGAAAGCATCGGCGGCCAGCTTCCTGACCACGACCGACCGATCGGCCGCTCCGACGGAGACGAGATCGGTCAGCGGGACCGCGTGCTCGATGGGCCGCTCCTCGAACGCCAGGACGCGCCGGCTGCGCCCCAGCGACTTGTCGAGCCATTCCTGCCTGAAGCCGACCGGCCAGATCCCGCGTCTCTCGACCAGGGACTGCAGGGCGATCGCCCGAATGGCCGGTTGCACCGCGGTCTCGAGGAGGGCCGGGAGGTGTCGGTCCATGTCGGGCGACCGCAGGGCCTGTCTCATGGCGCTGCTTAGGGCGCCGGCGGCTTCGGTCCGGAAGATCAACGCGAGCTGGTCCACGACATCCGGCCGGAACAGGGCGACGTCGAGCGCGGCGGCTTCCGCACCCCAGCGCTTCCAATGCTGTCTTTGCGTCAGGAGATAGAGGGCGGCGGTCGCAACAACGGATGGCGGGGTTCGAGGAAAGACACGCCGCGCGCAGGCCTGGGCGGCGATCCGCACCGGCTCCGCCCAGTCGTTCAGGCGATACGCGAGGGCGGCGAACAGAAAGGCGGTGGGCGGCGGATCGCCGATCCGGTGTAGAGCCGCTTCGCGCAGCCGTCCGTCGCCATGAAAGATGTAGAGCCAAGTCAGGCCAGGGGTGGCGTCCAACGCCTCGCGCTCGATCCCGATGGGGGAGACCGACCGCCAGAAACGCCGGCTGATCGGCTGCCGATAATAGAATCGGCCGAGCAGAGGGATTTCGCTCGCTGCGCTCGCGATGGCGGCCGGAAGCACCGCGGCCGTCATCTCGCTGAAGCGCCGGGCATCGTCATTGATGGGCTCGTTCCGAATGAGTCTCGCGGAGATCTCCTGGACGAGCTGCTGGAGCACCTCCGGGAGGACGGAGCTCTTTCGATCGGTCAGCAGACTGGTGTATCGCCGAACGCGGGGCATCCCGGCAGCATGCCAGCAAGTTCCCTCATTCTGAAGCGGTAGCCCATGCCGGGCCGGCCGGTCACCCCTGCGGCGCGCCGGGGAAGGCGTCGAGCGGGATCTTGAGGTAGCGCCGGCCGTCGCCCTCGGGCTCGGGCAGGCGGCCGCCGCGGATGTTGACCTGCAGCGCCGCCAGCATCAGCGCCGGCAGCGGCAGCGTCCGGTCGCGGTCCCGGCGCAGCGCCACGAACTCGGCCTCCGACACCGCGGCGACATGGATGTTGCGCTCCTTCTGGTCGGCGACGGTGCTCTGCCAGCGCGGCTCGCGCCCGTCCGGCTGGTAGTCGTGCCCGGTGAACAGGCGGGTGTCGTCCGGCAGAGCCAGGATCCGCTGGATCGAGGCCCAGAGCTGGCGCGCGTCGCCGCCGGGGAAGTCGGCCCGGGCCGTGCCGCCATCGGGCATGAACAGGGTGTCGTGGATGAAGGCGGCGTCGCCGACGAGGTAGGTGATCGAGGCCATCGTGTGGCCCGGGCAGAACATTACCTCCGCCTCCAGCGACCCGATGCGGAATCGGTCGCCGTCGCGGAACAGCCGGTCCCAGCCCGAGCCGTCGGCCGGCTGGTCCGGCAGGTTGTAGATCTCGCGCCACAGCGCCTGGACGCCCGCGACCTTCTTGCCGATCGCCGTTGGCGCGCCGGTCTTCTCCTTCAGATAGGCCGCCGCGGAGAAGTGATCGGCATGCGGGTGAGTGTCGAGGATCCAGGCGACCCGCAGCCCGGACCGCGCGACATGGTCGAGGATCAGGTCCGCGTTGCGGGTCGAGACGGTGCCGGATTTCAGGTCGAAGTCCAGCACGGGGTCGATGATCGCGCAGTCGCCGGTCCCGGGATCGGCCACGACGTACTGCATGCTGCAGGTCCGCGGGTCGAAGACGGCGTGGACGACGGGCGGCGCGCCGGCCGGTGTCATGATTGATCGCTCGCGGATGCTCGTGGAAGATTCTCCGGCCATGGTGGCAAAATAATCCCCCAAAGGGAATTTCAACCTGATATGAACACCAAGGGCAGAGTTCCAAATTGTAGCCCGTCTCGACAACAATAACACAATAAGCGGCGCGGATCTATTTCATGGGATCGCGCGGTAGCTTGCGAGGATTGACATTTGATCTCCGTCCAATTTCGCGAAATGACGCAGCGAAGCGACCGGGCAGATGCAAAAGACAGAATGACGTGCGAGCTCTCTGCCGATGGCCGCTAAAAATCCGGAGTCTCGTCCTCAGCTGCGGGCGCGCAGCTCGGCCTGGGCGCGGCCGATGATACCGGGATAGCGCTTGTCCGGATACCACGGCATCGCGGCGATGCGGTCGAAGCCGGGGATGGTCTCCATGTGCCGCAGCATGCGGCGGCGCATCTCCGCGTCGGGCAGGGGGCCGCGCAGGGCGGCGATGTTCTCGGCGGCGTGGTCCGGGTCGGCGGTCGCCGGCAGGGCGCAGGTCACGGCCGGGTGCGCGATCACCCATTTCAGGAAATACGCCGCCCAGCTGCGGATGCCGAGCTCGGCAGCGAAATCGGGCAGGGCCCGGCCTTCGACGACCTTGAACAGGCGCGCCTTCTCGAACGGCATGTTGGTCAGGACCGCGGTGCCGCGGTCGGCGGCGGCGGGCAGCACCCGCTCCTCCGCGCGCCGGTTGAAGATCGAGTAGTTGACCTGGACGACATCGAGATCGCCGCGCTCGACCCAGCCGGCCAGTGGCTCGAGATAGGCGCTCTCGTAATGGGTGACGCCGAGAAGGCGGATCCGCCCTTCCTTCTTCCAGGCACGCAGATAGGGGACGATGACGTCGACATTGACCAGGCTGTGGCACTGCATCAGGTCGATCCGGCCGCGCCACAGCCGGTCCTCCGACAGCCGCAGGCTGCGCAGGGCGTGGCTCTCATCGGCCAGGAAGTCGCCGGTCGCCCAGATCTTGTTGGCGACAAAGATCCGGTCGCCGATGCCGAGCGCGGTGGCGAAATCGCCGACCGTGGTCTCCGCGGTGCCGTAGAGGGGCGAGGTGTCGACCACCCGGGCGCCGCCCTCCCAATACCGGCGCAGCACCTCGCGCAGATGGTCGCGCGGCGCGCCCGGCAGGGTGTCGAAGGTGAGGAAGGTGCCGAGGCCGATCGCCGGCAGCACCTCACCGGTGCGCGGCACGGTGCGGGTGATGATGCCGTCTGCGGCCGCAGGCTGCTGGGCGCGGATGGCTGGGGAGCCGAGCAGCGCCGGCGCCGCGGTGAAGAGGCCGAGCGCGCCACGCATCAGGCCGCGCCGGTCGGTGGGGAGGAAAGGGTCCTGTCGCATCGCCGTGATCCGTTCCGGATATGTGCGATGCGGACTCTAGCGGCCGCCCCCGAGGGGGATGCGCCGGATCCTGACCCGCCTGCGCTGGATCCTGACCCGATCCGCGGGGGCGGGATGCGTCGGCGGGGCACACTGACAGTCGAGGCAGCCGCGCCTATCCTCGGCGCGTCGGTCGAGAGCGGAGCACCGCATGGCCTATGAGCGCAGGATCGAGCCGCGGGCCACCGGCTGGCGCAGCTTCGCCTGGGCCGGCGGCGTCTTCGATACGGCGCGCCGGCCCTACACCGAGGCGGTCGAGGGCACGATCCTGATCCCGCATCACCTGGTGCTCGTCACCCTCGCCGGCGGGGCGCGCCATCAGGAGGTGGTCTCGTCCTGCGGCCACCGCTATGTCGGCAGCGACCGGCCGGGCGCGGTGTCCTTCGTCCCGGCCGATTGCGAGCGCCGGCTGCGGCTGCGCGGGGTCGAGTCGGAATGGGCCTCGATTTCGCTCGACCCCGCGCTGCTGCAGGACGAGGTGTTCGAGCCGGCGGGGCGATCGCTGGACGGCGCCGCCTTCACCAACCAGGAGGCGCCGTTCCTGGCCGGCATGGTGGCGGAGGCCGCGCGTCTCGCCACGGAGGGCGGGCTGGACCGGGCCTATGGCGAGGCGATGTCCTGGGCCCTGGCCCATCACCTCCTCCGGCGCTACGGCCGCGTGACGTCCACCGGCGGCCCGCGCCGCTGGGCGCTGCCGCCCTGGCGCCTGCGCCGCATCGCCGACTATGTCGACGCCCATCTCGGCGCCGAGATCCGGATCGCCGATCTGGCCGAGCTCGTCGGGCTCTCGCCCGGCGGACTGCACCGGGCGTTCCGGTCGACGACGGGGCAGACGCCGCTGGCCTTCATCAACGACAGACGGATCCGCCGCGCCATGCGGCTGCTGGAGACCGGCGGCGGCTCGATGGCCGAGATCGCGCTGTGCTGCGGCTTCGTCAGCCCCAGCCATTTCGCCCGCGTGTTCCGGGGCGTCGCCGGCATGGCCCCGTCGCGCTATCGCGCGGTGAACGGCGCCGGCCCGCGAGACCCGGTCCAGCATCCGGATGGGACCGGATGCCGCAGTGGCCCGGCGGCATAGGACGGTCACCGGATTCCCTGGCACAGTCGTACGACAAACGGATCGTATCCTTCTCCTTCCCGGATTCCTGGACCCGGCGCGCAGGCGGCGGTCCGCCGTGCATGGCCGGTCGCAGAGACGGAGCTGTCCATGGCTGTCGAACTGAACATCAATGGCCGGACCGAGCGCATCGACGCGCCGCCGGAGATGCCCCTCCTGTGGGCGCTGCGCGACGAGCTCGGGCTGGTCGGCACCAAATTCGGCTGCGGCGCCGGGCTGTGCGGCGCCTGCACCGTGCATCTCGACGGCGCCGCCGTGCGCGCCTGCCAGACCGCGATCGGCGATGTCGGCAGCGGCAAGATCGTCACCATCGAGGCGATCGGCGCCACTGACATCGGCGCCCGGCTGCAGCAGGCCTGGCTGGCCTTCGACGTGATGCAGTGCGGCTACTGCCAGGCGGGACAGATCATGTCCGCCGCGGCGCTGCTGGCGACCACGCCGGCGCCCGGCGACGACGACATCGATGCCGCCATGGCCGGCAATCTCTGCCGGTGCGGCACCTATACCCGCATCCGCACCGCCATCCACAAGGCGGCCGAACGGAAGGCGGCGGAAGGGAGTGCCGGCTGATGGGACACATCCTTCCCGACACCGGCCCCATGAACGGCAGTCTGGGGCGGCGCGCCTTCCTCAAGGCCTCGCTGCTGGCCGGCGGCGGCCTGCTGATCGACGCCACCCTCCCCATTCCCGCCGGCGCGGCGACGGGGGAGGGCGGCGGGACGCTCGGCGCCTTCATCGCCATCGCGCCGGACGGACGGGTCACGATCACCGGCAAGAACCCGGAAATCGGCCAGGGCATCAAGACGTCGCTGCCGATGATCATCGCCGACGAGCTGGACGTCGACTGGGACCAGGTCACCGTGACCCAGGCGATGGTGAACGAGGCCGCCTACGGCCCGCAGACCGCCGGCGGCAGCCGGGCCACGCCGGCCAACTGGATGCCGATGCGCCAGGCCGGCGCGGCGGCGCGGGCGCTGCTGGTCGACGCCGCGGCCCGGCGCTGGGGCGTGCCGGCCGACGGCATCACCACCCGGTCGGGCCGGCTGCTGCATGACGCCAGCGGGCGGAGTCTGGGCTATGGAGAGGTGGCGGCCGAGGCCGCGGCGCTGCCGATGCCCGATCCGGGCAAGGTCCGGCTGAAGGACCCGGCCGAGTTCCGCGTCATCGGCAAGCCGATCGGCGGCTGCGACAGCCCGAAGGTGGTGCGGGGCGAACCGATCTTCGGCATCGACACCCGGCTGCCGGGCATGCTGTACGCGGTGTTTGAGCGCTGCCCGGTATTCGGCGGCACCCTGAAATCCGCCGATCTCGACGCCGCCCGCGGCCAGCCGGGCGTGCGCCAGGTGTTCGCGGTCAAGGGCAACGGCCGGCCGGAGAGCCTGGTCGACGGCATCGCGATCCTGGCGACCAACTGGTGGCTCGCCAACCAGGCGCGGCAGGCGCTGAAGGTCGAATGGGACGAGGGGCCCGGCGCCGCCCAGAGCAGCGACGGCTATGACGCCCAGGCCAAGGCCCTGTTCGACGGCACGCCGCAGGTCGAGCTGTTCCGCGCCGGCGATGTCGAGGGCGCACTGGCCGGGGCGGCCAGGCGGATCTCGGCGGACTACGCTTATCCCTACCTGTCGCACGCGCCGCTGGAGCCGCAGAACTGCACCGCGCTCTGGCGCGAGGACGGAACGCTGGAGCTGTGGGCGCCGAGCCAGATGCCGCAGCGCGGCCGCGGCCTGGTGGCCGAGGCGCTGGGGTTGAAGCCCGAGGCCATCACCATGCACATGCCGCGCATCGGCGGCGGCTTCGGCCGGCGGCTGATGAACGACTATGTGATGCAGGCGGCGGCGATCGCGCGGCAGGTGCCGGGCACGCCGGTCAAGCTGGTGTGGTCGCGGACCGAGGACATCCAGCACGATTTCTATCGCCCGGCCGGCTGGCACCGCTTCACCGCCGGCTTCGACGCGGCCGGCAAGCCGACCGCCTTCGCCGCCCATTTCGTCACCCTGACCCGGGGCGGCAAGCCGGTGTCGGGCGGCGAGTTCGACTTTCAGGAGCTGCCGGCGCTGATGGTGCCGAACCTGCTGTTCGCCCAGTCCGGCATCGACAGCGTGGTGCCGACCGGGCCGATGCGGGCGCCGCGGTCGAACGGTCTGGCCTGGGCCTACCAGTCCTTCCTCGACGAGGTGGCGCAGGCGTCCGGCACCGACCTGCCGACGCTGCTGCTCGGGCTGCTCGGCGAGCCCCGGGCGCTGCCGCCGCGGCCAGGATCGCAGGCGCAGTTCCACACCGGCCGCGCCCGCGGCGTGATCGAGAAGGCGCTGGCGATGTCGAACTGGCCGGTCCGGCCGGTGGCGGGCAGCGGCAAGGGCTTCGCCTTCTACTTCTGCCATCTCGGCTATTTCGCCGAGGTGGTGGAGGCGGCGGTGGCGCAGGACGGCACGATCACGGTGCCGCGGGTCTGGGTGGCCGGCGACATCGGCAGCCAGATCGTCAACCCGTCGGGCGCCGAGAACCAGGTGCGCGGATCGGTGATCGACGGGCTCGGCCAGGCGCTCGGCGGCCTGTCGATCAGGCTGACCGGCGGCCGGGTCGAGCAGGAGAACTTCGACACCTACCCCCTGCCGCGGATCCCGGGCACGCCGGACATCGCGGTCGAGTTCGTGGCCAGCGACGTCCCGCCGACCGGCCTGGGCGAGCCGGCGCTGCCGCCGGTGATCCCGGCGCTGTGCAACGCGGTCTTCGCCGCCACCGGCAAGCGGGTCCGCAAGCTGCCGCTGGACACCGCCGGCTTCACCCGGGCGGCGTAGGCGCAAAGAAAAAGGGCGGCCCGAAGGCCGCCCTGTCCCTTCCACCGAGGCGATGCCTCAGTTGGCGGCGTCCGTCTGGCGCTGCGCTTCTTCGCGCGGCAGCTCGGCGCCGGTCTGCTGGTCGATGAACTTCATCGACAGCTTGATCTTGCCGCGGTCGTCGAAGCCCAGGACCTTGACCTTGACCTCGTCGCCGACCTTGACGACGTCCGCCACCTTGGCGACGCGGCCGGGCCGCATCTCCGAGATGTGGACCAGGCCGTCGCGGCTGCCCAGGAAGTTGACGAAGGCGCCGAAATCGACGGTCTTCACCACCTTGCCGTTATAGATCTTGCCGACCTCGGGCTCGGCGACGATGCCCTTGATCCAGTTGATCGCCGCCTCGGCCGCGCTCTCGTCGACCGCCGCCACCTTGATGGTGCCGTCGTCCTCGATGTCGATCTTGGCGCCGGTGGTCTCGGTGATCTCGCGGATCACCTTGCCGCCGGTGCCGATCACTTCGCGGATCTTGTCCTTCGGGATCGAGAAGGTGGTGATCCGCGGCGCGTTCTTGTTGACCTCGCCGCGGGCCGCCGACAGCGCCTTGGCCATCTCGCCCAGGATGTGGATGCGGCCCTCGCGCGCCTGCTCCAGCGCGATCTTCATGATCTCCTCGGTGATCGAGGTGATCTTGATGTCCATCTGCAGGCTGGTGACGCCGCGCTCGGTGCCGGCCACCTTGAAGTCCATGTCGCCGAGATGGTCCTCGTCGCCCAGGATGTCGGTCAGGATGGCGAAGCGGTCGCCCTCCTTGATCAGGCCCATGGCGATGCCGGCCACCGGGCTGGCCAGCGGCACGCCGGCATCCATCAGCGCCAGCGACGAGCCGCAGACCGTGGCCATCGAGGACGAGCCATTCGACTCGGTGATCTCCGACACCACGCGGATGGTGTAGGGGAACTGCTCCTTCGACGGCAGGATCGGGTGCACCGCGCGCCAGGCCAGCTTGCCGTGGCCGATCTCGCGGCGGCCCGGGCTGCCCATGCGCCCCGCTTCACCGACCGAATAGGGCGGGAAGTTGTAGTGCAGCATGAAGTTCTCGCGGTACTCGCCCTCGAGCGCATCGATGACCTGCTCGTCCTGGCCGGTGCCGAGGGTGGTGACCACCAGCGCCTGGGTCTCGCCGCGGGTGAACAGGGCCGAGCCATGGGCCCGCTTCAGGACGCCGACCTCGGCGACGATCGGGCGGACCGTCTTGGTGTCGCGACCGTCGATGCGCAGGCCGGTGTCCAGGATGTTGCCGCGGACGATCTCGCTCTCGAAGTCCTTGAACACGCCCGGGCCGACGGCCAGCTCGGCCTCGTTGCCCTCGAGCAGGGCCATGGCCTTTTCCCTGACCGCGTCGACCGCGGCGTAGCGGTCCTGCTTGCGGACGATCTTGTAGGCGTCGCGCAGCTCGCCGGCGACGGCCTGGAACTTGGCCTTGACGGAAGCGACCTCGGCCGGCTCCTCGCTCAGCGCCCAGGGCTCCTTGGCGCACATCTCGGCCAGCTCGATGATCGCCTGGATTACCTGCTTGGCGGCGGCGTGGCCGAAGGCGACGGCGCCCAGCATGACCTCCTCGGTCAGCTCATGCGCCTCGGACTCGACCATCAGCACGCCTTCGTCGGTGCCGGCGACCACGAGGTCGAGCTGGCTCTCGGCGGTCTGGGCCAGGGTCGGGTTCAGCACGTACTGGCCGTCGATGTAGCCGACGCGGGCGGCGCCGATCGGGCCCAGGAACGGGATGCCGGAGATGGTCAGCGCGGCCGAGGCGCCGATCATCGACGCGATGTCCGGATCGTTCTCCAGGTCATGGCTCAGCACCGTGGCGACGACCTGGGTCTCGTTGCGGTAGCTGGGGTGGAACAGCGGGCGGATCGGACGGTCGATCAGGCGGCTGACCAGCGTCTCGTTCTCGGACGGGCGGCCTTCGCGCTTGAAGAAGCCGCCCGGGATCTTGCCGGCGGCGAACGCCTTCTCCTGATAGTTCACGGTCAGCGGGAAGAAGTCGAACTTCGACTTCTGCTTCGACCCGACCGCGGTGCAGAGCACGACGCTCTCGCCATAGGTGACGAGCACGGCGCCGTCGGCCTGGCGGGCGATCTTGCCCGTCTCGAGGACCAGCTTGCGGCCGCCCCAGTTGATCTCTTTGCGATAGATGTTGAACATCGCTTTTTCCTTCATCGGACACCCCGTGCCGCAGGGGCCTGTCGGGGTCGGGCCGCTCCACGCCGGGCCCGGGGGCGAAATACGACAAGCGCCGCCGGCTGGGGGGCCGGCGGCGCCGATGTCACGAAACGAAACCGCTGATTCGCATGGGTCCGGCGCAGCCCGTTGCCGCGGCGGTCCGTCGGGACGGTCGGAGTCCGACCGTCGACGGACCTGGGCAAAGACACCGGACGGGCATGCGGGTGATCAGCGACGCAGGCCGAGACGCTTGACGATGTCCTCGTAGCGCGCGGCGTTCTTGCGCTTGAGATAGTCGAGCAGGCGGCGGCGGCGGCCGACCATGATCAGAAGACCCCGGCGGCTGTGGAAGTCCTTCGAGTGGGTCTTCAGGTGTTCGGTCAGGTTGGCGATGCGCTCGGACAGGATCGCGACCTGCACCTCCGGCGAACCGGTGTCCCCGGCCTTGGGGGCGTAGGTGCCAATGACTTCCTGCTTGCGCTCCGGCGTAATCGACATCGTGGTCTCCTGAATCAGAGGTTGAGGATGCGCACCGGCCGGATCTCGCCGCCGTCGATGCGGGCCAGGGCCACGGGGGCGTCCCCGCAGATGGCCAGAACGATGGCGTCCGGGTTGTCCGGATCGAGATCGAGGGCGGCGATCCGCTCCCGATCCGAGCGCCGTAGCAGCGCGACCGACTGGCCGTGCCGCATCCGTTGCGCTTCGGCTTCCGTCAGGGCCACCGCCGGGATGTCGTCCAGCGGGGTCTCGACCGGAAGCAGAATGCCGTCGAGGGCCGATTGCTCGGCCCCCGGCTGCTTGGCTAGCGCGTCGATATGCTCCAAGCGAACCGCGTCGTCAAGGCCGAAGGGACCGACTCGCGTGCGGCGCAATGCGACGATGTGTCCCACCGTGCCGAGCGCAAGGGCGATGTCGCGGGCCAAGCCGCGCATATAGGCGCCCTTGCCGGACTGCACGTCGAAGGTGGCGTGGTCGCGGTCCGGGATCTCGGCCAGGCTCAGGTCGTCGATCCGGATCAGCCGCGGCGCCAGCTGCACCGCCTCGCCCGCGCGGGCCAGGTCGTAGGAGCGCTCGCCGTCGACCTTGATGGCGGAGAAGGCCGGCGGCACCTGTCTGATCTCGCCGACGAAGCGCGGCACCACCGCGGCGATGGCGCCGGGTTCGGGGCGGACGTCGCTGGTCGCGGTGATCCGGCCCTCGGCGTCGTCGGTGTCGCGCGCCTCGCCCCAGCGCACGGTGAAGCGGTAGGTCTTCTCGCCGTCCATGGCGTAGGGCACGGTCTTGGTCGCCTCGCCCAGCGCGATCGGCAGGATGCCGCTGGCCAGCGGGTCCAGCGTGCCGGCGTGGCCCGCCTTCTCGGCGTCGAAGATCCGGCGGATGCGGCCGACCACCTGGGTCGAGGTGACGCCGACCGGCTTGTCGACCACCACCCAGCCATGGACCGGGCGGCCGCGCTTCCTACGCGCCATCTTCGTCGTCCGAGTCCTTGTCTTCGGCCAGGTCGCGGGCGACCGCGTCCTGGTGCATCAGGGTGTTGATCTTCTGCGCGTAGTCGAAGCTGGTGTCGGCCTGGAAGCTCAGCTGCGGCGTGTAGCGCAGCCGCACCGCCCGGGCCACCTGGCCGCGCAGGAACGGCGCGGCGCGGCGCAGCGCCGGCAGCACCGTGTCCATCCCGGCGCCGTTCAGCGTGGTGACGAAGACGGTGGCGTGCTTCATGTCCGGGCTCGGCCGGACCTCGGAGACGGTGATCGACACGCCGGCCAGGTCCGGGTCGTGCAGCTCATCGCGCATCAGGATCGCGGCCAGGGCGTGGCGCAGCTCCTCGCCGACGCGCAGCTGGCGTTGGCTCGGGCCGTTGGCAGGGGTGTGTCGCATGGTCTGTACTCGAAACGGCGCCGGTCCGGCGGGCGGGGAGGCCGCCCGGCCGGACCGGGGAAGGAACTGCCGTCGGGCCGAAGCCCGGCGGCGCTGGGGCAGGAGGGACCGGGCGTTAGAGCGCGCGGACCTCCTCGACCAGCTCGAAGCACTCGATGACGTCGCCGGCGCGGATGTCGTCGTAGTTCTCGAAGGCCATGCCGCATTCGTAGCCCTCGCGCACCTCGCGGACCTCGTCCTTGAAGCGCTTCAGGGTCTTCAGCGTGCCCTCGTGGATCACGACGTTGTCGCGCAGCAGGCGGACGCCGGCGCCGCGCTTGACCACGCCGTTGGTGACCATGCAGCCGGCGACCTTGCCGACCTTGGTGATGTTGAACACCTCGCGGATCTCGGCGTTGCCGATGTAGTTCTCGCGCATCTTCGGCGCCAGCAGGCCGGTCAGGGCCGCCTTCACGTCGTCGATCACGTTGTAGATGATCGAGTAGTAGCGGATCTCCACACCGTCGCGCTTGGCCATCTCCCGCGCCTGCGGGTTGGCGCGGACGTTGAAGCCGATCAGCATGGCGCCGGTCGAGGCGGCGAGGGTGACGTCGCTCTCGGTGATGGCGCCGACCGCGGAGTGCAGCACCCGCACCTTCACCTCGACATTGTCGCCTGCGGCCTTCTCCAGCGACCCGGCGATGGCTTCGACCGAGCCCTGCACGTCGCCCTTGATGATGACCGGCAGCTCCTTCGCCTCGCCCTCGCGGATCTTCTCGAACATCTGCTCGAGCGAGCCGCGCGCGGTGGCGACATGGGAGGCCTCGCGCCGCTTGCGGTTGCGGAACTCGGTGATCTCGCGGGCCCGGGCCTCGCTGTCGACGACCACGAAGTCGTCGCCGGCGAGCGGCGTGCCGTTGAGGCCGAGCACTTCGACCGGCTGGGCCGGGCCTGCCGACTTCAGGGTCTGGCCGCGGTCGTCGAGCAGGGCGCGCACGCGGCCCCATTCGCCGCCGGTGACGAAGATGTCGCCGACCTTCAGCGTGCCGCGCTGGACCAGGACGGTCGCGACCGAGCCGCGGCCGCGCTCCAGCTTGGCCTCGACGACGGTGCCTTCCGCCGGGCGGTTCGGGTTGGCCTTGAGGTCCAGCACCTCCGCCTGCAGCAGGATCGCCTCGACCAGCTTGTCCAGGCCCTGGCCGGTCTTGGCCGAGACCGGGACGTCGAGCGTCTCGCCGCCCATCTCCTCGACCACGATCTCGTGCTGCAGCAACTCGGTGCGCACGCGCTCCGGCTTGGCGTCCGGCAGATCGATCTTGTTGATGGCGACGATGATCGGCACCTCCGCCGCGCGGGCGTGGCGGATCGCCTCGATCGTCTGCGGCATGACGCCGTCATTGGCGGCCACCACCAGCACGACGATGTCGGTGGTGTTGGCGCCGCGGGCCCGCATCTCGGTGAAGGCGGCGTGGCCCGGCGTGTCGATGAAGGTCACGCGGTCGCCCGACTCCACCTGCACCTGATAGGCGCCGATGTGCTGGGTGATGCCGCCGGCCTCGCCGGACACGACATTGGTGTGGCGCAGCGCGTCGAGCAGCGAGGTCTTGCCGTGGTCGACATGGCCCATGATGGTGACGACCGGGGGCCGCGGCTGCAGCTCCTCCGCCGTATCCTCCTCGCCGCGCAGGCCGATCTCGACGTCGGATTCGGCGACGCGCTTCACCTTGTGGCCGAACTCCGCCACCACCAGCTCGGCGGTGTCGGCGTCGATCGACTGGGTGATGGTGGCCATCACGCCCATGCGCATCAGCGTCTTGACCACGTCGCCGCCGCGCTCGGCCATGCGGTTGGCCAGCTCCTGCACGGTGATGACCTCGGGGATGATCACCTCGCGGGCGATCTTCTCCTGGTTCTGGCTCTGCATCGCCAAGCGCTCGCGCTCGCGGGCCCGGCGCATCGCCGCCAGGCTGCGGCCGCGGATCTCGCTGCCGTCGTCGCTCAGCGCCTGGACCACGGTCATCTTGCCGGACCGGCGCTTCGGCTCGGACTTGCCGGCACCGGGGGCGCGCTTGGCCGGGCCGGGGACCGGGCCGCGGCCCGGCAGGGCGCCACGGCCGGGCGCACCGCGCCCGCCGCCGCCGCGACGGCGGCCGTCATCCTCGTCGTCGGCCGTGGCCGGGACGCCGCGCAGGCCGGCCGGCTCGGCCGGGGCCCGGGCCGCGGCGGCCTGGCCGGAGCGATCGGCGACCGCCTTGCGGCGGGCGTCCTCGGCGGCGCGCTCCGCGTCGCGGCGCTTCTGCTCTTCCTCGAGCAGGAAACGCTCCTCCTCGGCCTTGCGCTTGGCCTCGCTCTCGATCGCGGCCAGCTCCTCCAGCTCGCGCCGGCGCAGCGCCTCGGGGTCGAGCGGCGCGGCCGGCTCCGGCGCAGTCTCGACGGCCTCGGGTTCCGGCGCCGGTTCGGGCTCGGCCGGCTCCGGCAGATGCCGGCGGGCCTCCTCCTCGCGCAGGGCGACCTGCAGGGCGCGCTGCCGCGCTTCGCGCTCGGCCTGCGAGAGCACCCGTCCGCCCAGCATGCCGCCGCCGCCCCCGCGGGCGCTGCGGCCGGGCTGGCCCTCGGCCGCCCGCCTTGCAGCCGCGCCGCCATCGGCAAGGGCCGTGTTGGTGCCGCCGCGCTGGCGCTTGACCTCGACGGTCACCGCCTTGGAGCGGCCGTGGCTGAACTGCTGGCGCACCTGGCCTGATGAATCGGCCGGCTTCCCACCGAGGGTGAGCTTGGGCTTCGCACTGCCCAGCGACAGCGTCTTGCGATCCTGTTCCTTGCTATCCGTCATATCGTCCAGCGTGATCCGCCGCTATCCCTGCACAGAGAAGGCCGGCGCGGCACCCGATGCCCCGTCGACCACACCACGTCCAGCCGGTCCGACCCGGTCGGCTCGACCACGAATTCCGTCCAGCCGTGCCGCTTCCGCGACCAGCCGCTCCGCCAGCCCGCCGCGAGCGATCGCAGCGTGTACCATGCGGTCCCGGGCAAAGGCCATCCCGAGCGCGTCGGCGGAGAAGATCTCCACGAGTGCCGGCGCCGGCCGGACCGCGGCGGCCAAAGCCGCCAGCTTGGCTCGACCATCCGCCGCACCGTCCGATGCCGCCAGCAGCACCGCGGCGCGGCCCTCGGCCAGCCACGCATGCACTTTCTCATATCCGGCCACCGCCTGTCCCGCCCGGCGTGCCATCCCGATGAGATCGATGCAGCTCTTGTGCAAGAGCGCTTCGACCCGATCGACCAGGTCGTCCGGGGCGCGGACCGGCCGGCGCGCCGCCTTGGCGAACAGGCCCTTGGCCTGGGCCCGAAGCATGGCCTCGCGCTCGGCGCTCACCCACAGGCCACGGCCCGGCAGCCGTTCCGCCAGATCGGGCACGACCTGACCGTCGGGGCCGGCGACGAAGCGAATCAGCTCCGCCTTCGGCCGCACGGCGCCGGTCGCGATGCAGCGCCGCTCGGGCCCTGCGGCCTCGGGCAGGTCTGCGTCCTCAGGGGTGATGGCAGTCGGGTCGCTCAGGCCTTCTCCTCCTCCTCGAACCAATGGGCCCGCGCCTGCATGATCAGGGCGTTGGCATCGTCGAGGGAAATCGTCTTCTCACCGAGGATCTCGACCAGCTCGTCGCCGGCCAGATCCGCCAAATCGTCCAGGGTCTTGACCCCGCTTTCGCCCAGCTTGACCAGGATCGCCGGGGTCAGCACCTCCAGCGCCGCCAGGTCGTCGGCCACACCGAGCTCCTTATACCGCTCGGTCAGCTGGCGGTCGCGCTCCTCGAGCCAGCGCAGCGCGCGCTCCTGCAGCTCGCCGGCCACGCCCTCGTCGAAGCCCTCGATCTCCGCCAGCTCCTCGAGCGGCGTGTAGGCGATCTCCTCGACCTGACGGAAGCCTTCGGCCACCAGGAGATGGGCGATGACGTCGTCGACGTCCAGGGCCTCCATGAACAATTCGCTGCGCTGCCGGGTCTCTTCCTGGCGACGCTCGCTCTCCTCGGCCTCGGTCAGGATGTCGATGTCCCAGCCGGTCAGCATCGAGGCGAGGCGGACGTTCTGGCCGCGGCGGCCGATCGCCAGCGACAGCTGGTCGTCCGGCACCACCACCTCGATCCGGTTCTGGGTGTCGTCGAGCACCACCTTGGCCACCTCGGCCGGGGCCAGCGCGTTGACCACGAAGGTGGCGGCGTCCGAGGACCAGGGGATGATGTCGATCTTCTCGCCCTGCAGCTCGCCCACCACGGCCTGGACGCGGCTGCCGCGCATGCCGACGCAGGCGCCGACCGGATCGATCGAGCTGTCCTTGGAGATCACCGCGATCTTGGCGCGGCTGCCCGGGTCGCGGGCCACGGCCTTGATCTCGATGATGCCGTCATAGATCTCCGGCACCTCCATCGCGAACAGCTTGGCCATGAACTGCCCGTGGGTGCGGGACAGGAAGATCTGCGGCCCGCGCGGCTCCTCGCGCACGTCGTAGATGTAAGCGCGGACGCGGTCGCCCACCTTGAAATGCTCGCGCGGCAGCAGCTCGTCCCGGCGGATGACGCCTTCGGCCCGGCCCAGGTCGACCGTGACGTTGCCGTATTCGACGCGCTTGACCGAGCCGTTGACGATCTCGTCGACCCGGTCCTTGTATTCCTCGAACTGGCGGTGGCGCTCGGCCTCGCGCACCTTCTGCACGATCACCTGCTTCGCCGTCTGGGCGGCGATGCGGCCGAAGTCGATCGGCGGCAGGTCGTCGATAACGAAGTCGCCGACCTTCAGATGCGGCCAGCGCTTGGCGGCATCCTTGGCGTCCAGCTGGGTGGCCTCGTCCTCGACCGCCTCGACGATCTGGCGGTAGCGGCGCAGCTCGATATCGCCCGACTTGCGGTTGATATGGGCGCGGATGTCATGCTCGTGGCCGTATTTGGAGCGGCCGGCCTTCTGGATGGCCTGCTCCATCGCGGTCAGCACCTCGTCGCGATCGATGCTCTTCTCGCGGGCCACGACATCGGCAACGTGCAGCAGTTCCATAGCCTTGGTCGTTCCTATGCGTCTTGGGCGTCGGCCTGGGGGGTGTCGGGCTGCGGGGCGGCGGCTGCGGCCGCCGCCTCGGCCTGCTCGACCTCTGCGGCGGCGGCTTCGATCAGGGCGTCGGTGAGGATCAGCTTCGCCCGCTGGATCTCGGCGAAGGGCAGCCGCACCGGCTCCTCCCCGATCTCCTCGGACCGCAGCAGCACCGTCTCGCCCTCGATCCCGGCCAGGACACCGCGGAAGCGCTTGCGGCCGTCGACCGGGACTCGCGTCTCGAGCCGCGCCTCGTGGCCGAGGAAGCGCTCGTAATCGGCGGGCCGGGTCAGCGGGCGGTCGATGCCGGGGGAGGAGACCTCGAGCGTGTAGGCCGTCGGGATCGGATCCTCGACATCGAGGATCGCCGACACCGCGCGGCTGATCTCGGCGCAGTCGTCCACGGTCATGCCGCGGCGGTCGATCCGCTCGGCCATGATCTGCAGCTGCGGCCGGTGCTCGCCACCGGTCATGAGGACGCGCACGACCTCATAGCCCATCGCCTCCAGCGACGGCGCCACGATCGCGCGCACCTGATCCACTTGCGTCATCCTCTCCGGCATTCCCCGCGTCCAGAGCCTTGGAAAGCCGTCACCACAACGAAAAAAGGCGGGCCGCAGCCCACCCTCTCAATCGTTTGACCGAACCATAGTCAAGTCAAACGCTATGGGTAACTGCGCTGATATATAGCCATCCGCCAGCGATACGCAACCTGATTCGCCCTCGATGGCCGCGGTGCGATTCGGCGCGGCTGCCGCGGCGTGCCGGGCAGACCTCTGCCGCCCGGCCCGAATCGATCGTTGACAGGGTCCGGTCTTTCGCGTCAGGCTTAGTTCGTCAACCTGCCGAACAAATGGGGACGATGCAACGCCTCGACAACCCCGTGCCGCTGACGCGCCAGCTCAGCCTCCGCGCCGTGATGGAGACGGTCCTTCATCGCGGGCCGATCTCGCGCTCCCAGATCGCGCGGGAGACGGGGCTGTCGAAGCAGACGATCTCCGAGGTCATGCGGGTGCTGGAGGAGGCGGGCTGGGTGCGCGAGACCGGCCGGACACACGGGGCGATCGGCCGTGCCGCGGTGACCTACGAGGTCCGGCCCGACGCCGCCTTCGTCCTCGGCATCGATCTCGGCGGCAGCAAGGTGGCCGTCGCCCTGGCCGACCTGGCCTGCAGCATCGTCGACGAGGTGGTGGAGCCCACCGACCTCTCCGGCGGCCAGGCCATCCTGGCCCAGATCGTGGCGCTGCGGGACCGGCTGGTCGCCCGCAGCGGCATCGATTCCGGCCGCATCAAGGTCGCGGTGCTGGGCAGCCCCGGCGTGCTCGACCCGGCTTCCGGCGCGATCCGCCTCGCCCCCAACATCCCGGATTTCGACGGCTTCGACGTGCGCGGCGCGCTGGAGGCGGCGCTGGGCTGTCCGGTCCGGATCGAGAACGACGTCAATCTCGGCGTCATCGGCGAGCATTGGCAGGGCCGCGGCCGGGACGCCGCCACCCTGGTGTTCATGGCGATCGGCACCGGCATCGGCGCCGGGGTTCTGGTCGACGGCAAGCTGCTGCGCGGCGCCCGCGGCGCGGCGGGCGAGGTTTCCTACCTGCCGCTCGGCGGCGACCCCTTCGATCCGGAGCTGCGGGCCAAGGGCGTGTTCGAGGCCGCCGCGGCCGCCGGCGGCATCGTCGCCCGGTACGAGGCGGCGGGCGGGGAGGCCGGGCTGTCGGTGCGCGACATCTTCGATCGCGCCGCCGCCGGCGAGGCCCCGGCCCGGGACGCGCTGGCGGAGACGGCGCGCCTCCTGGCCCTCGCCATCGCCGCGATCTGCGCCGTGGTCGATCCGGAGCGGGTGGTGCTGGGCGGCAGCATCGGCATCCGGCCCGAGATGCGGGACCTGATCGAGCCGGCGCTGCAGCGCTGCCTGATCGAGCCGCCGCCGGTCGAATGCAGCAGCCTGGGCAATCGCGCCACGCTGATCGGGGCGCTCGCGGTCGGGCTGAACCGGCTGCACAACGCGCTGTTCGGCGCCCATGACCTGCCGGGCGAGCTGCCGCTGCCCGTCACCCTGAGGATGCTGACCGATGCCGCCTGACCCCACCCCCGGCACCGTCGCGATCGTCCCGCCCGAGGCCGGCAACGACCTGACCGAGGCGATCCGCGCCGCCATCGCCGCGGCCCATGCCCGGGGCGGCGGCGTGGTGACGGTGCCGGCGGGCGACTGGACCAGCGGCGGGCTGCGCCTGCTCGACGGGGTGCGGCTGCATCTGCCGGCGGGTGCCCGACTGGCGGCGGCGCCGGGCTGGGACCGCTATGCCGGGACCGCGGTCGACAGCATCGCCGAGGAGTCCGACCGGGCCTTCATCGCGGCTTCGGGCGCCCGCGACATCGGCATCGGCGGCCATGGCGTCCTGATCGGCGACAGCCGGCACTGGCGCGTCCCCGGGGCCGGCAGCCTGGGGACACATGTGCCGGTCGAGCGCCGGCCGCGCATGGTGGTGTTCGAGGATTGCGAGCGGGTCGAGATCGCCGATATCGGCATCGAGGATTCGCCGATGTGGACGATCCACCTGGCCGGCTGCCGCCGGGCGGTGGTGCGCAATG
Source organism: Inquilinus sp. Marseille-Q2685 (assembly GCF_916619195.1). Taxonomy (NCBI): domain Bacteria; kingdom Pseudomonadati; phylum Pseudomonadota; class Alphaproteobacteria; order Rhodospirillales; family Rhodospirillaceae; genus Inquilinus; species Inquilinus sp. Marseille-Q2685. Next base: position 192,279 of record NZ_CAKAKL010000005.1, read on the forward strand.
TCGAGATCCGCAACGACAAGCGCATGCCCAACACCGACGGGATCAACCTCGACGGCTGCGCCGATGCCCGGATCGAGGGCTGCTTCATCAGCGCCGCGGATGACGGCATCTGCCTGAAGACGACGCGCCGCGATCCCGCCCGGCTGCGCCCCTGCGAGCGGATCGTGGTCACCGGCTGCGTGATCGAGAGCGAGAGCTGCGCGCTGAAGATCGGCACCGAGACCTGGGCCGACATCCGCGACGTGGTCTTCGCCGACTGCGTGGTCGCCGCCTCGAACCGGGCGTTCGGCATCTTCTCGCGCGACGGCGGGGTGATCGAGCGCATCCGCGTGAGCGGGGTGACGGTGGACTGCCACCAGACGCCGGAGGGCTTCTGGGGCTGCGGCGAGCCGGTGACGATCACCATCGCCCGCCGCCATCCCGGGGTCGAGCCAGGCGCGGTGCGAGACGTGGTCGTCGACGGCCTGTCCGGGCGGGCCGAAGGCGCCGTGGTGCTGGTCGGCCTGCCGGACCGGCCGGTCGGCCCGGTCACCCTCGCCGATATCGACCTGCGGCAGGTGGTGGGGCGGCTGGACCCGGTCGGGCACTACGACCTGCGCCCGACCACCGCCGACCTTGCGCCCGAGCCAGGGCAGGAGGGCCGCAAGAATGCCTGGGTGCGCGGCGCCGATGGGAAGATCGTCGGGCTGGTGCCCTATGAGGGCGGCATGCCGGCGCTCTACGCGCGGCATGTCGACGATCTCGGCCTGGCCCAGCTGCGGCTGCGGCGGCCGACGCTGCTGCCGCCCGGCTGGAACCGGGCGGCGATGGTGCTGCGGCACGTGACCATCACCCCCGACCTGGCCCCTGACAGCCGGAGCTGACGGAATGGCGTCCCTGACCCTCGAGCGCATCAAGAAGACCTTCGGTCCCGTCCCGGTGATCCACGGCATGGACCTCGAGATCCGCGACGGCGAGTTCGTGGTCTTCGTCGGTCCCTCGGGCTGCGGCAAGTCCACCCTGCTGCGGCTGATCGCGGGGCTGGAGACGCCGACCGAAGGCACCATCCGCATCGGCGGCAAGGACGTCACCGCGGCCAGCCCGGCGGCGCGCGAGATCGCCATGGTGTTCCAGTCCTATGCCCTGTACCCGCACATGACGGTGCGGCAGAACCTGTCCTTCGGGCTGGAGAACCTGCGCATGGCGCGGGCGGAGATCGACCGGCGCATCCTGGCGGCGGCGAAGATGCTGGCGATCGAGCCCTATCTCGACCGCCGGCCGAAGGAGCTGTCGGGCGGCCAGCGCCAGCGCGTCGCCATCGGCCGGTCGATCGTCCGCAACCCGTCGCTGTTCCTGTTCGACGAGCCGCTGTCCAACCTCGACGCCGCGCTGCGGGTGCAGACGAGGGCCGAGATCAGCAAGCTGCACCGCGAGCTGGGCACCACCATGATCTATGTCACCCACGACCAGGTCGAGGCGATGACCATGGCCGGCCGCATCGCCGTGCTGCGCGACGGGAAGCTGGAGCAGTTCGGCCCGCCGCTGGAGCTGTTCAATCGCCCGGCCAACAAGTTCGTCGCCGGCTTCATCGGCTCGCCCCGGATCAACATGTTCGCTGGCACGCTGGCGGGGCGGTCGGAGGCGGGGGCGGTGATCGACGCGCCCGGACTCGGCACCGTCGCGCTGCCGGTCGATGCCGGCGGGCTGGCGCCGGGCGCCGCGGTGTCGGTCGGGATCCGGCCCTCGCATCTGCGGCTCAGCGATGACGGGCCGGTGCGGCTGCTGGTCCAGCACAGCGAGAATGTCGGCACCGAGACCTATGTCTACGGCACGGTCGAAGGCGCCGCCGACAGCATTATCCTGCATGTGCCGGACCAGCTCTCGGTCGCCATCGGATCGGTGCTGCCGCTGTCCCTGCCGCCCGGGCGCTGCCATGTCTTCCGTGAGGATGACGGCCGCGCGCTGGCCCCCCTGGCGGAGGCGGCGTGATCATGGTCGCCGCTGAGCTCGACCGTCCGGCCGCCCCGCTCTCGCCGCTCGCCAGCGGCCTGCTGCGGGCCGAAACGTCAGTGCATCTGCCCTTCATGGCACCGCGGCTGCAGGGCGACCTGCTGCCCGACGGTCGGCTCAGCCTCTCGATCTGGGGCGCCGGCCATCTCGCCACGCTGTCGCTCGGCGCGCTGCCCGGGCCGGTGATCTACGGTCCGAACCGGGCGGAGGGGGCCGGCTGGTCGCTGCATGTGGCGCAGAGCGCGCCGGCGCTGCTGCTGCGCGGCGTGCCCGACGCGGCACGGGTGACGCCGGCGCCGCGCTGCGCCTGGTGGCACCGCGATGCCGGCCGGCCGGGGACGGTCCGGCGCGAGGACGGGCGCCGCATCGTCGACCTGCCCTGGGGCTGCGTGGTGCTGCAGCCGCGCGGCGGCGACCTGGTCGTCGCCGCCGGCGCCGACCGGGCGGAGGCCGAGGCGGCGCTGGCGCTGCCGGCCGCGGCGATCATGGCCGAGGCCGAGGCCCATATCCGCGCCGCCGACCGCCTGCCGACGGCCGATCCGGTGCTGCGCAGCATGGTGCAGCAGGGGGCGCATGCGGCGCTGTCCAGCATCCGCCGCGACCCGGCCGGGCGCTTCGCCGGCCTCGCCGCCGGCCAGGCCTATTCCGCCCCGGCCCGGACCTATTACCGCGACGGCTACTGGACGGTGCAGCCGCTGCTGGCCCTGGCGCCGGAGGCGGTGCGGGACGAGATCGACATGCTCGCGGCCGGGATCCAGCCCGACGGGGAGGCTCCGAGCGCCGTGATCCTGTCCGGCCCGCAGCAATCGGCGGCCTGGGAGGTGTTCCGGCGCACCGACCCCTTCATCTCGAAGGAGCATCTGCGGCCGGGCGACTGGTGGAGCGACCATTTCGACAGCCCGCTGGTCTTCATCCTGATGATCGCCGACTATGTCCGCGCCACCGGCGACGCCGGCCCGGCGGAGCGGCACTGGCCGATGATCCGTACGATCTATACCCGTTATCGCGGCTTCGACGCGGCCGGCGACGGGCTGCCGGTGAAGCCGAACCACGAGCGCGACTGGGCCGACAACGTCTACCGCCAGGGGCTGGTCGCCTATGACCTCGGCCTGTGGGTCGGCGCGCTCGACGCCATCGCCGGGCTGGGCCACGACCGGGACCCGAATCTCGCCGCCGAGGCGGCGGAGATCGCAGCCCGGGCGCGCGAGGCGATCGACCGACGGCTGTGGCTGGCGGACCGCGGCTGGTACGCCGAATACCGCAACGACGACGGCTTCACCGAGGACCACCTCGCCATCGACAGCCTGACCCTGCTGCGCGCCGACGCGCTGCCGCCGGACCGGGCCGAGGCGACGCTGAAGGCGATGCAGCGCCGGCTGTACAGCGGCGCCAATGCCGACCAGCCCTATGGCGATTGGGGCGTGCTCTGCGCCTTCCCGCCCTACAAGCGGCGGCGCGACACCCGGGGCAAATCGGCCTTCGCCTTCCGCTACCACAACGGCTCCGACTGGCCCTACTGGGACGGCGTGCTGGCGCGCGAGCTGCTGCGCCGCGGCCTGCCGGGCTGGCGCTACCCGCTGCTGCGCTGGTGGGAGAGCTGCCTGGAGAACGGCTGGCTCGGCGCCGTCGAATATTTCAGCCCGCCCTTCGGCCGCGGCTCGCTGCTGCAGGGCTGGAGCGGCGTTCCCGCCGGGGTGGCGCTGGAATTCGCATCGCAGGTCCTCGCCGGGCAGGCGGGGACTCACCAAAGGCCGTGAACCGGCCGCAACGGGAGGCCATCGACATGACGCTCGCACGACCCATCCGCACCGCGCTCCTGGCCGGCGCCGCGCTGGCGGCCCTGGCCGGCCCCGCCATGGCGGCGGAGCTGACGGTGATGTGGACCACCAACAGCGACAAGGAGGAGCAGGTGCTGCGCGGGCTTCTGGCCGAATACACGGCCCAGCACCCCGACACCACCTTCAAGCTGCAGCTCGTCCCCTATGACGGCTACGACCAGAAGCTGGCCCAGGGCGCGGCCTCCGGCACCGCGCCGGACCTCGCCAAGACCACCAGCATGCGGCCGGTGATCCGGCCCTTCCTGACCGACCTGGCCCCGGATTTCGGCAAGGACTATCTCGACCAGTTCGTGAAGGCCTGGGCCACCGGCGCACAGCTGGGCGACCAGATCATCGCCGCGCCGCTCGACGTCACCGCGACCGGCATCTTCCTCAACGCCGACGCCTTCCGGAAGGCCGGGGTGGCGATCCCCGACCCGGCCAAAGGCTGGACCTGGGACGAGTTCCTGGCCGCGACCAAGACGGTGTCGGAGAAGGCGGGAGTGCGCTACCCGCTGGTCTGGGACGTCTCGGCCAGTCGCTGGATCACCTATCTCTACCACAACGGCCAGCACGTCTTCAGCGAGGCGCCGCCCTACAAGGTGGTGCTGGACAAGGCGCGCGGCGCCCAGATCCTCGACGACTTCGTCAAGATCACCGAGACCCACATGCCGCCCGGGCTGTGGAAGGGCTCCAGCGCCGAGAACCCGAAGCAGCTGTTCCTGCACGGCCAGGCCGTCGCCTGGATGTCGGGCAGCTGGCAGATCAGCAGCCTGGTCTCGGACGCCGGTTTCGACTGGCAGGCCGGGCCGACGCCGCATGGCGAGGTGGCCTCCAGCGTGGTCGGCGGCGACTACATCATTGCCTTCAACACCGGCGAGCATGTCGAGGAGGCGCTCGAGGTGCTGCGCTGGTTCTCGACCCCGGAGGTGCAGGCCAAATGGGCGGCGCCGCTGATGATGATCCCGGCCAGCCTGAAGACCGGCCCGATCGACTACGGCGACGCCAAGGCCAGCGCCGCGCTGGCGGCGCTGCAGAAGGAGCTGGCGGACAGCCCGCTCTATGCCGGCACCGACCAGGGCAACCCGGCGATGCAGTATGTCTGGGACCCGATCAAGCAGGCGGTGATCCAGCGCGTCGCCGGCCAGATCACCTCGGCCCAGGCAATGGACATGATCGCCAAGGCGGCCGAGGATTCGCTGAAGGCGGAGCAGTGACCAGCGCGGCAGACACGGCGGGTCGGGGCGAGGCGCGGCCCGACCGGTCCGGCGCGGCGGGCCGCGGGCTGGGGGCGCGGCTGTTCCCCTATGCGCTGGTGGCGCCGACCCTGCTGCTGCTCGCCGTCTTCACCCTGTTCCCGCTGGTCCAGGGCTTCTGGACCTCCTTCTTCAAGCGCGGGCTGGTGGTGGCGCCGCGCGCCCCGGCCACCCATCCGGTCTTCGTCGGGCTCGACAACTACCTTGCGCTGGCGAGCGACCCCGAATTCACCGGCACGCTGATCAAGACCGTCGGCTTCGTCTGCGTGGCGGTGCCACTGGTGATCGCGGTGTCGCTGGCCCTCGCCCTGCTGCTGGCCCGACCGTTCCGCGGCGTCGGCGCCATCCGCGCCGTGGTGTTCTTCCCCTACATGACCAGCCTGCTGATCGTCGGCATCGTCTGGAAATGGCTGCTCGGCTACAACTCCGGCCTGATCAACTTCATGCTCGACCTCGCCGGCATCGCCCCGGTGCCGTGGCTGGAGAACGAGCTGTTGGCCCAGGCGGCGCTGGTCTTCGTCTGGGTCTGGGCCAATGCCGGCTTCTACATGATGATCTTCATCGCCGGGCTGATGATGATCCCCGGCGACTATTACGAGGCCGCGGCGATCGACGCCGCGTCGCCCTGGCGGATGTTCCGCCGCATCACCCTGCCGCTCTTGCGCCCGACCATGCTGATCGCCCTGGTCCTGGCCTCGGTCGAGGCGTTCAAGGTCTATGAGGTCGTGGTGTCGCTGACCCATGGCGGTCCCGGCCGGGCGACGGTCTACCTGATCCAGGCGATCTACGAGACCGGCTTCACCAAGCCGGCTTCGGCCGGCTTCGCCGCCGCCCAGTCGATGGCGCTGTTCGCCATCCTGATGGCGCTGACGGTCCTGCAGCTGCGCATGGCGAAGGAGCGGTGAGCATGGGCGCGAAAAGCCTCAGGGGCAGCCTGGTCGCCCTGGTCCTGCTGTTCTTCCTGTTCCCGCCGCTGTGGATCGTGGCGAGCTCGCTGAAGCCGCCGATGGAGATCTTCGCCTGGCCGCCGACGCTGCTGCCGCAGCACTGGACGCTCGACAACTTCGCCAGCGCCCTCGGCGCCGCGCGCTTCGACCTGTTCTTCACCAACTCGGCGGTGGTCGCGGTCGGCTCCAGCGTCCTGTCGGTGGTGATCAGCATCATGGCCGGCTTCGCCCTGTCGAAGTACCGGTTCCCGGGCGACGGGCTGTGCTTCATGCTGATCATGGCGACCATGATGATCCCGCTGCAGGTCGTGCTGATCCCGATGTTCATGGTGCTGAAGGGGCTCGGCCTCCTGGACAGCCTGTGGGGGCTGATCATCCCGCCCGCGGCGACGCCGACCGGCGTGTTCCTGATGCGGCAATACATGCGCGGCATCCCGGACAGCCTCCTGGAGGCGGCGCGGATCGACGGCACCAGCGAATGGCGCATCCTGTGGCGGATCGTGGTGCCGCTGTGCAAGCCGGCGATCGCGACGCTGGCCGCCTTCACCTTCGTCTGGCGCTGGAACGACTATCTGTGGCCGTTCCTGGTGGTGAACGACCAGTCGCGCTGGACCGTGCAGCTGGCGCTCGCCAACTATGTCGGCCAGTGGGATATCGACTGGCCGCGGCTCCTGGCCATGGCCGTGCTGTCCAGCCTGCCGATCCTGGTGCTGTTCATCGCCCTGCAGCGCTTCTTCATGAGCGGCATGATGGCGGGGGCGACGAAGGAGTAGGCGTCGGCTATGCGGCGTCCAACTCGACATGGACGCGCCGACCGAGGGCCGTCGCGATGTTCACCAGGGCATCCAGGGAAAAGCGGGAGACTCGCCCCCGCAGCAGGTCGTTGATCCGTGGCTGGGTGACGCCGCAATGTGCGGCTGCCTCGATCTGCGTCCAACCCTTCTCTCGGATGATCTCGGTGATCTTCATCATCAGCTCGGCCCGGGTCCGCAGATTGGCCGCTTCCCCAGGCGTGTCGGCGATGGCGTCCCACACGCTGGCGAAGGTCTCGGATTCAGTCATCGGGCACCTCGCACAAGATCGGTGAAGCGGGATCGGGCCAACTCGATGTCGCGCCTGCTGGTCGCCTGCGTCTTCTTCTTCTGGAAGCAGTGCAACACATAGACCGCCTCGGCCCGCCGGGCGGTGTAGATCACCCAGAAGGTCCCGGAATCGTCCCACACCCTGATTTCCTCGACGCCTTTGCCGATCGACGGCATCGACTTGAAGTCATCGGGTTGCTGCCCGCGTTGCACCTTGTCCAATTGATAGCCGGCGTCCTGGCGGGCTTCGGCCGGGAACGCACGCAGTTCTTCGAGCGAATCCCCCAGGAAGCGGAGCGGCTTCATTCGAAAAGTATATCCAAACGGATATAGGCCGCAACCTCTTGCTATCCCCTCGGCCGGCGGCGGAAGCGCAGATAATAGGGCCGGCCGTGCAGGGCCTTCTCCTCGTAGCGGGTCGGCGGCCAGTCCGCCGTCCGCTCGCGCCAGTCGGAGGGGCCTTCCGCGGTCCAGGCGAAGGCCGGGTTGCGGCGGACGCGCTCCAGCGACCAGTCCAGCAGCGGCGCGTCGTCGGTGGCGATGCGCAGCTCGCCGTCGTCCTTCAGCAGCCGGGCCAGATCGGCCACCGTGTCGTCCTGGATGAAGCGGCGGTTGTGGTGGCGCAGCTTCGGCCAGGGGTCGGCGAACAGCAGGAACAGGCGGCCGACCGAGCCGTCCGGCAGCCGGTCCAGCAGCGGCCGCGCGTCGTCGGGCCAGACCCGCACCATGTCGAGGCCGTCGCGCTCCACCATCGCCAGCAGCGTCGACATGCCGTTGATGAATGGCTCGCAGCCGATGAAGCCGACATCGCGGTGATGCGCCGCCTGCCAGGCCAGGTGCTCGCCGGCGCCGAAGCCGATCTCGACCCACAGCTCGCGCGGCGGGCGCGGGAACAGGGCGGCCGGGTCCAGCGCGCCGCCCTCCTCGGGCAGCGCCACGGTCAGCCGCGGCAGCAGGGTCTCGATCAAAGCGGCGCGGCCGGCGCGGAGCTTTCGCCCATGGCGCCGGCCGTGGAAATGGCGGCGCTTCTCGGCGCCGCCGTCCGGTTCAGTCATCGGGTCAGGCGAAAGCCGAGCGCAGGTCGTCCACCAGATCGGTCCGCTCCCAGGAGAAGCCGCCATCGGCCTCCGGCGCGCGGCCGAAATGGCCGTAGGAGGAGGTGCGGGCGTAGATCGGCCGGTTCAGGCCGAGATGGGTGCGGATGCCGCGCGGGCTGAGATTGACCAGCTGCTGCAGCACGTCGGACAGCTTGTCCTCGTCGACCCGGCCGGTGCCCTGGGTGTCGATATAGACCGACAGCGGATGGGCGACGCCGATGGCGTAGCTGAGCTGGATCACGCAGCGGTCGGCCAGCTCGGCGGCGACCACGTTCTTGGCCAGGTAGCGCGCGGCATAGGCGGCCGAGCGGTCGACCTTGGTCGGGTCCTTGCCGGAGAAGGCGCCGCCGCCATGCGGGGCCGCGCCGCCATAGGTGTCGACGATGATCTTGCGGCCGGTCAGGCCGGCATCGCCGTCCGGGCCGCCGATGACGAAGCGGCCGGTCGGGTTGACGTAGAAATGCGGCTCGTCGCACATCCAGCCCTCGGGCAGGACCGACAGCACATAGGGGCGGACGATCTCGCGCACCTCGGCCTGGTCCAGGCCGTCGGCATGCTGGGTCGAGACCACGACCGAGGTGGCGGCGACCGGCTTGCCGTTCTCGTAGCGCAGCGACACCTGGGCCTTGGCGTCGGGGCCGAACTGCGGCGCCTTGCCGGAATGGCGGGCGTCGGCCAGCTTCTTCAGGATCTGATGCGAGAACTGGATCGGCGCCGGCATCAGCGCTTCGGTCTCGCGGCAGGCGTAGCCGAACATGATGCCCTGGTCGCCGGCGCCCTCGTCCTTGTTGCCGGCGGCGTCGACGCCGACGGCGATGTCGGCCGACTGCTGGTGCACCAGCACGTCGACCTGGGCGTTGCGCCAATGGAAGCCGTCCTGCTCGTAGCCGATGTCGCGCACCGCCTGGCGGGCCGTGCTCTCCAGCAGGTCGGGGGTGATCGAGGCCGGGCCGCGGACCTCGCCGGCGATCACCACCCGGTTGGTGGTGGCCAGGGTCTCGACCGCCACCCGGGCCTCGGGATCGGCGCCGAGATAGAGATCGACGATGGAATCGGAAATCCGGTCGCAGACCTTGTCGGGGTGCCCTTCCGAGACCGATTCGCTGGTGAAGATGTAGTTGCCTTTGGCCACGTCGAACCCCTGGCTGCGCTGAAAATGGTGGAAAGCATCGTGCGGCGGCGACCGGGCTTTTTCGCAAGGGCCAGAGGCGCGGTCAAGTACGGCGCCGTCCGGGGCTCAGGCGGCGTCGCTGCCGCCCTCGTCGCTACGGGTCCCCGACATGGCCTTGAGCAGGTCCAGAACGCGCCGCCGGGTCGCCTGGTCCTCGACCCGGTAATAGGCGCGGATCAGCTCCAGCGTCTCGCGCCGCTGCATCGGGTCGGGGCCGGCGTCGTAGGGTTCGGCCTCCTCGGCCAGGCCGGCCGCGGGCAGGCCGTCGACCGCGGGCGCATCCTCGAAGAAGAAGTCGACCGGCACCTCCAGCACCCGGCTCAGCTGGTGCAGCCGGCTGGCGCCGATGCGGTTCGAGCCGTGCTCGTATTTCTGGATCTGCTGGAAGGTCAGGCCGATCGCCGTCGCCAGCTTGGCCTGGCTATATCCGAGAAGGGTCCGCCGCAGGCGGATGCGGCCGCCGATATGCACGTCGAGCGGGCTGGGTTCGTCATTCCGCGGACGACCGCGGGGCCGTTTCGGGGCGTCGGGTGCGGCCACGCATCACTCCGCAGCAATTCGCAAGGGGCCGGGTGCGATCATTTCGCGAGGCGCGCATCCTAATGCGCGAAGCCGGGCAACTTCAAGGCAGTCCGGCGGCGGACGGAGGCGGGATCGGTCGCGCCGGCCGTCCGATCCGTCCGGCCAGAAGGCCCAGGACCAGCAGCAGCCAGAAGCCGGCCTCGCCCCAGCGGGCATAGGGCGTCTCCGGCAGCGCCGCCGGCAGGGGGGTATCGAGGATGCCGGCCGTGCCGAGGGCGATCTCCCCCGTGACCCGGCCATAGGCGTCGACCACGCCGCTGATGCCGGTGTTGGCGGCGCGCACCAGCGGCAGCCCCTCCTCCACCGCACGGGTCCGGGCGATGGCGAAATGCTGGTGGGGCCCGCTGGTCAGCCCGTACCAGCCGTCATTGGTGACGTTCAGCAGCCAGCCCGGCCGCGGACCGGCGGGGTCCAGCACGGCGCCGGGGAAGATCGCCTCGTAGCAGATCAGCGGGCTGACCGGCGGCAGCCCGGGCAGGTCGATGGTGCGCGGCCCTGGCCCGGCGGAGAAGTCGAGCGACCCGGCGGTGATCTTCTCGATGCCGAACTGCTTCAGGAAGGCATGGAACGGCACGTACTCGCCGAACGGCACCAGATGCGCCTTGTCATAGGTGGCGAGGATCGTGCCGGAACGGTCCAGCGCATAGATGCTGTTCCAGGCCTGCAGCGGCTGGGTGCCGTAGGGCGTGGCCCGGGTGGCGCCGACCAGGGCTAGGGCGCTGGGCGGCAGGATCGCCCCCAGCGCCTTCTGCGCCTCCGGCTCCCAGGACAGGGTGAAGGGCACCGCGGTCTCGGACCAGATCACGGCGCTGACGCGCTCGATCCCCGGCCCGGTCGACATCGCCAGCTGCTTGTTGAAGTTCTCGACCAGCTTGTCGCCGGACCATTTGTCGGCCTGGGAGATGTTCGGCTGCACCAGGCGCAGGGTGACGCCGGGCACCGTGGCGCCGTCGTCGCCCGACAGGCGCCCGGCGCCCCAGGCCCCGATCGCCAGGAACAGGGCGATGCCGGCGGCGGTGGCGGCCCAGCCCTGCCGCGGCCCGGCCAGCGTCGCCGGCAGGGTGGCGGCGGCCACGGTCAGCGCGCTCAGCCCGTAGATGCCGATCACCGAGACGCCCTGCAGCACCGGCAACCAGCCGACCCAGGTGTAGCCGATCAGGTTCCAGGGGAAGCCGGTCAGGACATGGCCGCGCAGCCATTCCGCCAGGCCCCAGGCGGCGGCCAGGGCCAGGGGACCGCCCCAGCCGGCGCGGCGCAGCCCATGGAAGCCGAGTCCCGCGAGGCCGGTGAAGATCCCCAGCAGCGCCGGCAGCCCGGCCAGGGCGAAGGGGATCATCCAGAAGAAGCGCGGCAGGTCGACGGTCAGCGCCCAGGACACCCAGTACAGGCCGGGCACGAAGAAGCCGAAGCCGAAGGCCCAGCCGGTCAGGAAGGCGGACCAGCCGCCGCGGGCGCCGGCCAGGAGCCAGAACAGGCCGGGAAAGGCCAGCCACAGCGCCGGCGCGGCGTAGAGCGGCGGCACCGACAGGCTGGCCAGGACGCCGAGGCCGATGGCGGTCCCGAAGCGCCGCCAGCGGCTCAGCCCCATCAGGCGGGCGGCGATGCGATCGAGGATTCCGCCGGGCTGCGGCCCGGCTGTCTCAGCCAGCCTCGGCGCCGTCGCGGCGGCGGATGCGGAGGCGTTTGATCCGGCGCGGATCGGCATCGATCACCTCGAACTCGAACCCCTTGGGGTGGGTCAACAGCTCGCCCCGCGCCGGAATCCGGCCGGCGAGCGCGAAGACGAGGCCGCCGAGCGTGTCGATGTCGTCGCGCTCGTCCTCCTCCAGCACCGTGCCGACCTTGGCCTCGAAGGCCTCGATCGGCAGGCGGGCATCGGCGATCAGCGTGCCGTCCGGCTTCTCGACCAGCTGCGGCGGCTCGTCGATGTCGTGCTCGTCCTCGATCTCGCCGACGATCTCCTCGACCAGATCCTCGATCGTGATCAGACCGTCGATGCCGCCGAACTCGTCGATCACCAGCGCCATGTGCTGGCGCTTCTCGCGCATCTGCAGCAGGAGGTCGAGCACCGGCATCGACGGTGCGACGATCTGGACCGGGCGCAGGATCTCGGTCAGCGACTTCGGGGCGTCGACGTCGCCGGCCCGGGTTCGGCTCAGCGCCGCCACCACGTCCTTGACGTGGATCATGCCCAGCGCGTCGTCCAGGTTGTCGCGATAGACCGGCATCCGGCTGTGCGCCTCGCGCGCCAGGATGTCGAGCACGCCGGGCAGGGGCGTGTCGACCTCGACCCCGACGATGTCGGCCCGCGGCACCATCACGTCGATCGCCGTGCGGTCGCGCAGCCGCAGGATGTTGCCCAGCAGCATGCGCTCGTGCCGGGCGATCGAGGCCATGTCCTCGCCCTCGTCGCCGTCCTCGATCAGCTCCTCGATGGTCTCGCGCCAGTCCTCCTCGCTCTTGCCGCGCAGCAGGCCTCGCAGCCAGCTGCGCAACGGGTTGGCGTCGGAGGAGCGGGAAGGTCGGCCGGAAGATGTGTCGGACATGGCCTCAGGCGGGATCGGAATAGGGGTCGGCGATGCCGAAGCGGGCCAGGATCGCGGTCTCGATCCGCTCCATCGCCTCGGCCTCGTCGTCGGTCATGTGGTCATGGCCCAGCAGATGCAGGATACCATGAACCACCAAGTGGCGGGCATGGTCTACAGGGGCCTTGCCGTCGCGCTCGGCTTCGGCCAGCACCGTCTCGAGCGCCAGCACGACGTCGCCCAGCACCAGCGGAGCGCCGGGAAAGTCGGGCTCATCAGCCTCGGTCAGGGCGAAGGACAGCACGTTGGTCGGCGCGTCCTTGCCGCGATAGTCGCGGTTCAGCCGCTGCACCGTGGCATCGTCGGCGAACACGATCGACAGCTCGGCCGGACGGCCGGGCTCGATCGCGACGCTTGAGCCCGCCCCCGCGGCGACCGTGGCCTCGACCAGAGACTCGATGGCGGCGGCAAGGGCGTCCTCGTCGGCAAAGCCGGGCCCCAACGCCGACCAGCCGGGCGCGTCGATGCTGACGGTGAGGTCGATCACGGCTTCGGCTTCCGGGCGCGGTCCGCCGCCTCGTAGGCGCGCACGATGCGCGCGACCAGCGGGTGGCGCACCACGTCGCGGTCGCTGAAGCGGACGACGCGGATGCCCTCGACCCCGTCCAGAATCTCCAGCGCGTCGACCAGGCCGGACTTCTCGCCGCGCGGCAGGTCGACCTGGCTGATGTCGCCGGTGACCACCATGCGGCTGGCCTCGCCCATCCGGGTCAGGGCCATGCGCATCTGCATCACCGTGGTGTTCTGCGCCTCGTCCAGGATGACGAAGGAATGGGCCAGGGTGCGGCCGCGCATGAAGGCCAGCGGCGCGATCTCGATCACGCCGGTCTCCATGTGCTTGGCCACCTGCTCGGCCGGCAGCAGGTCGTAGAGAGCGTCGTAGAGCGGGCGGAGATAGGGGTCGACCTTCTCCTTCATGTCGCCGGGCAGGAAGCCCAGCCGCTCGCCGGCCTCGACCGCGGGGCGCGACAGCACGATGCGGTCGACCCGGCCGGCGATCAGCATCGACACCGCCTGGGCGACGGCGAGATAGGTCTTGCCGGTGCCCGCCGGGCCGACGCCGAACACCATCTCGCTCTGCGCCAGCGCCTCGATGTACTCCGCCTGGGTCGGGGAGCGCGGGCCGATCCGCTTGCGCCGGGTGACGATGGCGCCGTCGGATTTCAGGAGCGCGCTGCGCAGCGGCGTCCCGTCGGCGGCGGGCGCGTCGCGCACCAGCCGGATCACGCCGTCGATGTCGGCGCCGGTGACGCCCTGGCCCTGGGACAGCCGCTGCCACAGCGTCTCCAGCACCAGCCGGGCCTGCTCCACGGGCTCGGCCGGGCCCTTGATGGTGACGGTGTTGCCGCGCGACGCGAGGGACACGCCGAGCTGGTGCTCGATCCGCAGGAGATGCGTGTCGTGCTCGCCATACAGCAGCGGCAGCAGACGGTTGTCGTCGAAGCTGATCTCGGCACGCTGGGTCGCGGGCTTGGACCGGGCCGGCATCACGCCCGGGCCGTCGGGGCCGCGGGCGGTCACGCCGCCTCCTCCGCATCCGCCAGCACGACGGTGCCGGTCAGGCTCAGCAGCTTGCCTTCGGTGATGCGGACGGGCTGGACGGTGCCGAGCAGCCGGGCCGGCGCGTCGAGATGCACCGACTGCATCCAGGGGCTGCGGCCGTGCAGCTGGCCGGGACGGCGGCCCTGGCGGTCCAGCAGCACCGGCACGACCCGGCCGGCCATGCCCCGGTTGAAGGCGGCCTGCTGTTCCCACAGCAGCTGCTGCAGCGCCTGCAGCCGCTCGTCCTTCGCCGCCTCGGGCAGCTGGTCCTCCAGCGCCGCGGCCGGGGTGCCGGGCCGGGCGCTGTACTTGAAGCTGTAGGCCTGGGCGAAGCCGATCTCGGTGACCAGCTTCAGCGTGTCGGCGAAGTCGCGGTCGGTCTCGCCGGGGAAGCCGACGATGAAGTCGGAGGACAGCGCCAGGTCCGGCCGTGCCGCGCGCAGCCGGTCGACGGTCCGGCGGTACGTCGAGGCGTCGTGCTTGCGGTTCATCGCCGCCAGGATGCGGTCCGACCCGCTCTGCACCGGCAGGTGCAGGAACGGCATCAGCTGCGGCACGTCGCGATGCGCCGCCACCAGCTCGTCGTCGACGTCGCGCGGGTGGCTGGTGGTGTAGCGGATGCGGTCAAGGCCGTCGATCTCGGCCAGGGCGCGGATCAGCCGGCCCAGGCCCCAGACGGTCCCGTCCGGCCCGTCGCCATGGAAGGCGTTGACGTTCTGGCCCAGAAGGGTGATCTCGCGGGCGCCGAGCCCGACCAGGCGCCGGGCCTCGCCCAGGATGCCGGCGACATCCCGCGAATATTCGGCGCCGCGGGTGTAGGGCACGACGCAGAAGGTGCAGAACTTGTCGCAGCCCTCCTGCACCGACAGGAAGGCCGAGGCGCCCTGGACGCCGAGCTCGCCGGGCAGATGGTCGAACTTGCTCTCGACCGGGAAGTCGGTGTTGACCAGCGGACGTCCGGCCTGGCGGTGGGCGCGGGCCACCATCTCCGGCAGCTGGTGGTAGGTCTGCGGCCCGAACACCATGTCGACCCATGGGGCGCGATGGGCGATCTCCTCGCCCTCGGCCTGGGCGACGCAACCGGCCACGGCGACGATCATCGGTTCGTCCCCGGCCTTCGCCTCCTTCAGCGGGCGCAGCCGGCCGAGGTCGGAGAACACCTTCTCCGTCGCCTTCTCGCGGATGTGGCAGGTGTTGAGGATGACCATGTCGGCCCCCTCCGGGCTGTCGGCCAGGGCGTAGCCGAGCGGCGCCAGGATGTCCGCCATCCGACCGCTGTCGTAGACGTTCATCTGGCAGCCCCAGGTCTTGATGAACAGCTTCTTGCTGGCGGCTGTGGTCACGCGCGCGGGTCCGATCGGGTCCAGATCTCAGAGGAATTGCGATGATAGATCACGGCGGCGCGCGCGGAAATCAAGCCTTGGCTCATGCCGCGCGGCGCTGATCGGCTATGCTTTCGTCCGCCGGGGCCTGCAGCCGGCCGGCATTGGCGGCGGACACGCCGGCGGCGATGGCGCGCCAGCAATGGTCCGCCAGGGCCTTGCGCGACCGCACATCCTCCAGCGTCACCGGCGGGTGGAAGATCACGGTGATCCGCAGATGCCCCTGCTTCACCACGTTCCAGAGGTGAGGCATCAGGTCCATGTCGCCGTACCAGGCGTAGATCGGGCGCAGGCGGCGGCCCAGCGGGATGCCGTCCAGCGTGGTGCAGGCCAGCGACACCGGCTGCACCGTCAGCGGCCGGCCGTCGATGCGCATCCCGGCGGCGGCGAACAGCGCGCTCTTGAACGGCAGGGTGCGGTTGCCGTCGCTCGACGTGCCCTCGGGGAACAGGACCAGGTTGTCGCCGGCCTCGAGCCGCGCCTGCAGGCTGTCGCGCTGGATGTCGGCCGACCCGCGCTTGGCCCGGTCGACGAAGACGGTGCGCTGCAGCCGCGCCAGGGCGCCGAAGAACGGCCAGGTGCCGACCTCGGTCTTGGCGACGAAGCTGCCGGGGATCAGCGACCCCAGCACCTCGATGTCGAGATAGGACAGGTGGTTGGAGACGAACAGCGTCGGCGCCGCGGTCGACATCGTGCCCCGGGTCTCGACGTCGAGGCCGAGAATGCGGCAGCAGGTCCGGTGGTAGAACACCGGCAGGCTGGTCTGCAGCCGCCAGCCGAAGCGCACGGCCAGGGCCTGCACCGGCATCAGCATGACGGTCCAGGGCACATAGACGGCGAGCCGGGCCACCGCCCGGAGCTTCGACCCGAGACGCGTACCCGCCATCGCGCCGGTCAGTCCTTGCGAAAGGCCAGGACCGGTCCCTGGTCGCGCTTCCGCTCGTAGTGCTTGAAGTATTTCTCGGTCACCAGGTCGGTCTTGACGATGATGGCCACGTCGGTGGTGCCGAACTGCTGGTCGATCACCGCGCCGTCGCCGACATGGCCGCCGAGGCGGAGATAGCCCTTGATCAGCGGCGGCAGGGCCGCGATCGCCTCGCGCTGGTCGATCTCGGCCAGCGGCAGCAGGCGCATGTCGGTGTAGCGCTCGGGCAGGGCCTTGGGCCGCAGTGCCGGCGGCGCCAGGTGATAGTGATACAGATAGGACAGCGGCAGCTTCAGCGCGTCGGGGTCGGTCCCCGGCAGGCTGGCGCAGCCGAACATGATCTCGATGTCATGCTGGAACAGATAGGCGGCGATGCCGCGCCACAGCAGCTGCATGGTGCCGCCGGAGCGATAGGGGCCGGCGACGCAGGACCGCCCGAGCTCCAGGATCTGGCCGGGATGGGCCTCGATCTTGGCGATGTCGTATTCGCTGGCGGAGTAGAAGGCGCCGATCTTCGCCGCCCCGTCGCGCTGGATCAGCCGATAGGTGCCGACCACGCCCTGGGGGCCCTTGCCGCGCGCGTGGTCGATCACCAGCAGGTGGTGGGCGACATCGTCATAGGTGTCGAAGTCGCGGCGGGCGGCCGCCATCTCGGCCGAGGGTTGGGCCGCCATCTCCTGATAG
The DNA here is from genome assembly GCF_916619195.1 of Inquilinus sp. Marseille-Q2685. Classification (NCBI taxonomy): domain Bacteria; kingdom Pseudomonadati; phylum Pseudomonadota; class Alphaproteobacteria; order Rhodospirillales; family Rhodospirillaceae; genus Inquilinus; species Inquilinus sp. Marseille-Q2685. The sequence goes on from NZ_CAKAKL010000005.1 coordinate 209,338, forward strand.
AAGACGGCATAGCGCAGCTCCTGGGCCGCCCAAATCTCCTCCTCCGTCTCGGCCAGCCGGACCTCCAGATTGCCTGCGCGCAGGCTGAATCCGTGGTCATCGACGAAGGTTGTGACTGCCATGCTGCGTCCGTCCGCTCCAATTCTCCCGAGGCGCCGCGCGGCGATTCTCATGTCACCGCACAAGGCGCCCGCCCAATTATAAAGCAGAACGGTTACAAATGTGCGCTGATTTCGCGGGCGGGACCGCCGGCCCCTCGCCCGGGCCGGAACCGGGCGGTCCGCCGGGTGACGGACCGCCGCGATTCGGGATCAGTCCCGCCGGGCGCGGGTGCCGAGGCCGATCTGCTTCGCCAGCTTGCTGCGCTGCTTGGCGTAGTTCGGCGCCACCATCGGATAGTCGGCCGGCAGGCCCCAGCGCTCGCGATACTCGTCCGGGGTCATGTTGTAGGCCGTCTTCAGATGACGCTTCAGCATCTTCAGCTGCTTGCCGTCCTCGAGACAGATGATGTAGTCCGGCGTGACCGACTTCTTGATGGGAACCGCCGGCTGCGGCTTTTCCGCGACCGGAGTCGGCTCAGTCCCGAGGCCGTTCAGCGCGCGGTAGACTTGCTCGATCAGGCCCGGCAGGTCCGAGATCGCAACGGTATTGTTTCCTACGTGTGCCGCGACGATTTGGCTTGTCAGGTTCATCAAATCGTTGGACGGCGTTTCATTGCTCATGTTCACACTCCCGCGGCACGATTGTTGGGTATATAAGTCGCCCACTACTGGACTGCAACACGAATCGACATGAAAATCGAGAAAGCGTCATGAGCAATCAGCCACCGGTCCGGACTCTCGATGTAACGGCGGAAGTCTGCCCTTTCACTTTCGTCAAAACCAAGCTGCTGCTGGAAGATATGAAGCCCGGCGAGGTGGCGGAAATACGGCTGAATGCGGGTGAGCCGCTGATCAATGTTCCGCGCTCGGCGACGGAAAGCGGCCATCGCGTGCTGTCGGTGGAGCCCGAGGATGCCGGCGAGACCCGCTGGCTGGTGCGCATCGAGCGCGGCCCGAAGGGCTGACCACCGGCGGTTTCGCCCGCAATTCATCTATTTAGTTGTGTAGTTGACTTTCATTTCACGCCCTGTCACGTCGAAGCTTCCCGCCCGAGGAGGACACCCTTCGATGCGCTCCCACCGCACATCCCGACTGGCCACGCTGGCCCTGATGCTCGCCATCGCCGGCGGCCCGCCCGCAATGGCCCAGGACATCCTGCCCGACGGCATCACCCCGGCCGCCGACCCGTCGGCGGTCCCGGCCACGGCGAAGGCCCGCAAGGATACCGTCGTCGCCTCGATCAGCGCGCCGCAGGGCGTGTTCAACCCCTATTTCTTCAGCAATGGCTGGGATGAGAACGTTACCGAGGTGATCTTCGGCCGGCTGGTCAACTACGACAGCCAGGGCAAGCTGATCCCGGAGCAGGCGGAGTCCTGGACGGTCAGCCCGGACAACCTCGTCTACACCATCAAGCTGCGGCCGGGCCTGAGCTTCAGCGACGGCTCGCCGCTGACCGCCGAGGACGTCGCCTTCACCCTCACCGTGCTGCACGACCCGACGCTGGAGAGCGACACCGACATCACGCCGGCCGCGATCGCCGGCGGGGCGGAGTACAAGGCCGGCAAGGCCGACGGCATCGCCGGCATCAAGGTGATCGACCCGCAGACCATCCAGGTCACCACCACTCAGCCCGGCGCCAAAACGCTCTACCTGATCGGCGGCCCGGTGCTGTCCAAGGCGCATTACGGCAAGGGTTTCGCCCGCGGCCAGCTCGACGGCATCCGCGCCCTGGGCGGCGACCCGCTGGGCGCAGGCCCCTATGTCTTCGACAAGTTCATTCCCGGCCAGGAGGTGCGGTTCCACGCCAATCCGCGCTACTACGCCGGCAAGCCTGGGGTGGAGCATTTCATCTACCGGATCACCTCGGACGCCACCAAGCTGCAGCTGTTCCAGACCGGCGAGACCGACTATGACGGCTTCACGGTCAGCCAGGACAATGTCGACGCGCTGCAGAGCCTGGGCTTCGCCGCGATCAACCTGTACGGCTCCAGCGACTACAGCATGATCGAGTTCAATCCGAAGGATCCGCTGCTGAAGGACGTGCGGGTGCGGCACGCCCTGACCTACGGCCTCGACCGCCAGACCCTGGTGACTGTGGTCTATCAGGGCTACGGCCAGGTCGCGACCCAGCCGGTGGCGCCGATCTCCTGGGCCTATGACGCCAGCGCGGTCGAGCCCTTCGCCTACGACCCGGCCAAGGCCGCGGCGCTGCTGGACGAGGCCGGCTGGACGCCGGGGCCGGACGGCATCCGGGTCAAGGACGGCCGGCGCCTGTCGCTGCGCCTCCTGGCCACCAAGTCGCTGTTCAACGACGCGCTGATTCCGATCGCCAAGGAGAACTGGAAGGCGATCGGCGTCGACTTGGTGCCCGAAGTATCGGACTTCAACGCCCTCCTGGCCAAGCGCAAGTCCGGCGACTACAACCTCGCCACCTTCCGCACCTCGACCATCAACGACCCGCATGACGGGGTCGACCGGTTCCTGTCGGAAACCGGCGAAGTCGGCCGGCTCGGCTACCGCAATGCCGAGGTCGACCGGCTGATCCTGGCGGGCAACGCCGAACTCGACCCGGAGAAGCGCAAGCCGATCTACCACCAGCTCTACAAGGCGCTGGCCGACGACCCGCCGGTGATCTTCCTGGCCTACCGGAAGATCCTGTCGGCGACCGATGCCCGGGTGGAAGGCTTCAAGCCGGACATCTACAACGGCATCATCGCCAGCCTGCCGAAGCTGAAGATCGTGCAGTGAGCTTCTGCCGGGTCTTGCCCTTTTTTTCTCCCCCTCCCCTTGCGGGAGGGGGTAGGGGGAGGGGGCTCTCTCGGCGAATGCCGGTATCGGTCCATAGGCCGCGGTGATGACGGAAACGATCCTGACTCATATGCGCGCGGACGCGCGCAGGCCCCTCCCCCTTTCCCCCTCCCGCAAGGGGAGGGGGAGGTTGGGAGAGACGGCGGCCCGGGAGGCATGAGGACCTTCGTCATCCGCCGCCTGCTGCTGGCGGTGCCGATGCTGCTGGGGGCGTCGGCGCTGATCTTCTTCGTCTTCGCCCTGACCCCGGGCGATTTCGTCGACGGCAACATCAACCTGACGCCGGAGCGGGCGGCGGAGCTGAAGTCGCTGTACGGACTCGACCGGCCGGTCCTGGACCGCTACCTCGACTGGCTGGGCCGGCTCGTGACCGGCGATCTCGGCTATTCGATGCAGTACCAGATCCCGGTCGGCACCCTGCTGAACCAGTATGTCTGGAACTCCTTCCTCCTCGCCGGCACGGCCATGCTGCTCTACTGGACCCTGTCGCTGCTGGCCGGGGTGACGGCGGCGGTGAAACCGTATTCCTGGTACGACCGGCTGGTGACGCTGGCGGTGTTCGCCGCCATGTCCTTCCCGGTCTTCTTCCTGTGCCTTTTGCTGATCAAATGGTTTGCGGTCGACCTGCGCTGGCTGCCGGTCGGCGGCATGATCAGCACCGGCAGCGAGGCGACCGGCTGGCCGCTGGTGGTCGAGATCGCCGCCCACATGGTGCTGCCGGTGCTGGTGCTGACCGCGCTGCAGGCCGGCAGTCTGACCCGCTACATCCGCGCCAGCATGCTGGAAGCCCTGGCGATGGACTTCGTCCGCACCGCCCGGGCCAAGGGGCTGAAGGAGCGTACGGTGGTGCTGAAGCACGCGCTGCGCAACGCCCTGCTGCCGATCATCACCCTGCTGGGCTTCGAGCTGCCGGGCCTGTTCTCCGGCGCCATCGTCACCGAGAAGATCTTCAACTGGCCGGGCGCCGGCCACATCCAGATCGACACGCTGGCGGCGCGCGACTATCCGGTGCTGATGGGCTTCACCATGGCGCTGGCGGCGCTGACCATCCTCGGCAACCTGATCGCCGACATCGCCTATGCCGCGGCCGACCCGCGGATCCGGCTGCGGCGGCGCTAGGCCATGGGGATCGCCTCGTTGAACCCCTTGCGCCGCCGCCGGGCGCGCGAGGCCGAGCTGGTGGAGCTCGCCGGCCGCCTCGCCGTCACCCGCTCGCCGCTCGGCGACGCGCTGTGGCGGCTGCGCCGAAACCGCACCGCCATGGTGGCCGCCGCGGTGCTGCTGCTGATCGTCCTGGTCTGCGTTGTCGGGCCCTGGGTCAGCCCCTGGGACCTGAACGCGACCGACGCGCTCAGCCCCAACCGGCCGCCCAGCCTGCGGCACTGGCTGGGCACGGATTTCCTCGGCCGCGACATCCTGGCCCGGCTGATGGCGGCGGGCCGGATCTCCCTGACCGTCGGCCTGGCTTCGGTGCTGCTGTCGGTGGTGGTCGGCTACATCGCCGGTGCGGTGGCGGGCTATCTCGGCGGGCTGGCCGACGCGGTGATCATGCGCGTGGCCGACATCGTGATGACGATCCCGACCCTGCCGCTCCTGATCATCCTCGGTGCCGTGCTGTCCGAGCTGAAGGTACCGCCGGACCAGCGCATCTACCTGGTCGTCGTCATGCTCAGCCTGCCGAACTGGATCCGCGTCGCCCGGCTGGTGCGGTCGCAGATCCTGTCGCTGCGCGAGCGCGACTTCATGGTGGCGACCGAGGTGCTGGGCCTGCCGCTGCACCGCCGGCTGTTCCACCATCTGCTGCCGAACACCGTGCCGATCCTGATCGTGGTCGCCACCGTTGGCGTCGCCGACGCGATCCTGAACGAGGCCTATCTCAGCTATCTCGGCCTCGGCGTGGTGCCGCCGACCCCGTCCTGGGGCAACATGATGGACACGGCCAACAGCTTCGTCGACTTCCAGCGCCGGCCCTGGCTGTGGGTGCCGCCGGGCGTCGCGATCTTCCTGACGGTGGTCGCCATCAACGTCCTCGGCGACGGGCTGCGCGATGCGCTCGACCCCAGGATGAAGCGGTAGCGCCATGCTGGTCGAATTCCAGGACCTGTCGGTCCAGTTCCGCACCGAGGAGGGCACGGCCCGGGCGGTGACCGGGGTCAGCTTCGGCATCGCCGAGGGCGAGACCGTCGGTGTGGTCGGCGAATCCGGCTGCGGCAAGAGCGTCACCGCCTTGTCGCTGATGGGCCTCTTGCCGCGCCCGTCCGGCCGGGTGGCGGGTGGCCGCATCCTCTATCGCGGCCGCGACCTGCTGGCGTTGAAGCAGGAGGAGATGCGCGGCCTGCGCGGCAACGAGATCGCCATGATCTTCCAGGAGCCGATGAGCGCGCTGAACCCGGTGCTGACCATCGGCGAGCAGATCGTCGAACCGCTGGTCGAGCATCGCGGCCTGGCGCCGAAGGCGGCCTGGGACGAGGCGATCGATCTCCTGGCCCGGGTCGGCATCGCCCGGGCGGACAGGATCGTCGAGGGCTATCCGCACCAGCTGTCGGGCGGGATGCTGCAGCGGGTGATGATCGCGATCGCGCTCAGCTGCGGCCCGCGCCTCCTGATCGCCGACGAGCCGACCACGGCGCTCGACGTCACCATCCAGGCCCAGATCCTGGAGCTGCTGGGCCGGCTGAAGCGCGAGCAGGGTACGGCGCTGATGCTGATCACCCACGACCTCGGCATGGTGGCGGAGCTCGCCGACCGGGTGGTGGTGATGTATGCCGGGCGGGTGGTCGAGACCGGGCCGGTGCGCGACATCCTGCTGCGGCCGAAGCATCCCTATACCCGCGGCCTGCTGGCCTCGCGCCCGGTGCCGGGCCGGCGCCAGCGCCGGCTGCCGTCGATCCCGGGCCAGGTGCCCAGCCCGGCGCATCTGCCCGCCTGGTGCGCCTTCGCCGACCGCTGCTTCGCCGCGGCGGATGTCTGCCGCACCGGCATCCCGGGGTTGGAGCCGGCCGGCGTGCCGCACCGCGCCGCCTGCTTCCTGGCGCAGTCGGGGGCGATATGAGCGACACGCCGCTGCTCGAGGTCGAGGGCCTCAAGACCCATTTCCCGATCCGCGACGGCGTGTTCGGCCAGGTCACCGGCCATGTCCGCGCCGTGGACGGCGTCGATCTCCGCATCCGCCGCGGCACCAGCTTCGGCCTTGTCGGCGAATCCGGCAGCGGCAAGTCGACGCTCGGCCGCACCGTGCTGGGGCTGTACGAGCCGACCGCCGGCACCGTGCGATTCGACGGCCGCGACATCAACGCCATCGGCCGCCGGGAGCGGCGGGCGCTGCGGCCGAAGATGCAGCTCGTGTTCCAGGACCCCTACGGCTCGCTCAACCCGCGGGTCAGGGTCGGCGACGCGATCGGCGAGGCCCTTTTGGCGCATGGCCTGGTCCGCCGGGCCGAGCTGCGCGACGCGGTGCTGGAGGTGATGCGGATCTGCGGCCTGGCGCCCTACCATTATGCCCGCTACCCGCATGAATTCTCCGGCGGCCAGCGCCAGCGCATCGGCATCGCCCGGGCCCTGGCGCTGAAGCCGGAGCTGATCGTGGCCGACGAGCCGGTCTCGGCGCTCGACGTCTCGATCCAGGCGCAGATCATCAACCTGTTCTCCGATCTCAAGGAGCAGCGGGGCGTCACCTTCCTGTTCATCTCGCACGACCTGGCGGTGGTGGAGCATCTCTGCGATGAGATCGCGGTGATGTATCTCGGCGTGATCGTCGAGACCGCCGGCCGCGACGCGCTGTTCGACCGGCCGCTGCACCCCTATACCCGGGCGCTGCTGTCCGCGATCCCGGCGATCGACCCGGACACGCCGCGCGACCGCACGGTGCTGAAGGGCGAGCTGCCCAGCCCGGCCGACCCGCCGGCCGGCTGCCGCTTCCACACACGCTGCCCGCTGGCGACCGACCGCTGCCGCGCCGAGGCGCCGGAGATGCGGGAGCTGGAGGCCGGTCACAGGGTCGCGTGCCACCTGGCCTAGAAAATCGCGGCGGCGTGTCGAATCCGGCCGGCACCGGGCGATAAGGGGCATTCACGGCGCAAGCAGAAGGAGCCCGTCATGCGCTATGCCTGCCTCATCTACTACGATCCGCAGACCCTGTTCGGCGGCAGCCCCGAGGCCAATGCGGCGCTCGAGCGATGCGCCACTCATGACGAGACGCTGAAGGCCAGCGGCCACTACGTGGCCGGCGAGGCGCTGGAGCTGCCGGACGGCGCCCGCACCGTCAAGGTGCGTGAGGGCAAGACCTCGGCGGTCGACGGTCCCTTCATGGAGACCAAGGAGATCCTGGGCAGCTTCGTGGTGATCGAGGCACGGGACATCGACGAGGCGGCGCAGGTCGCGGCCACGCACCCGCTGGCCCGGATCGGCTTCGTCGAGGTGCGGCCGCTCGTCGATTTCAGCACGCCGCCGCCGGATTTCAGTCAGCAGGGCTGATGCCTACCCGGGCGCGGCCGCCTCGCGCCGCGCCCGGCTGGCCTCGGCGGCGATGTCGAGGAAGGCGCGGACGATGGCCAGGCGCTGGCGTTCGCGCAGGCATACGACGTATTCGTCCATTTCCACCCGGCAGCCGCCGATCGGGCGGCTGGCCAGCCGCGGGTCCGGCGTCAGCTCGCCGGCCGACATGAAGCCGATGCCGAGGCCGGCGGCGATCGCCTCGCGCGAGGCCTCCCGCCCCTCCACTTCCATCCAGGGCGTCAGCGGCAGGTCGACCGCGGCGAAGGCGCGCTCCACCGTCTCCCGCGTCATCGACCCGGCCTCGCGCATCACCAGCCGCTCCCGCGCGATCAGGGGCGCCGGCACGCTGCGCATCCGGGCCAGGGGATGGGCGCGCGGCAGCAGCCCATGCACCGGGTCGTGCCACAGCGGCAGGGCGTGCAGCTGCGGGTCGCCCGGCCCCCGGGCCAGCACCGCCACGTCGAGGCGGATGTCGACCAGGTCGGCCAGCCCCCGCTGGGCGTTACCGACCGTCATCCGCACCCGCGCCCCGCCGTGCCGGGCGGTGAAGGCGGCGATCAGCGGCATGGCGTGGAACGGCCCGTCCGCGCCCAGGCGCAGCGTGCCGGTCGGCACCCGGCTGGTGCCCTGCAGCAGCTCCACCGCCTCGGCCTGCGCGGTGAAGGCGCGGTTGGTGTAGGTCAGCAACTCGGCGCCCAGCAGCGTCAGCTCGATGGTGCGGCCGGAGCGGCGGAACAGCTGCACGCCGTAGCGCTGCTCCAGCGCCTTGACCTCGATCGACAGGGTCGATTGCGACACGCCGACGGCCCGCGCGGCCTTGGTGAAGCTGCCCTCGGTCGCCACCGCGTGGAAGGCGCGGAGCTGGATGCTCAGCGTTGAGCTCATCAATGATCCATATGGAGAATATGAATTGGATCAATATTAGAATCTCTGGCCTTCTCCGGCCATCCACGATGTCGGAGAGCGCGCCATGAGCTTCATCCCACGCCGCCGCTACGACGGCCCGGTCCGGGCCGCGATCTTCGACTGGGCGGGCACCACGGTCGATTTCGGCTGCCAGGCGCCGATCACCTCGCTGGTCGAGGCCTTCGCCGCCATGGGCGTCGAGGTGCCGCTGGCCACCGCCCGGTTGCCGATGGGCATGGCCAAGCGGGACCATATCCGGGCGCTGCTGGAGATGCCGCAGGTCGCGGCGGCCTGGGAACGGGCGCAGGGCCGGGCGCCGGCGCCGGGCGATGTCGACGGCCTCTACGAACGTTTCCTGCCGCTGCAGGTCGCGGCGGTAAGGCGGCATGCCGGGCTGATCCCCGGCACGATCGAGACCATGGCAGCGCTCGAGGCCCGCGGCATCCGCATCGGCACCACCACCGGCTTCCCGCGCCCGGTGATGCAGGTGGTGATCCCGGAAGCGGCACGGCAGGGCTACGCGCCGGAGGTGATCGTCTGCGCCGGCGAGACCCCGTCCGGCCGCCCCGGCCCGGCGATGGCGCTGAAGGCGTTGATCGAGCTCGACATCCATCCGGTCCAGGCCGCGGTCAAGGTCGGCGACACGCAGGTCGACGTGGCCGAGGGGCTGAACGCCGGGATGTGGACCATCGCGCTGGCCGTCACCGGCAACGAGGTCGGCCTGACCGCGGCGGAATGGGCGGCGCTGCCGGCGGAGCGGCAGACGGAGCTGCGCCGCGCCGCCGCCGGCCGGCTGTGGGCCGCCGGCGCGCATGAGGTGGTCGACGGCATCGCCGACGTCCCGGCCGCGATCGAGCGGATCGAGGCCCGCATCGCCGCCGGGGACGTGCCGTGAGCCGCTACGACCTCGCCGTCGTCGGCGCCGGCATCCTCGGCCTCGCCCATGCCCTCGCGGCCGCCCGGCAGGGCCGCCGGGTGGTGGTGATCGACCGCGAGGCGCGCGCCATCGGCGCCTCGATCCGCAATTTCGGCTTCGTCACCGTTTCCGGCCAGTCGGCCGGCCCGACCTGGCGCCGGGCGATGCGCAGCCGCGACGTCTGGGCCGAGGTGGCGCCGCAGGCCGGCATCCCGGTGCTGCATCGCGGCACCGCACTCCTGGCCCGCACCCCGGAAGGGGTGGCCGTGCTGGAGGCCTTTGCCCGCACCGAGATGGGCGAGGGCTGCGATCTGCTGCCGGCCGCCGGCATGGCCGCGCGGCTGCCGATGGCGGCCGATGGTCTGCTGGGTGGGCTTTGGAGCCCGCATGAGCTGCGGATCGAGCCGCGCGAGGCGATCCCGCGCCTGGCCGCATGGCTGGAAGCGGCCCATGGCGTCGCCTTCCACCGCGGCGTCCAGGTGCGCGCGGTGCAGGCGCCGCGGGTCGAGACCAGCGACGGCCCGATCCTGGCCGACCGCATCGTGGTCTGCCCCGGCCCGGACCTGAAGTCGCTGTTCCCGGAGATCATGGCGCGACGCCGCACCACCCTGTGCAAGCTGCAGATGCTGCGGCTGGCCGCGCCGGGCTGGCAGCTGCCGGCGGCGGTGATGGGCGACCTCAGCCTCGGCCGGTACCATGGCTTTGCCGACCTGCCGGAGGCGTCGCCGCTGAAGGCGCGCCTGGCAGCCGAGGTGCCGGAGACGCTGGCCAACGGCATCCACCTGATCGTAGTGCAGTCGGCCGACGGCTCGCTGGTGGTCGGCGACTCCCATCACTACGGCGACTCGCCGGACCCCTTCGCGTCCCAGGCGGTGGATGGGCTGATCCTGCGCCACATGGCGGAGCTGCTGCGGGTGCCGGATCCGGTGGTGACCGAGCGCTGGATCGGCATCTATCCCTCCGGCCCGGCCGAGGCCTTCGCCGAGGCGCCGGACGAGGCGACGCGGGTGGTCCAGGTGACCAGCGGCACCGGCATGAGCACCGGCTTCGCCATCGCCGAGGAGGTGGTGGCCGGGCTGTTCGGCGCCGCGGCCCCGCGCCACGCCGCCTGACCGGGGGCACTTGGCGCGACGGAATTTCGCCACAAAGTCACGTGTTGATCCTGGGAGCATCAACGACGAGGGAGAGCGTCGTGGCATACGGCAGTGGTCTGTTCCGGACGGGACTGGTCGCGGTCGCCATGGCGGCCTCCGCTCCTCTGGTGGCGTCGTGCCAGACGGGGCCGGGCTACTACGGCGGCGGCTATTACGGCGACAGCTATTCCAGCTGGTACGATGACGACGATCGCTATTGGGGCTACGACCGGTATCGCTACCGCGACGACTACCGGTATCGCTACCGCGATCGCGACCGGTATCGCTACCGGGATCGGGACGATGACGACGATGACGACCGGCGCCGTGACCGGCGGCGCAGCGATGGCAACGCCGAGCAGCGCTTCTGGCGGCTGTTCGGGGCTGACGGGCGGGACAGGGACGATAACCGGAACCGCAGCAACTGGGAAAACGTCCGCCGCAGCTCGGGCGATAGCGACAGGGACCGCGGCAACCGCGGCGGGAACGACCCGCGGCGCATCTTCATTCCGCAGAACAAGGATTGAACGGAGGACATCCGGCCTTCCGCCGATCCGCGGCGTCGTGACGAACCGGGAAGAATGGCGCACTCGACAGGATTCGAACCTGTGACCTCCGCCTCCGGAGGGCGGCGCTCTATCCAGCTGAGCTACGAGTGCAGGCCATGGACTCGGGCCCAAGGACCCGAAGCGGCGCGGACCATACTGCAAAGCGACGGCGATGCAAAGCCTGGATTCAGGGGCCCCCCGATTCGGGGTGCGGCCCGTTGGCGTTTGACAGGCCGGGCCCCGGCCGGAATGCTGGCGCGTCCCATCGAAGCGGGAGGCGCCGGTGCTGCATCGCGGTCTCGCCCTGACTCTGGCGCTGTGCGCGGCCCCTGCGGCGGCGCAGGAGGTCGACGTCGATGTCGAGCTGGTCTTCGCCACCGACGGCTCCGGCTCGATCGACGACGAGGAGCTGCGGCTGCAGCGCGAGGGCTACGCCAAGGCCCTGGCCGACTCGCGGGTGCAGCAGGCGATCCGCGGCGGCGTCACCGGCCGGATCGCGGTCGCCTTCGTCGAATGGGGCGGGGCGGACTCGCAGCACGTCATCGTCGACTGGACCGTGATCGACGGGCCGGACAGCGCCGCCGCCTTCGGCGCGGCCCTGGCGGCGGCGCCCAGGCGCGCGGTCGGCTGGAACTCGATCAGCAATGCCATCGACTTGTCGAAACGGTTGATCGAGGGCAATGCCCATCAGGGCCTGCGCAAGGTGATCGACGTCTCGGCCGATGCCGGCCAGCGCGGCGGCCGGCCGCTGCCCGAGGTGCGGGCCGAGGCGCTGGCCGCCGGCATCACCATCAACGGCCTCGCCGTGCTGTCGCGCAGCGGCCGGCCGGGCTGGGCCGGCGGCTCGCTGGAGGATTTCTTCCGCGACCAGGTGATCGGCGGCCCCGGCGCCTTCGTCATCACCGCCGACGCCGATGCCCGCTTCACCGAGGCGGTGGTGCGCAAGCTGATCCTGGAGATCGCCGAACGGCCGGCCGAAGCGGCGCCGCCCGGCTGACGGGTCCTTGCACCCCTGCTAGGGTGCCGCTTCGAATCGGTTCCTGGAGCAGTTCAGATGAAAGCCCGCGTCACCTGGGTCGAAGGCCGCACCTTCCTCGGCGAATCCGGCAGCGGCCATGCCGTGGTCATGGACGGCGCGCCGGAGCATGGCGGGCGCAACCTCGGCGTCCGGCCGATGGAGATGCTGCTGCTCGGCCTCGGCGGCTGCACCGCTTTCGACGTCGTGATGATCCTGGAGAAGGGGCGCGAGCCGGTGGCCGACTGCCGGGTCGAGGTCGAGGCCGAGCGCGCCGAGACCGACCCGAAGGTCTTCACCAGGATCCATCTGCGCTACATCGTCTCCGGCCGCGGCCTCGACCGCATGAAGGTCGAGCGGGCCGTGGCGCTGTCGAAGGAGAAGTACTGCTCGGCCTCGATCATGCTCGGCAAGGTCGCCGAGATCACCGCCGAGATCGAGGTCGTCGAGACCGCCTGAGCCGGCTCAGGCGGCGGCCTTCACTGCCGCCAGCCCGGCCGCAATCGCCGTCAGCTCTTCCGGTCCCACGCCGCCGGCGGCGAGGCAGGAGTCGAGCTGCGCCTCCAGCGCCGCCGCCGCGCCCGACAGGGCGGCGAAACCCATGGTGCCGCCGGTGCCGTTCAGCCGGTGCACGATGAATCGCAGCCCCTTCAGCGCTTCGCCGTCGCCGGCCCGCAGCGCCGCCAGCAGCGCGTCGGCCTCCGCCAGCTTCTGCGGCAGCTCGGCCGCGAATTTCGCCCGCAGCCGGTCGAGATGGGCCTGCAGCGCGTCCTGGGTCATGATCCCCGGCCGTCGCTGCGGGCCCAGATGGCGCGGATCTCGTCGGACAGGGTCATCGGGTCGAAGGGCTTGGAGATGACGTCGATGGCGCCGAGGGCGCGGTAGCGCGCCACCTCCTGCGGCTGCACCTTGGCGGTCATGAACACCGCTGGCGTCGCCGCGGTCCCCGGCAGCGCCCGCAACGCCGCCAGCGTCTCCGGCCCATCCATGCCCGGCATCATCACGTCGAGCAGCAGCAGCTGCGGCGCGAATCCGGGGGCTTGGGCCAGCGCCTCCTCGCCCGAGGCGCAGGCGGCCAGGACGAAGCCGCCCACCGCCTCCAGCGCGAAACCGGCGACCGAACGGATATCGGCGTCGTCCTCGACATAGAGGATGCGGGTCAGCACCTCATCGGCCATGGCGGAGGTCCCCTTGCTTGCCCTGGATCAGGCCGTTGATCAGGCCGGTGATGGTCTGGTGCAGCTGCTCGTTGTCGGTGCGGCTCTTGACCAGCGAGGCGGAGACGGCGCTGGCATAGGCCGCGCTGGAATCCTGGGCCGAGAAGATCAGCACCGGCTCCCGCGGCGTGCGGGCATTGATCGTCTCCAGGAGGTCGAGGCCGGAGCCGTCGGGCAGCCCGACATCGATGATGACCAGGTCGAAGCGCCGCTCCGCCAGCCTCTCGCGGCCCTCCTGCAGCGACCGCGCCGGCACGATCTCCGCCTCGTCGCGGACGATGGCGCCGACCACCTCGATCACGTCGTCGTCGTCCTCGACATGCAGGATACAGGCGCGGCCGCTGCGGTTGCGCAAGCCCGCCTGGCGCAGCGCCGCCCGCAGCCGCAGCTGCTCGATCGGCTTGTCCAGCCAGTCGACGATGTTGAAGGCGTCGCCGTTCAACTCGCGCTTGCCGTCCTGGGCGGTGGCGGAGACGACGACGATCGGCAGCTCCGCCGTCGCCGGGTCGGCGCGCAGCTGCCGGATCAGGGTGATCCCGTCGATGCCCGGCAGCAGCAGGTCGACGGTCATCGCGTCGTAGTGCCCCGTACGCGCCTTCTCCAGCGCCGTCTCGGCGTCGCGGGCGAAGTCGACCCGCCAGCCGTCCTGCTCGATCATCAGCCCCAGCAGGGTCGCGACGTCCGGATCGTCCTCGCAGATCAGCACCTGGCGCCGGGCGTCGCCGGCCGGGGCCGCCATCTGCGGCGCCTCGGCCAGCAGCGGCAGGGTGAACCAGAAGCGGGTGCCGCCGCCCTCCGCCGGCTCGAAGCCGATGCGGCCGCCATGGCGCTCGACGATGGCCTTGGCGATCGACAGGCCGAGGCCGGTGCCGCCCTTGCGCCGCACATCACTGGCATCCGCCTGGGCGAAGCGCTGGAAGATCCGGCTGCGGAACTCCTCCGGAATGCCGATGCCACGGTCGCGCACGCTGATCCGGGCCTGGCGTCCCACCGTCTCGACCGCGACCTCCACCGTGCTGCCGGCGGGCGAGAACTTGGCCGCGTTCGACAGGAGGTTGGTCAGCACCTGGATCAGGCGGTCGGCGTCGCCCTGCACCGGCAGCGCTGTGCCCGACCGGGTCGTGATCCGGTACTCGACCTCGTGCTGCGCCGCGTAGGCCTGGTTGGCTTCGACCGCCTGCTCGACCAGCGCGCCGGCCTCCAGCCGGTCGTGCCGGAACTCCATGCGCCCCGATTCGATCTTCTCGATGTCGAGGATGTCGTTGACCAGGCCGACCAGGCGCTCGCTGTTCTTGTGCGCGATCTCCAAGAGCGACTTCGCCTTCTCCGGCAGTCCGCCGGCCGCCCCGGCCACGATCAGGCCCAGCGAGCCGCGGATCGAGGTCAGCGGCGTGCGCAGCTCGTGGCTCACCGTCGACACGAACTCGTTCTTCAGCTGGTCCAGCCGGTGCCGCTCGGTCATGTCGCGCAGGATGCAGACCGAGACGGTGCGGCCGTCGCGCTCGAACACGCCGGTCGAGATCTCGGCCGGAAAGCTGGTGCCATCGCGCCGCGTCACCGTGACCTCGCCGATCGGCTGGGCGCCGCCGGCCAGGGCCGGAACCAGCGCGGAGATGTCGGCCCCGGCCAGGCTGCCGCCGGCGACCCCGAAGGCCTCGCCGCAGGCGCGGTTGGCCAGCTCGACCACCCCGTCCTGGCCGACCACCAGGATCGGGTCGCGGGCACTGTCCAGAACCGCCTGCAGCTGGGCCTGGCTCTCGGCCAGCGCCCGGGCCGCGGCGTCGCTCTCCAGCTTCGCCCGCTCCAGCTCACGATAGCGCTGCAGGTCGGTGCGCACTTGGCGCGACATCGCCCAGGCGGCCAGCAGCCCGCACAGGGCCGCCAGCGCGGCGACGCCGGCCAGCAGCCAGATGATCCGCCGCAGCGTCGCCTCGGTGGCGGCCTGGCGGTCCGTCAGCAGCGCCTTCTCCGTGGCCACCGCCGCCTCGATCCTGTCGCGGAAGGCCGGCGCCTGGTCGGCGGCGTCCCTGACGATGGCGCGGGCGCCGTCGAGGTCACCCTGCCGGACCGCGGCGATGATCCGGTCGTTGGTGACCAGGATCTGCTCGGTGATGGCCGCGGCGTCGTCGAAGCGCCGGACCTGCTCCGGGTTGTCCGCGGTCAGGCTGCGCAGGTCCAGCAGCTTGTCGGTGGCCAGCCGGGCGCTGTCCTCCGCCACCGCCGCATCCCGCGGACTGCCGGTGATGATGAAGCCGCGGCTCAAGGCCTGGGCCCGTGCGATGGCCAGCCGGGCCTCGTAGATGGTGGTGATCACCAGGTTGGTGTGGTCCACCCGGGCCTGCGTGCGGGCGTTGTCGGCCAGGAACTGCTTGCCGAGCCATCCGGCCGTGCCGAAGAACAGCAGGAAGCCGAGGATCGCCAGCAGAACGATCGAGCGGACCGAGCCCAGAAACTTCTCCATTCCCCACGCGTCTCCCGATCGTCCCCCGGGCCATCGGCCTCTTGATCAGGTGATAGTCGAAGCCGGCGGCGGTGTCGCCGTCGGGCGGACGGTATGAATAATTATTCTAAAGTTCTATCTATTTCGAAGTCGGGCACGGATCGGCTCGATCCTGCTACGCTGCGGTCCCGGCAGGAGAAGGACGGCATGAGCGGCACGGCGGATCTGAGGCGGCGAATCGACCAGGCTCTGGGCCACGCGCCCGCCGATCTGGTGATCAAGGGCGCGCGCACCCTCGACGTGATCACCGGCGCGCTGCTGGAGGGCGACGTGGCGGTCTGCGGCGACCGCATCGTCGGCACCTGCGCCGATTATGCCGGCGCGGCCGAGATCGACGGCCGCGGCAAGGTGGTGGTGCCCGGCTTCATCGACACCCATGTGCATTGCGAATCGACCCTCGTGACGCCGGCGGAGTTCGATCGCTGCGTGCTGCCGCGCGGCACCACCACCGCGGTCTGCGACCCGCACGAGATCTGCAACGTGCTGGGCGAGGCTGGGCTGCGCTACTTCCTCGACGGCGCTCAGGGCACGGCGATGGACCTGCGGGTCCAGCTCTCCTCCTGCGTGCCGGCGACGGAGCTGGAGACCGCCGGCGCCCGGCTCGACGCCGCCGATCTGGCCCGGCACCGCGGCCATCCCAAGGTGATCGGCCTGGCCGAGTTCATGAACTTCCCCGGCGTGCTGGCCAAGGACGAGGCGGTGCTGGAGAAGCTGGCCGCCTTCCAGGACGGCCATATCGACGGCCATTCGCCGCTGCTGACCGGCAAGCCGCTGAACGCCTATCTCGCCTGCGGCATCCGCAACTGCCACGAGACGACGGGGCCGGAGGAGGCGCTGGAGAAGCTGCGCAAGGGCATGCAGATCCTGATCCGCGACGGTTCGGTCAGCAAGGACGTGCACGCGCTGGCGCCGATCATCTCGGCCGAGACCTCGCCGCTGCTCGGCCTGTGCACCGACGACCGCAACCCGCTCGACATCGCCGAGGAAGGCCATCTCGATCACCTGATCCGGTCGGCGATCCGCCGCGGCGCGCCGGTGGCCCATGTCTACCGCGCCGCCACCTGGTCGGCCGCCCAGGGCTTCGGCCTGCGCGATCGCGGCCTGGTCGCCCCCGGCCGCCGCGCCGACCTGGTGCTGCTCGATGATCTCGAAGCCTGCGCCGTGTCGCAGGTGATCAGCGCCGGGCGTGTGGTCGGGCCGGAGATCTTCGCGGGGCGGGCCGCGCCGGCCTCGGTCGGCCTCGGCTCGGTGAAGCTCGACCCGGTGGTGGCGGAGGATTTCCAGGCTCCCACATCCGGCCCGACCAGCCCGGTGATCGGGCTGATCCCGGGCAAGATCATCACCGAGGCGCTGACCGCGACCCTGCCCTGGCGCGACGGCTGCCGCCACCCCGATCCGGACCAGGACATCCTCAAGATCTGCGTCTTCGCCCGCCACGGGGTGAACCGCAATGTCGGCCGCGCCTTCGTCAAGGGCTTCGGCTTCCGCGGCGGCGCGCTCGCCTCCTCGGTCGGGCATGACAGCCACAACATCTGCGTGGTCGGCGACAACGATGCCGACATGGCGGCGGCGGTGAACCGCCTGATCGCGCTGCAGGGCGGCTTCGTCGCGATCCGGAACGGCCAGGTGGCCGGCGAGATCGCCCTGCCCCTGGCCGGACTGATGAGCCTGCAGCCCTTCGAGCAGGTGGCGGACGACCTGCTGACGCTGCGCCGGGCGGTGAAGGCGATGGGATGCCCCCTGCCGGAGCCCTTCATCCAGCTGGCCTTCCTGCCGCTGCCGGTGATCCCGCACCTCAAGATCACCGATCGCGGGCTGGTGGATGTGGACCGGTTCGAGCTGATCGCGGCCTAGCCGTGATGCAGCGCCAGCCAGACGGTTGGCTCTTGCGGATCGGTCCAGGCGACGCGGTGGCGGGCATGGGCCGGGATGTGCACCCAGTCGCCGGGGCGTAGGCTGCGGGGCGCCGCCTCGCCCTCGACCTCCAGGCCGGCGGAGCCGCGCAGCAGCACCACCCATTCCGCCCGCGCCTGGTCGTACCAGAAGCCGGGCGGGCTGGCCTGGCCGGTGGAGACGATGCGCTCCAGCATGAAGCCCGCGCCCTGCAGCAGGGTGGTGAACTCTTCCTCCGCCGCCTCTCGCGGCAGGGCATCGAACAGGTTGCCGGCCTTCATGACGGCTTCAGCCGGGAGGCGGCGGCGGCATAGCCGCCGGAGGCGCCGTCGATGAAATGGACATGGTCGCTGCGCAGCGGCGACGGGGTGAAGCAGGTGACGATGGCCGAGTCCTGCCGGTGCAGGCCGAAGCGGGCGATGCCGGCCTGCTCGGCGGCCAGCAGGCGGGCCTCCAGCCGGTCGGCCAGGGCCGGGGTGCAGTCCAGCGTCATGCGCAGCCCGTCGTCGTATTTGCGGTAGTCGGCATTGGCCACCATCTCGCGCATGTAGCGCTCGGGCCGGAAGCCGCCGACCGGGATGCCGAAGCGGAACACCGCCCAGCCGCCCAGGCTGTGCAGCCCCACCAGCAGCTTGCGCAGGAACAGCGGCTGGCCGGCGCCGCGCAAGGTCCGCGCCTCGATGTCCAGCCCGGGCGGCGGCCAGGCCAGGCCGCGGGCGAGATCGATCATCGGGTGCTCGGCCTCGCTCTCGCGCCCGGTCATGCGCAGGATGTCGCCGACCAGCTCGCGGAATCCGGCCTCGCTCTCGGCCACCGCCGGGGCGGCGATCAGCGACACCACCACGCCGTGCCGGGCCGGAAACTCCTGCCAGCGGCAGGACAGGCCGGTCAGGTCGGGGCGTGTGCCGGCCGGCGCCGGCTCGACCGCGAAGGCGCCGGCCTTCAGCTCGCGCTCGGCCCATGCCAGGCCGCCGCCCATGAACATGGCGTAGGCGACGTTCGGCGACGGGGCATAGCGGGCGACCCGGACGTCCCAGCCGGCGGTCCGGATCGATGCCACTGGCACCAGCCCGACCCGCAGGGTCAGGCCGAGCTCGTCGCGCACCCAGGCGGCGGTGGCGGCCAGGGCGGCACGGGCGGTGTCGGCATCGCCGGGCGGCAGGGCGAAGCTGGCGCCGTCGCCGCCGAAGGCGAAGGGGAAGTCGCGCTGCGCCAGGGCGTTGGAGACGGCGGCGATCAGCGCCGCGCCGGCGACGTTGACGCTCTTGTACCGCCCGGCCCGGATCGCCGCGGTGGAGGCGACGACGTCGGACAGGCCGATCACCCAATCCTCCGGCAGCGGCCGGTACAGCGCCGTGTCGGTCAGCCGGGCGAAGCCGTCGAACACCGGCACCTGGGGGTAGAAGTCGTCCTCGGCCATGGCCGCATTCTCGCCGATCGGGCGGGGATCCGCCATCCTGTCGCTGCCATTGATCCGGAACACCGCCCGACGCATGGTGCACCGATGCAGCAGTTCCTCCATACCCTCCAGGTCACCACCCGCGGCAAGGGTCTGGTCGAGATCACGCCGCAGATCCGGCCCTGGGTCGAGGCGCAACGGATCGGGACCGGGCTCCTGACCGTGTTCTGCCGACACACCTCGGCCTCGCTGCTGATCCAGGAGAATGCCGACCCGGACGTCAGGGCCGACCTGGAGGCCTATTTCGAGCGGATCGCGCCGGAGGGCGACGTCTACATCCACGATGCCGAGGGGCCGGACGACATGCCGGCCCATATCCGCACGGCGCTGACCCAGGTGCAGCTCTCGATCCCGGTCGCATCCGGCCGTCTCGTGCTCGGCACTTGGCAGGGCATCTACCTGTTCGAACACCGAAGCATGCCGCACCGGCGCGAGATCGTGCTGCACTTGCTCGGGGAATAACGCCGGCGCCCCATTGACATTCCTCAGGCCTGATCTTAGCTAATCGGGCTAAGGAGGTCGCCATGATCCGAGTCAACATGCACGAAGCGAAGAGCAACCTGTCGGCGCTGGCGGAAAAAGCGCGGGCTGGCGAGCAGGTCGTCATCGCACGCGCGGGGGAGCCATGGGTCGAACTGGTGCCCTACACCGGCGCGCGCCGCGAACCCGGCGGCTATGAGGGCCAGATCGTCATCGCTCCGGACTTCGATGCCCCGAATGAGGAGATCGCCGACCTCTTCGAAGGCAAGTGATGCGCGCTGTCCTGCTCGATACCCACGCCTTCCTGTGGTGGCTCGCGAACGATGCTGCCCTGGGGCCGTCGGCGCGAGAGATCATCGCCGAGCCGCGGAACCGTGTCGTCGTCAGCGCAGCGACGGCTTGGGAGATCGCCATCAAGCGGCAGCTCGGCAAGTTGACGGCACCCGCCGACATTGAGGCCGTGGTGGAGGAAAAGGGGTTCGCCAAGCTGGCGATCTCGTTCTTCCACGGCCAACAGGCGGGGGCCCTCCCGCCGCACCATCGCGATCCCTTCGATCGCATGCTGATTGCGCAGGCCCAGACGGAGGGGTTGGAGCTGATGACGGCCGATCCGGTGCTCCGGGCCTATGCGGTTCGTCTGATCGAAGCTGGCGCCTGAGCGCCGCTCGGTTCCGGTTCAGCCTGCCGCGACCGCGGCCACGAACCGTTCGATCTCGGCCTCGCTGTTGTAGCAGTGCGGCGAAGCCCGCAGCATGGCGTCGAGGCCGCGGTCGGTCATATCGAACATGGTCGAGCGGCGGCGGGTGACGCTGGTGTTGATGCCGGCCGCGCGCAGCCGTTTGTGCAGCCCCTCGGCCGGCTCGTCCGCCTTGGTGAAGCTGACGATCGCGGACCGCTCGGCGCCCTTGTCGCGCACGGTGACGCCGGGCAGGGTCGAGAGCCCGTCGCGCAGCCGGTCAGCCAGAGCCCGGGCTCGGTCGCGGATGGTATCGAGGCCGAGGGCCAGGGCGTAGTCGACCGCGGCGCCCATGCCGAGGATGCCGGTGAAGTTGCGCTCGAAATTCTCGAAGCGGCGGGCGTCCGGGCGCACCACATAGCGGTCGGGCGCCACCATCTCCGCCGCGTAGAGGTCGAGGAAGGGCGGGTCGATCCGGTCGAGCATCGACCGCCGGACATAGAGGAAGCCGACGGCGCGCGGCCCGCGCAGGAACTTGCGGGCGGTGGCCGACAGCATGTCGCAGCCGATCGCCTTGACATCGACCGGCATCTGACCGACCGACTGACAAGCATCGAGCAGGTAGGGAATGTTATGCGCGCGTGCGATCCGGCCGATCGCCGCCGCCGGGTTCACCAGCCCGCCATTGGTCGGGACGTGGCTGACCGCGATCAGCCGCGCCGGGCCCCGGTCGGTCGCCGTCACCGCCTGCTCCAGCGCAGCGACGTCGAGCTGGCCGGTGGCGTCGTCGGGCACGACCTCGACCACCGCGCCGGTCCGCTGCGCCACCTGCAGGTAGGAGATGGTGTTGGAGGCGTACTCGGCCTTGGCGGTCAGGATCCGGTCGCCCGGCCGGAAGGGCAGGCCGTAGAACACCATGTCCCAGGCCCGGGTGGCGTTCTCCATCATCGCGATCTCGGTCGGATCGGCGCCGATCAGCCGGGCGATCGAGACATAGGCGGCCTCCAGCCGCGGCTCCGCCTCGGCCGCGGCGGCATAGCCGCCGATTTCCGCCTCCCGCCGCAGATGGTCCAGCATCGCATCCAGCACCGGCCGCGGCGGCAGGGCCGAGCCGGCGTTGTCGAGATGCAGCACCCGGGCGCAGCCCGGCGTGTCGGCGCGCAACCGGTCGAGATCGAGCATCATCGTGCCTGAGTGAGGCCCAGCACCGAACGCAACCCGATGAAGGCCGGCAGCGGGTGGGTGACGAGGTGCGTCGGAATGCCGACGACGAAGCTGCGCATCCGGCCCTTGGCCTCGAAGCGTTGGCGGAACAGCGCGCCGTCGAACAGGGGCCCGAGCTTCGGCACGATGCCGCCGGCGATGTAGACGCCGCCGCGCGAGCCCAGCGTCAGCGCCAGGTTGCCGGCGACGGTGCCGAGCATCGAGGCGAACATCGACACCGCCTCGACGCAATGCGGATCGCCGGTCCCGGCACCCTCGGTCACGGCGGCGGCGTCCCGCTGCGCGGGGTCGACACCGTCGAGCTGCGACAGCGTCTCGTACAGGTTCACCAGCCCCATGCCGGACAGCACCCGCTCGGCCGAGACATGCTGGTAGCGGTGCCGCAGTCGGTCCAGCACCGCCGCCTCGCGCTCGGTCGCCGCGGCCATGGTGACGTGCCCGCCCTCGCCGGCCAGGGCGGCCCAGCGCCCGCCGCTCGGCACCAGGCCGGAGACGCCGAGGCCGGTGCCGGGGCCGAGCACGCCGATCGGCTCGTCCGCCACCGCCGCCCCGCCGCCGATCCGGGTGCGGTCGCCCTCCTCAAGATAGGGCACCGCCAGGGCGACGGCGGTGAAGTCGTTGATCACCTCCAGCCGCTCCAGCCCCAGATCCTTCTTGAGGCTCGCGATCGAAAAGGACCATGCGGCGTTGGTCAGGGTCACCTGATCACCGGTGACCGGGCTGGCCACGTCGATCGCCGCCTGCCGGGGCGGAGTCGCCGGCTTGACCATGTCGAGATAGGCGTGGGCGGCATCGGCCAGGGTCGGATAATCCGCCCCGTGCAGGATCTTGGTGTCGCGCGTCCCGCCGGCATCGGCCAGGGCGAAGCGGGCGTTGGTGCCGCCGAGATCGGCGATGAGGGCGAGGGGCTCAGACATGGCGGGCCGGCTGTGTCGGGTCGGCCATGCTTCCCTCATGCGGCCGCCGGGGGCAAGCCCGAAGCTTATGGCGCCGGCCGCGAGCCGGAATGTATCGCCGGATCGGATTCGGCGCGTCTGTGTGCATCGCAGCACAAACTTGATGCTAAATGCACATATCTTAGGCACGAATGGCACCTAAGCGCCTGTTGCATAAGGAGAATTTATTTTCTTCTTGATTTGTCGGGCGAACTCCCTAAATTGTGCATTGCGACATGCAGCGATGCTGCTGTCGTAACGCACTTCTTGGGCGTTTCCTCCCTAAACTCGGGCCGCAGTTCGCTGCGGCCCTTTTTCTTTGCGCGGCCCCGGACACGTCGGCAGCCGGGAAGGCTCGATCTCCGGTCCCTTCGGATCCCGGGACAGCTCGAATCGCCCTCGGGCGATCGGTAGGACAGCGAAACGGCCGGGTCGCCCCGGCCGTTCATGGTCGCTGGTGGCCCAATGCGGCCCGACTCAGGCCTCGCTGCCGGCCTCGGCCTTGTCGTCGAACAGCGGGGTCGGGGCGGGCTGCGGGGCAGCCGCCGCGGCCGGGGCCGCAGCCGCCGCGTCGCCGCCCAGCGGCTGCAGCGTGCCGATCAGCTTGCCGCCGGTCTCGACCTGCAGCTCGCCATACTTGATGGTGCCCGTGACGACGCCGCTGGCGCGCAGGCGCAGCAGGCCGGACACCGACAGGTCGCCCTCGAACCGGCCGGCGATGTCGCCGTCGCTGATTTCGGCCGATCCCTTGAACACGCCCTGCTCGGCGATCTCGATCGTCTGGCAGTCCTTGATCTTGGCCTCGATCCGGCCCTCGACCACCAGGTGGTCGCAGGCGGTGATCTCGCCGGCCAGCGAGATCTCGCTGCCGACGATCAGCTTGCGCGGCGACTCGCGGCCGGTCGTGGGCGCCGACTCCGCCGGGCGGCGGACGCCGCCGATCGCCCCGGTTCCGGGCAGGTCGACCCGGCGCGGCAGCTCGGTTTTGTAGCCGGTGGCGGGCTTGGCGGTGGACATGGGCTCTCCTTGAGGCGCGGTCGGGGCGGTGGGCCGAACTACGGACGTGTCCGTGGCGGGGGAATAGCCTGGCCGCTCGGCACCGCCATCCGATCCTCCGCCAGCGGGGTTGCGTCGACGAAACACGCGGGTGTCCCCCTGCTTGTTGTGGTTCCGGGCTCAAATGCCCCATCGGCGATGGGGCCGGGACTGTAGCATGGATGCGTATCCGCGGTTCAACCCGCCGCGGCCAGCCCCGTTCCCGGCACAGGAACAATTAAGCCGCAATTCGGTCAAATGAATTATCCGGCCATCCGCCTCGTCGCGACCCCGCCGGGGGCGGCGCCGACGGCGCGGTGGAAGACATGGGTCATGAAGGCGGCGCCCAGGACCGGCACCACCAGATTGACCACCGGCACCAGCAGGATCGCGGCCAGAACCAGCCCGGCGGCGATGAAGCGGCCCTGGCGCTCGCGCCACAGCGCCCGCGCCGCCGCGGGCTCGACCCTGCGCGCCGCCACCAGCTCGAAATATTCGCGGCCCAGCAGGTAGCCGTTCACCAGCCAGAACACCAGCAGGTTCACCCCCGGCACCACCAGCACGATGCCGACCGCGACCAGGTTGAACGCGACCAGCGCCAGGAAGAAGCGGGCGGAACCCCACACGATCTCGCCGATCCGCTGGCGGCGGGGCGGCGGCAGGGTGGGGTAATGGCGGGCCTCCACCGCCGCCGCGACGTCGTCGAGGAACAGCCCAGCCACCAGGCCGACGATCGCCGGGAACAGCAGGATGCCGAGCGCCAGAACGGCGACGCCGCCCAGCACGTCGAGTGTGGTGTCGACCCAGGACCAGTTGGCGATGTGGACGAAGGACAGGCCCCAGCCGACGAGGGCCGGCAGGGTCAGCACCAGGGCGATGGTGGCGGCGAAGCTGACCCACAGCACCCGGCGGATCGCCGGGTCGGACGTCATCTGCTGCAGGGCGAGGCGGAGGGCGTTCGGCATCGGACTCGGCACGGTTGGTGTCGCGGCCGTTCACCTGGGGCGGCGGCGGTCCCGGCGCAAGGGCGGCGTCTATTCGCTCTCCGTCATCGGCCCGCCCTCGCCGGCGGTGGTGCGATAGCGGGGCAGGCCGTCGGCGAGGCGCACCCAGGGCAGCTTCTGGCCGACATGGACATGCCCGCGCGGCGGCAGGGCGCCGGGGTCGTCGAGCGTCGTCACCAGCAGATGAACCTCGTCCGGCCAGCGCGCGCCCTCATAGGCCAGCGGCGTGCCGCAGCGGCCGCAGAAGAAGCGCTCGGCGCCCGGCGAGGACCGGAAGCGGCGCGGCGCCTCGCCGCTCCAGCTCACCTGAGTGCGTTCGAAGCCGGCATAGACGGAATAGGGGGCGCCGGTGAGGCGGCGGCAGTCGCGGCAATGGCAGCCCGCCACCCAGCGCGGCCCGCCCGCCGCGGCATGGCGTCCGGCGCCGCAGCCGCATCCGCCGGTCCGGGGCTCGGCCTTCTCCGACATCGTCTCCATCCTTCCCTGCGATGGAAGGATCTCGTTCTACATTGGCCCCGGTGCGGCGTCTTTGCGGATCTTGCGCTGAAGCTCAGGCCGCAGCCGTCTCCGCCAGGATCTCCGGCCCGAAGATCCGGGCCAGCGCGGCGCGGCCGTCCTCGGTCAGCGCCACGGCGCGGCTGTCGCGGTCGCGCCGGATCCATCCGCGGTCGACGAAGCGCTCGGCGATGGCGGCGCCCAGCGCACCCGCCAGATGCGGCCGGCGCTCGCTCCAGTCGATGCAGTGCCGGGCGAAGGCCCGGCGGCCGTCCCGCAGCGCCGCCGCATCGATGCCCAGATCGGCGAACCAACGCGTCCCGGCCTCGGTCAGGGCGAAGGCGTCGTCGCCCCGTGCCAGCACGCCCCGCGCCACCAGGGCGTCGGTCACCGCCACGCCCAGCCGGCCGGCGAGATGGTCGTAGCACATGCGCCCGTCGCGCAACGGTGCCGGCACGCGCGACCGCTCGACCGACGGCTTCCAGGCGATGGTCATCATCCGCTCGAGCAAGCTGCCGATCTCCGGCCCCGACAGCCGGTAGTAGCGGTGCCGCCCCATGCGCTCGACGGTGACCAGCCCGGCCTCGGTCAGCTTCGCCAGATGGCTCGAGGCGGTCTGCGGCGTGACCCGGGCGCGGAACGCCAGCTCGCCCGCCGGCAGCGCCTCCCCGCCGAACAGCGCCGACAGGATCAGCGCCCGGCTCGGATCTCCGATCAAGGACGATAAGCTCGCCAGATCAAGGCCTTCCTTCATATTTCGATGGTGGTCGATCTATCCCCGCTGGTCAAGGCCCTTCGCCGGATGTCACCTGGAGGCGACCTGAACGGGAGCCGACCATGACCGACGCTTTCGCGATTCTCGACTATGTCCGCCGCCGCTGCCTGACGCCGCCCGCGCTGGCGCAGGCCGCCGGGCTGACGGAGGGGCGGCTGCGCGAGCTGATCGCTGGCCGCTGCCTGCCGGGGCCGACCTATGTGCTCGACCCGTCGCTCACGGCGCGCAGCGCCATCCGCAGCGAAGCGCTGACGCCGCGGCCGGAGGAATGGTTCGGCGCCGCGGTGCTGCCCTGGGCCTGCCGCGCCGCCGAGTCGACCCTGCCGCTGCCCGCGCTGGCGGAGCGGTTGCGGCGGGACTTCACGGCCGACTTCCGCCGCGCGCTGCTCGCCTCCGAAGGCCGCGTCCATGGCTGGACCGAGCTATTCGGCGCCATGGGCGCGATCGACGAGGCCGCCTTCGCCAAGGCGATCGAGGAGATCTGGGAGGAGAACTGGCTGGGCGGCGCGTACGCCGTCTGCTTGCGCAGCTTCGACGGGCATCACTTGGTCACCAAGCTGGTCGAGCGCAGCCGCATCCGCGCCTTGACGGAGGACGGAAGCAAGCCGGCACTGAGCCCGGCCGAGGCGGAGCAGGTGACGGCGGCGATGGCGCGGCTCGACGCCGTGATCACTCCCTTCGCTCCCCATGAGCGGCCGCACGGCACGCCGGGGCTGTGGATCGACCGGATCGCGGAGCGCTACTGCCTCCCGCACCCCGCCGCGCCGGCGCGCGACCCGGCGGCTCAGGTTGACTCGGGGGCGGCCGCAGCCTAGAGGGTCGGGGACCCCTTGCGGGTCGCATCCTCGGCCGCAACCAGCGAGACCCATGAGCGCCCGCTACGACGCCACCTGCATCGGCAACGCCATCGTCGATGTCATCACCAAGAACGACGAGGCCTTCATCACCCGGCACGGCCTGGTGAAGGGGGCGATGACGCTGATCGATGCGGAACGGGCCGAGGCGCTCTACGCCGCCATGGGACCGGGGCTCGAGGCCTCGGGCGGCTCCGCCGGCAACACCGCGGCGGGGCTGGCCTCGCTGGGCGGCAAGGCCGCCTTCATCGGCAAGGTGACGGCCGACCAGCTCGGCGCCGTCTACCGCCACGACATCCGCGCCGTCGGCGTCGACTTCGACTCCAAGCCGCTCGACCCCGCGGTGCCGGGCACGCCGCCGACCGCGCGCAGTCTGATCATCGTCACGCCCGACGCGCAGCGGACGATGAACACCTATCTCGGCGCCTGCGTCGAGCTGACGCCCGACGACGTCGACGAGGCGGTGATCTCCGGCTCGCAGGTGACCTATCTCGAAGGCTATCTCTGGGACCGGCCGACGGCGAAGGAGGCCTTCATCAAGGCCGCCCGGGTGGCCCACGCCGCCGGCCGCAAGGTGTCGCTGACCCTGTCCGACAGCTTCTGCGTCGAACGGCACCGCGACAGCTTCCTGTCGCTGATCGACAGCCATGTCGACGTGCTGTTCGCCAATGAGGCGGAGATCAAGGCGCTGTACCAGGTCGACGAGTTCGACGCCGCCGTCGCCGCGGTGCGCGGCCGCTGCGAGGTGGCGGCGATCACCCGCAGCGAGAAGGGTTCGGTGATCGTCACCGACGGCGAGAGCCATGTGGTCGAGGCCGCGCCGCTGGCCCAGCTGGTCGACACCACCGGCGCCGGCGACCTCTACGCCTCCGGCTTCCTCTACGGCTTCACCCGCGGCCTCGGCCTGGCCGAATGCGGCCGCATCGGCAGCATCGCCGCCGCCGAGGTGATCAGCCATGTCGGCCCCCGTCCCCTGGTGCCGCTGCGCAGCCTGATCGGGTGAGTCTCCTCTTCTGTCGTTGCCGGGCTTGACCCGGCAATCCAGAGAGCGTCGACATCTTCTGGATGCCCGGGTCAAGCCCGGGCATGACAATGGAAGGGCTGTTTCCTACCGTCGAAAGACGGCAACCGCCTCGAGATGCGGCGACCACAGGAACTGGTCGACCGGCGTCGCCCGCTCCAGCCGGTAGCCGCCGTCGACCAGGATGCGGGCGTCGCGCGCCAGGCTGGACGGGTTGCAGGACACGGCGACCACCAACGGCACGGCGGATGAGGCCAAGGCCTGCGCCTGGTCGCGGGCGCCGGCCCGCGGCGGGTCGAACACCACGGCGTCGAAGCCGCGCAGCTCCGCCGCCGTCAGCGGCTGGCGGAACAGGTCGCGCCGCTGCGCCGTGATCCGCTCGCCCCGGCCGCCGCGCCGGGCGGCAGCAGCCAGCGCCTCGACCGCCGGGCCCTCGCCGTCGACCGCGGTCACCTGGGCGCCGCGGGCCAGCGGCAGGGCGAAGGTGCCGGCGCCGCAGAACAGATCGGCAATCCGCTTGGCCTGGCCGACGCCCTCGCGCACCAGCCGGGCCAGCGCGGCCTCGCCCTCGGTGCTGGCCTGCAGGAAGCCGCCGGGCGGCACCGCCACCGGCACGCCGTCGAAATGCACCACCCCGGCGCGGCGATGCGCCACCGGGTCGGTGAAGCCGTCGGGGCCGCGCCAGGACAGCCGCCCCAGGTCCTGCGCCGCCGCGAACTCGGCCAGCCGCTCCCGCCGCTGCAGGTCCAGGCCCGCCTCGGCCACGACCACCAGGTCGAGGCCGTCGTCCAGCAGGGTGACGGCGAGGTCGGCGCCGCCGTTCTCCGGCAGGATCGCGGCCAGCACCGTGCGCAGCGGCGGCAGCAGGGCCGTGATCTCCGGCCGCAGCACCACGCAGTCGGTCAGGTCTACGATCCGGCTCGACCCCGCCTCGTTGAAGCCCAGGAACACGCCGGACCGGCCGTGCCGTGCCGCCAGGCTGGCCCGGCGGCGGCTGTGCGGCGGGGTCTCCACCAGGGCGTCCACCTCGACCTCCAGCCCGTTGCGGGCCAGGGCGCCGGCCAGCAGGCCGCGCTTCCAGTCGGTGTAGACCGGCGGTGCCAGATGCTGCACCTGACAGCCGCCGCAGGGGCCGAAATGCGGGCAGGGCGGCTCGCGGTGATTCGGGCCGGGCTGCACCAGCTCGATGAACTCGCCGCGATAGGCCTGGCCTTCCGGCCGGCCCAGCCGGGCGCGCACCCGGTCGCCCGGCGCGGCGAAGGGCACGTAGACGCGATGATCGTCGACCGTGCCGATGCCGTCGCCGCCGCCCAGGCGCTCGACCACCAGCTCGATCTCCCGCCGCGACCCGGGGGCCGCGGGCTTGCTCCGTCGCATCTGCCGCTTCATGGTGGCAGCCATGGCATGCGCGGCCCGGCCTTGCAAGGCGTGGGGTTGCATGCGCTTCGCGGCCAGGGCCATATCCCTGTGCTAGGGGGCCGGTCCTGAGCGGCCGCGACGATGTGCTGGAGACGGTTTTGGATCTCGCCGCAGTGGTAGGCCGCGTGCGCGGCATGCTGTTCGAACCCGACGCCACGCTGGCCGGCCATGGCGTGCCGGCGCCGGGCTGGCGCGTGGTGGTGCGCGAGCATGTGCTGCCGGTGCTGATCCTGACCTCGATCGGCGCCTTCCTGCTGCTGGCGCTGCTGCTCTCGGTCTCGGACGTCGAAACGCCGCTCGGCCTGCTGGTGCTGTTCCTGGCCGTGCGGGTGGCGGTGAATCTGGCGGGTCTGTTCGTCATGGCCGCCGTGGTCCGATTCTATGCTGGGATGTTCGGCGCGCCGGCCAGCTTCGATGCCGCCTTCGTCCTGGTGGCGCTGGCGATGACGCCGGTCTATGTCGCCGAGATGCTGGGCCCCGGCGTGCAGCTGCTGATGTCGGGCCCGGCCGCCGTGCTGCTGGTGCTGCTGGCGATCGGCTATGCCCTGACGATCCTGTATCGCGGCACCGGCCTGGTGCTGCGCGTGCCGCAGGAGCAGCGCGGCGCCCATTTCGGCCTGACGCTGGTCACGCTGGTGGTGCTGATGATGCTGTTCGGCCTGCTGCTCGGGCCCTATGTGCTGCCGGTGCCGGCCTGAGCCATGTGCGGGCGGTTCGTCCAGAAGCTGCCGCCGGAGGAGCTGGTCGAGACCTTCGGCGCCGACGGCCCGGTGCCCAACGTCCCGGCACGCTACAACGCGGCGCCGACCCAGGATCTCGCCGTGGTCCGGTTCAACCCCAAGACCGGGCGGCGGGCGATCGACCTGCTGCGCTGGGGCCTGGTGCCGAACGGCGAGAAGGACCTGAAGGGCGGCGCCAAGCTGATCAACGCCCGGTCCGAAACCCTGGCCGAGCGGCGCAGCTTCGCCAAGGCCTTCCAGGCCCGGCGCTGCCTGGTCCCGGCCGACGGCTTCTACGAATGGGCGCCGGACCGGACGCCGCATTTCGTCCGCCGCCTGGACGGAAGGCCGATGGTCTTCGCCGGGCTGTGGGAAGGCTGGAAGGATCCCGAGTCCGGCGAGTGGACGCGCACCTTCACCATCGTCACCGCCGACGCGGTCGAGCGGCTGCGGCCGATCCATCACCGCATGCCGGTGATGCTGGAGCCGGAGCGGTGGCCGGCCTGGCTCGGCGAGGAAACGGCGTCGCCGGCGCAGCTGCAGGCCATGCTGGCGCCGCCCGCCGACCTGCCGGTCGAGGCCTATCCGGTCTCGACCCGGGTCAATGCCGTGCGCAACGACGACCCGACGCTGATGGACCGCACGGGGCATCACGACCCGGCCATGAACGCCGCCAGCTCGGCCGCCAGCCCGGGATCGGCGATCAGCCGCGGCACTTTGTTCTGACCGCCCAGCCGGCCGCGGGACTTCATCCAGGCGGCGAAGCGGCCGGGTGGCACGGCCGCCACCTCCGGCGGCCCCATCCCGGTGCCGCCGGCGCGGTGGGCGGCGTAGTCGTCGTTCAGCGCCGACAGCCGGGCGTCGAGCGTGGCGGCGAAGCGGCCGATCGCGGCGTCGTCGGGTGCCGCGGCGAATTCGACGAACCAGCGGTGGCGGCCGACCGGGGCGGCCTCGTCCGGGAACACCGCCATCACCGCGAAATCGGCGATGTCGGCGCCGATCGCGGCGGCGGCGTCGGCGACGGCGCGCTCGACCTCCTCGGCGATCAGGTGCTCGCCGAAGGCGGACAGGCCGTAGCTGGTGCGGCCGGTGATCAGGATGCGGGGCGGGTCGCGGCCGACCAGCCGCACCGTGTCGCCCAGCACATACGCCCAGGCGCCGGCGCAGCTGGTCAGGACGATGGCGTAGTTCACCCCAGGCTCGGCATCCGCGATCCAGTGCCGGGCTGGCCGGGGCGAGCCCAGCTCCTCCACCGGCACGAACTCCAGGAACAGCCCGTGATCGAGGTTCAGCCGCAGCCCGTCCTCCGGCCCGGCATCCTGCACCGCGATGAAGCCCTCGCTGGCGGCGTAGCCCTCGCGGATCTCGGCCGCGGTGCCGGCGATCAGCCGCCCCAGCCGGGGGCGGTAGGGCGCCAGGGCGACGCCGCCCGGCACCAGCAGGTCGAGCGAGGGATAGGGCGGGTCCGGCGCGTCGCCGCGGGCACGGCGCAGCTGCCGCACCCGCTCCAGGAAGATCAGCAGCCAGCTGGTGGTGCCGGTGACGCTGCGGATCGAAAGGTCCAGCGACCCGCGGGCGATGCGGTCCAGCTTTTCCTCCCAGTCTGTCAGGAGGGCGAGGTCCGGCCCGGGGAAGACGAAGGGCCGGGCCCAGGCCGGCAGGGTGCGGGCGGCGATGCCGCTCAGGTCGCCGCTCAGCACCCCCGGCGCCTCCTCGGTCAGGGCGGTGCTGCCGCCCAGCATCAGGCTGCGGCCGCCGAACATCCGGCTGTGCGGCCGGGCGCCGAGATGCCAAGCGGTCAGGTCGAAGGCGGCACGGACATTGGAGCGTCGCATCGCGTCGCTGACCGGGATGTATTTGCTGCGGCCGCTGGTGGTGCCGGAGGTGACGGCGAGGAACGGGATCGGCCCGGGCCAGGACACGTCCCGCAGCACCGGGAATGCGGGCTGCCAGTAGTCGCGCCACATCTCCTCGTAGCGGCGCAGCGGCACCGCCGCCTGGAAGGCCGCGACGTCGGCGATGCGGTCGAAGCCATGGTCGCGGCCGAAGCGGGTGCCGGCGGCCCGGCGCAGCAGCCGCAGCAGCGTGCGGCGCTGGCTCTCGACCGGGTCCAGGCGTCGCAGCCGCCGGCGCCGCAGCGCCGCCGCCAGCCGGAAAACGGGAGTCGCATCGATCATCGCGGAGAGAGGCGCGTCAGGGTCGGGAACTCCCGCGCCACCGTCTCGGGCCGCAGCGGCAGGCGGATCGACCGGCGCTCGCGCCACAGCGGGATCTGGTCGGTCATCCCCTCGCTGCCCAGCCAGCCGTCCTGGCCGCCGAACAGCGTGACCCAGCTGGCGTCGGGGTCGGACATGTCGGCGACATGCCGGGCCATCGAGCCGTAGCTGGCGTTGTGCCGGCCGCGCACCAGCCCGTGCGCCGTCTTCATCGGCGTCTCGCGCGACCCGCCGGTCGGATACTCGCCGAAGACGAAGAAGCGGCCCAGCACCGGCAGGTTGGCCAGGATGTGCGCCACCCGCATCCGGTGCATCTCGCCCCAGTTCGGGATCGGGGCGGCGTCGATCGCGGCCAGCCCGACCGCCTCGCCCAGCACCTGCCGGCGCCGCTCCGGCGCCAGCGCGGCCAGGTCGTCGGCCAGGAAGGCGGTGATCGCGTTCCACTGCGCCATCAGCCGCGGCATGGCGTCGATGGTCTCGGCGCCGTAGACCCGCGGCACCAGGTGGTGCAGCAGCGCCTCGAAGGCCGGGGCGCCGGCCGAATCCGCGGCGTAGTCGCCGTCCCAGCCGGCCAGCCGGTCGAGGAAGCTGGTATGCTCGCCGCCGATCCCGGCCGCGCGGATCGCCTCGGCGAGGTGCCGGGCCAGGGCGGCGGAATCCGGCGACACCGTGTCGGCCTGCAGCGCGACCAGGTCCTCCGGCGCCAGCTGGTCCTTCGACCGCAGCAGGGCATAGAGGCGCCGCACCCGCTCGTCGGCGGAGAAGAAGAAGCCGACCGGCAAAGCGGTGTCGGTTGGCCGGTTGTTGGCGGTGGCCAGCACCCCGTCCGGCGGGTCGGCGGTCCAGGGCAGGGCCGGGGCGTCGACCAGCCCGTGCCAGTGGGTGTCCGGGTCGCCGGCATCCAGCACCGGGTCGGCCGGCGGGAAGCGGCGGCGCACCGGCAGGGTCGCGGCCATGATCTGGCCGATCCGCCCATCCGCCGACGCCACCACCATGTTCTGGGCCGAGACGCCAAAGCCGGCGAAGGCGGCGCGGAACGCCTCCGGCGTCGCGGCGCGGCTGGCGCGCAGCAGGGCGGTGACCTCGTCGGTCGGCTCGTGGCCGATCCAGCGCAGGGCGATGGTGTCGCCCGGCCGGCTGCGCGCCACCTTGGCGTCGCTGACGATCGGGCCGAAGCGCGTGCGGCGGATCTGGCGCCGGGCCCGCCGCCAGAACCGGGTGCGGATCACCGTCTCGCGGGTCTCGATCTCGGCATCCGGGAGCGCCTTGACGTCGTAGAGGTCGCTCGACGCCGCCCGCATATTGGTGCCGCCCCAGGCGAGGTGCAGGCTGCGGCCGACGGCGACGAAGGGCATGCCCGGCACCATCAGCCCGGCCATGTGGTAGCCGGGCGAGCGCATGCCGGCGACGAGCCAGAGGTTCGGCAGCGACAGCGACAGATGCGGGTCGCTGGCGATCATCGCGCCGCCGGTGGCGCTGCGGGCGGCGGCCACGGCGACGCTGTTGCTGCCGGTGCGGCCGGTCGCGGTCAGCAGGGTCGCCAGCGCCGCCTGCCGGCTGTCGGTGGTGAAGCTGGTTACGGCGTTGGCCCCGGCCTTCAGCGTGCGGGCCCAGGCCTCGGCGAAGCCGGGCGTGCCGCGCTCGCGCAGCAGCCCGAAATAGGCCACCCAGTTGATGTCGCTGCCGGCCAGCCGGCCGATCGTCCACATGTCGCGCAGCGTGTAGGGCTCGTGCCGCAGCCCCAGCAGGGCGAATTCCGGCGGCGGCGCCCGCTCCAGCGCGTGATAGGCGTTGACGCCGGTGACGAAGGCCTCGGCGAAGGCGCGGCTGTCCGTCGGCATGCGGTCGATCACGGCGTCGGCGGCATGGCCGTAGTCGAGGATGCGCAGGGCGTGGTCGATGTCGCGCGCCACCGGCCCCGCGATCTCCGACAGGCGGCCCTGCGCCACCCGCTTCATCAGCGCGATCTGGCCGCCGCGCAGATGGGCGTGCACCAGCCCCAGCGCCACCGCCAGGTCGCCGTCGGTCTCGGCTTCGACGAAGGGGATCTGGTGGCCGTTCCAGCGGATGTCGACCGGCCGTGCCAGCGGCAGCCCGCCGGTCGGGAAGGCGGCCAGCCGCTCGGCTGCCGACACCGGCCGCGGCGCCAAGGCGCGCAGCGCCGGCACCAGCGGGGCCAATGCGGCGATCAGCCTGTGAAGAGCGGACATGGGTCAGCTGCGTTCGGCCAGGCCGAAGGCGGTCGACAGGAAGGCGGCCACGTCGCGGTCCGACCGGGCCCGCACGGCATCGTCGCGGCCGATCAGATAGCCCTCGCTGCCGACGCAGTTGGCCAGGATCAGCTTGCGGGTGAAGGTGCCGCCCATGGCGATGCCGAGATTGCCGTCGCGCACCGTCAGGTCGCGCTCGACCTCGAAGTCGCAGCCGTTCAGCAGCCGGCCGATCGGCCGCGGCCCGGGCCGGCTGCCGTCCCACTGGTGCACGGCGCCGGGATAGACGATGGTCCGGACCTCCGACCCGCCCTGGCGCAGTGTTGCCGCGGTGGCCTGGCAGCGCTCGGCATCCATGATGGCGTCGCGGTCGCCCCAGGCCATCAGCACCGGCGCGCCGGTGGTGCGCGGATCCTCGAAGTCGATGATGCAGGGGCCGTAGAAGGCGACATGGGCGGCGAAGCGCGTGTCGCCCAGATCGTACAGCGCCGCGAAGCGGTCGGCGATGGCGGCATTGGTGGCGACGATGCTGGCCATGGCGCCGTAGGAGAAACCCCACACGGCCACCCAGCCGCCGTCGATCTCCGGCCGCGCCTTCAGCCAGGCCAGGGTGGCATAGGCGTCGGCCAGCGCCATGGTCTCGGTGATCCGGATCACCCGGTCGGTGAAGCTGGTGGCCACGTCGCGCCGCGCGCCGAACACGTCGACCACGGCGGCGCCGATGCCCATCGCCGCCAGCTGCCGGGCATAGGTCGGCTCGCGATGCTCGTCGACGCCGGCGGCGCCGTGCAGCAGCACCACCGCCGGCGCCTTGTGCGCGGCATCGGCGCCGGCGGGCGGATAGTAGGTGACGCGCGCCGGCGTGGCGGGGGCCTCGGGCCCGATCTCGGACGGGACGAAGGGGCTGTGGCTCGGCACCGCCACGATCCGCCCGGCGGCGTCGCCGACCGCGGGCCAGGGATCGGTGAAGGCCGGCTCCGCCCGGGCCGCGGACAGGAGGCCGAGCAGGGCCGCGGCGGCGAGGGCGGCGGTGCGCCGGAAGCCTGGAAGTGGACCGTGCTGCGCCATCGATCGGGAATCCTGTCGTGTCGAGCGAGCCGGAGCGATCTTAACCCGGTTTCCCGCCGCGGCCAGCCTGCCGGCCCAGGCCATGGCGTCGCAGCTCTCCCCGATCATCGGGTCGCAAAGCATTCTATGGAAAGTCTTTGGATGCGGATCATCTCGACTTGTTCAAATAAGTCTGGACCTGTCGCTGGAATGCGATATCTATGTCCGATCCATTCACAGGAGAGATTTGATGGGTGCAGACATCGCCGACGATTTGAAGCCGACTTCGACAGATGCGTTGCGCAAGCACACCGTTCAGATCGTGGCTGCTCATGTCTCGCACAACAGCGTCGCGCCGAACGATCTGCCGGCGCTGATCGAGCAGGTCTACGGCGCCCTGACCGGCCTCGGCAAGCCGTCGACGCCGGCGCCGAGCCGGCCGGAGCCGGCGGTGCCGATCCGCAAGTCGGTGACGCCCGACTACATCGTCTGCCTCGAGGACGGCAAGAAGCTGAAGATGCTGAAGCGGCATCTGCAGGCCGCCTACAGCATGACGCCGGACGAGTATCGCGAGCGCTGGGGCCTGCCGGCCGACTACCCGATGGTGGCGCCGAACTACGCCAAGCAGCGCAGCTCGCTGGCGAAGAGCATCGGCCTCGGCACCCGCCGCGTGGCGGAACCGCCGGCGCCCGCGCCGGCGCCGGCCGCGAAGTCGGGCCGGGGCCGGAAGGCGGCGGCCAAGTAGGGGCGGACCGGGCCGGCGGGGAACCGTCGGCCGGCCGCGGCGCTTTCTTCGGCAGGAGACACCGTCGCGGAGGCGGCCGATGGCGGCCCGCAGCTTCTGGTCCGGCTATCTCAAGCTCAGCCTGGTGACCTGCCCGGTGGAGATGACGCCGGCCGTCACCCAGGCGGAGCGGGTGCGCTTCCACACCCTGAACGAGGCGACCGGCAACCGCGTCGTCAGCCAGTATGTCGACTCCGTCTCCGGCAAGCCGGTGGCGGATGACGACCAGGTGCGCGGCTATCCGGTCGGCGAGGACGACTACGTCATCCTGACCGATGAGGAGTTCTCCGCCGTCGCGCTGGAGACCACGCGCACGATCGACATCGAGGCCTTCGTCCCGCGGGCCGAGGTCGGCCTGGTCTGGCGCGACCGGCCGCACTACCTGGCGCCGAGCGAGCCGGTCGGCGAGGAGGCGTTCAGCGTGATCCGCGAGGCGATGGCCGCGACCCGGACCGTCGGGCTGTCGAAGCTGGTGCTGTACCGCCGCGAGCGGCCGATCATGATCGAGCCGCGCGGCAAGGGCATGATCGTGTGGACCCTGCGCCAGGCCGACGAGGTGCGGGACGAGGCGGAGGCCTTCGGCGGCATCAGGCCGGCCGAGCCGCCGAAGGACGCGATGAAGCTGGCTCTGTCGGTGATCAAGGAGCGCAAGACCGACTGGAGCGAGGACCTGCTCGGCGACCGCGTCCAGGCCTCGTTGCAGAAGATCATCGCCCGCAAGAAGAAGGGCAAGAAGATCGAGGCGCCGAAGCCCAGGACCGAGGACGAGACCGCCAAGGTCATCGACCTGATGGCCGCCTTGCGCAAGAGCCTGGAGTCCGACAAGCGGAAGCGCTAGCGGCGGAGGGCCGGCCGAGGATCGATGGCATCCCGGGAGGGGCGGGCGGGATCTCGCCAACTCTGTTGCCTCTATTGCTTGCGGGATCTTTCGGAACGGCCCGTGCCCGTCCGGTATGGACTTTTATTCTCCCCCTCCCTTGCGGGAGGGAGGAAGGGGGAGGCCGGGCAGATCGGTGACGCGCTCGCAATGGGCAGTGCCGTCATCGCGAGCGCAGCGAAGCAATCCAGGGCGGCTGGAGACGGCCCCTGGATGGCTTCGTCGGCTTCGCCTCCTCGCCATGACGGGTATGGGATGGATGCTTGAAAAGGTCCGCAATCCCCGGGTCAAGCCCGGGGAGGAGAGGCAGCGCGACGGCGCTTTCCGATCAACCGGCCTTCCGCCGGGTCGTCCGGGCGGCCGGTGCGGCCTTGCGCTTCGTCTTGCTCTTGGCGGTGGTCTTGGATTTCGCCGCGCTCTTCCGGCCGGGCTTCGCCGAGACCCCGGCGCTCTCGCGCAGCGCGGCCATCAGGTCGATGACCTGGCCGCGCTTCGGCGCCGCCGGCGGCTTGATCGTCTCGCCGCGCTGCTTGGCGCGGATCAGCTCCATCAGCGCCGTCTCGTACCGGTCCTCGAACTTCGCCGGCTCGAACCTGCCCTTCTTCTGGCCGATGATGTGCCTAGCCAGGTCCAGCATCTCGCCGGTGATCTTGATGTCCGGGATGTCGTCGAAGGCCTGGGCCTCGTCGCGCATCTCGTATTCGAAGTGCAGCAGGTTGGCCAGGAAGCCCGGCCCTTCCGGACACAGCATCAGCACCCGGTCGCGCCGGAACAGCACGGTCCGGCCGATGCCCACCACCCCGGCCGTCTCGCAGGCCGCGCGGATCACGGCGAAGGCCTCCGACCCGACGGCGTCGGTGGGCGCCAGGTAATAGGGCCGGTCGATGGCGACGCGGTCGACCTGGTCGCGCGGGACGAAGGCCTCGATCTCGATGGTCTTGGTGCTGTCCGGGATCGCCGCCTCGATCTCCTCCTCGGTCAGCACGACATAGCGGTCGGTGTCGACCTCGTAGCCCTTCACCTGCTGGTCGCGCTCCACCGGCTTGCCGGTCTCGGCATCGACGAACAGGCGCCGCAGCCGGTGGCCGGTGCGCCGGTTGACCATGTTGAAATGGATCTCGTCGCCGCCGCCGACCGCGGTGTACAGCGCCACCGGGCAGGACAGGAAGCCCAGCTTCAGCATGCCTTTCCAGTTCGCGCGCGGCGCCATGGCATCCTCGTCGGCCGATGCTTCAGAACGAACGGCCGGGGCCGGCGACGGGTTCCGGCGACGGAACGCCGGCCGGCCCGCGATGTTGACTCCGGTGCGGCGCTCCGCATCGCTCCGGCGTCGCTTGCGAGGGCTTCGACCATGCCGCTGTATCCGACCTGGCCCGACCTCCTGCTGCGGCTCGCGCTCGCCGCGCTCGCCGGTGCCGCCATCGGCTGGAACCGCGGCGCCCATGGCCGCCCGGCGGGGATGCGCACCCATCTCCTGGTCTGCCTCGCCGCCGCCTTCTCGATGGTGCTGGCCAATCTGCTGCTGCCCACCACCGGCAAGACCGACGACAGCTTCATCCGGATGGATGTGATGCGCCTGCCGCTCGGCATCCTGTCCGGCATCGGCTTCATCGGCGGTGGCGCGATCCTGCATCGTGGCGACCTGGTGATGGGCGTGACCACGGCGGCGACGCTGTGGTTCGTCACGGTGATGGGGCTGTGCTTCGGCGCCGGGGAGCTGATTCTGGGCGGCATCGCCTTCGCCGTCGGCCTGGCCGTGCTGTGGGGGCTGAAGCAGCTCGAGGACCGGGTGACGCACGAGCGCAAGGCGCGGCTGAGCCTGACCGTGGAGCAGGACCGGCTCAGCGTCCGCGACGTCGAGGCCGCGCTGCGGCAGGCGGGCTTCCGCATCGCCACCAGCACGGTCGCGGTCCAGCCGGCGGCCGGATGCCGGACCCTGCGTTACGATCTGCGGTGGCGGGGATACCTGGCCGACAACGATCTGCCGGACTCCATCGAAAGGCTGTTTGCCGCCCCCGGAGTGCGGGAGGGCAGCTGGTCACCGCGATAGGCGCCTCCGGAACTGCCGCTTCGCATGCATCGTTTCCAGGGCAGCGGATCATTCGGGCGAAGGCGATGGCCAAGGACAGCCTGTCGACCTATCGGCGCAAGCGAGATTTCGAGAAGACCTCCGAGCCCAGCGGCGCCGGCGGCGTGGCGCCGTCGGACCGGCTGCGCTTCGTCATCCAGAAGCACGCGGCGACGCGGCTGCACTACGACCTGCGGCTGGAGCTCGACGGCGTGTTCAAGTCCTGGGCGGTGACCAAGGGGCCGTCGCTCGACCCGCATGACAAGCGCCTGGCGGTGGAGGTCGAGGACCACCCGCTGGCCTATGGCGATTTCGAAGGCACCATCCCGAAGGGCCAGTATGGCGGCGGCACGGTCCAGCTGTGGGACCGCGGCTATTGGGAGCCCGAGGGCCGCTTGTCGCCGCAGCAGCAGCTGGCCAGGGGCGAGCTGAAGTTCGCCCTGGAGGGCGACCGGCTGCACGGCAGCTGGGTGCTGGTGCGGATGAAGCGGGACCGCACCGGCGGCAAGCGCAGCAACTGGCTGTTGATCAAGCATCGCGACGCGCATGCGGTCGAGGCCGATGGCGACGCGGTGCTGGCCGAGGACCGGTCGGTCGCCTCCGGCCGCGCCATGGCCGAGATCGCCGGCGGGCGGGGCCGCGGCCCGAAGCCCTTCATGCTGGGCGGCCGGAAGACCGCGCGGGCGGATGCGGTCTGGGATTCGTCGGCCAAACCGGAGAAGGCCGCCGCCAAAGCACTGGCACCGCGCCGCCGGAAGACGGCCGCCGCCTCGGCGATGCCGGATTTCATCCCGCCGGAGCTGTGCCTGTCGGTCGACCGGCCGCCCGGCGGCCCGGGCTGGGGCCATGAGATCAAGTTCGACGGCTATCGCCTGCAGCTGCGGATCGAAGGCGGCGCGGCGACGCTGAAGACCCGCAAGGGCCTCGACTGGACGCACCGTTTCCAGGCCATCGCCGACGCGGCGAAAGACTGGCCGGACGGCATCATCGACGGCGAGGCGGTGGCGCTGGACGAGGACGGCCATCCGAATTTCCCCGCGCTGCAGGTGGCGCTGTCCGAGGGCCGCAGCCGCGACCTGATCTTTTTCGCCTTCGACCTGCTCTACGAGGGCGACCGCGACTGGCGCCCGGAGCCGCTGTCGCAGCGCAAGGCGCGGTTGAGCGAGCTGCTGGAGGCGCGGGGCTGCGACGCCACCTCCACCATCCGCTACGTCGACCATTTCGAGGAGGCGGGCGAGGCCGTCCTGCGCTCCGCCTGCCGGCTGCATCTCGAAGGCATCATCTCCAAGCGCCTCGATTCCGCCTACCAGTCCGGCCGCAGCGACCGCTGGACCAAGGCCAAGTGCCGCGGCGGCGAGGAGGTCGTGATCGGCGGCTGGTCGACGACCGGCAACCGCTTCCGATCCCTGCTGGTCGGTGTCCATCGCGGCGGCCACCTGGTCCATATCGGCCGGGTCGGCACCGGTTTCGGCGCCGCCAAGGTGGAGCGGCTGGTGCCGCGGCTGAAGGCGGTCGAGACCGACACATCACCTTTCACCGGCCCCGGCGCGCCGCGCAAGGAGCGCAACGTTCACTGGGCCCGGCCGGAGCTGGTGGCCGAGATCGAATTCGCCGGCTGGACCGGCTCCGGCATGGTGCGCCAGGCCTCGTTCAAGGGGCTGCGCGAGGACAAGCCGGCCGAGGAGGTCGAGGCCGGGACGCCGGCGCCCGCGGCCGAGACGGAGCTGGCGGAGCCGGCGCCGGCCAAAGCTGCCGGGCCGGTGCGCCGCCGCGGCGCGGCCAAGGCGACGGTTATGGGCGTCGCCCTGTCCAAGGCCGACAAGGCGCTGTGGCCGGATGCGGGCGACGGCGAGCCGGTCACCAAGCACGACCTGGCGCTGTATCTGGAGGCGGTCGGCCCCTGGATGCTGCCGCACATCAAGGGGCGCCCCTGCTCGATCCTGCGCGCGCCGGACGGGATCGGCGGCCAGATCTTCTTCCAGCGCCATGCCATGCCCGGCACGTCGAGCCTGATCTCCCTCGCCCGGGTGTCGGGCGACCGCAAGCCCTATATCCAGATCGACCGGATCGAGGCGCTGGCCGCCGTGGCGCAGTCCGGCGCGCTGGAGCTGCATCCCTGGAACTGCTGGCCGGGCGTGCCCGACCGCCCGGGCCGCCTGGTGTTCGATCTCGACCCCGGCCCCGGCGTCGACTTCGCCAGGGTGGTCGACGCGGCGCGGCAGCTGAAGGACAGGCTGGAGGCGGTCGGCCTGGTGCCCTTCTGCAAGACCACCGGCGGCAAGGGGCTGCATGTGGTGACGCCGCTCGCCGCCGCCCGCGCCGGCGCGCCGGACTGGCCGGAGGCGAAGGGCTTCGCCAAGGAGGTCTGCCTGCGCATGGCCGGCGACGCGCCGGACCGCTACGTCGTCAACATGGCCAAGGACAAGCGCCGGGGCCGGATCTTCCTCGACTATCTGCGCAACGACCGGATGTCGACCGCGGTGGCGCCGCTGTCGCCGCGAGCCCGGCCGGGCGCCACCGTGTCGATGCCCCTGACCTGGGACCAGGTGCGCAAGGGCCTCGACCCGAAGCGCTACACCCTGCGCACCGCGCCGGACCTGCTGGCGAAGAGCGCCGCCTGGGACGGCTATGACGATGCCGCCCGGCCGCTCGCCGACGCGATCCGGCGATTGGAGCGCAAAGCGGCGGCGTGAGCCAACAGGCAGCAGCCAGACTTCGGCGAAGGCTCCTCTGTAATTTCACGCTGAAAACCAGGATTGATGGTTTTCATGACAAGGTATGAGCCGAACGGGGTTGCGAAATCTGCCATCTGATTCTAGTGTAGAAGATCGAAGTCTTGTTACCAAATAAAGAATGCTTAAAAATTATGCAATATGCAGCAATAATTAGCAGGGAATAATATAAATTGTGATCTTTATTGACAGTATAAAGAACTGACGAATTACTGATTGCGCTGCAACATGAACGGTGTCAAAAAGATCCGGTGGCCTGCGGCCGACTAACCCTATCGCAAGGCGTTCAGCCTGCGGGGCGAATGGCGCTTCGGCGCCATTGTGCCTGATCTGGGACCCAACCCCGGGGAAGGCGGTCGCGATTGTCAGCTGATCCCGGTTCGTCCGGACGGCTGATGGCGGCCGCGCACCTCAGTGAAGGGGGATCAGATGGAATCGATCGACCAGCGGCGTCCCAGACCGAGACCCGACGCCTCGTAGCGCCGACGTTCCGCGTTTCCAGCGATGACAGCCACCGCCCGCCCGGCCGCATAGCCGGCGGGAGCCAGCCCGTCATGCCCGCGGGTCCGGAAGAGGCCCTTTCGGACCCGCGGGAAAGCTGGTCGCGCCACCCTCCCCCTTTCAACCGGTTTCTCGGAGGGGATAGTGGATAAGCACCACAAAGACATGATCTCGTCGCTGAAGCTCGCGCCGGGCGACGAGGTCCTCGTTCCTGACTATCTGTTCGAAGCCCTGTCGAAGGATCTCGCCAACGCCCGGGTCATTCCCTACAGCGCGGCGGCGCAGCTGAAATCGCCGGTCCCCGAACGGGCGATCGTCCACAAGGGCCTGATGCCCCGCCTGCCGCGGCAGATCCTGCAGGCGCTGGTGATCCACGGCGACGTCGTGCACGCCAACGAGGTCTTCGTGGTGTTCGCCAGGCACGCCGCCGGCGCCAAGCCGGCGGTGCTCGACGTCGCCCGGCGGCGACACACCCAGCCGGTGCTCGAATACGTCAAGCGCGACACGCGCGTGCGGCCCCGTTCGGCGAGCAGGCGGGCCGTGGTGGTCTCGGCCTTCGGGGTCGGCAATGTCGGCGACGACGCGGTCAGCTTCGGCGCCCGCGAGATCCTGTACCGGAACGGCTTCGACGAGGTCGAGCTGGTCGGCCCCAACCCCGACTACTCCGTGATCGACGGCGCCGACCTGCTCGCGATCGGCGGCGGCGGGCTGCTCTACGACAGCAGCTTCAGCAACGTCTCGAACTACACGGCGCCGATCCGCTACGCCTATGAGCGCGGCATCCCCTCCGCCGTGCTCGGCGTCGGCACGCAGGGGATCCGGACCACGCTCGGCGCCGCCGCCTACAAGGACACGCTGTCGCTGGCGAAGCTGGTCACGGTGCGCGAGCGCAGCGACGCCACCCTCCTGACCGAGACGGTGGGGCTGAAGAACGTCCACACCACCGGCGACCTGGCGCTGCTGCTGGCGGACGGGCCCCGGCCGGTGCCCGTGCGGCGCGACCCGAACCTCGCCGTGCTGTCGCTCAGCCACAGCCTGGAGAGCTGGCTGGCCAAGCGCGACAGCACGATCGACGCCTATCTCGACGAGACGCTCGAGGCCCTCGGCAAGGGCTACGACACGGTGGTCGGCGTCGTGCATTCGGTCGATGACGAGGCGATCTACGAGCGGCTGCGGCAGCGGCGCGACATCCATGTGGTCAAGGCCGCCGAGTTCGACGTCTCGGCGATCATGGATCTCTACGCCTCGGCGGCGCTCGCGGTCAGCTCCCGCTTCCACGGGCTGCTGTTCTCGGTGATGGGGCGGACGCCGCTGATCCAGGTCTGCGGCCCGACCAGCAAGAGCGGCCGGGCGCTGGCCGAGCGGTTCCCGTCGCTGACCCGCGCTGCGATCCTGCTGGACCACGCCAACCGCAACCTGCGGATCGGCGACGCGATCGAGTTCGCCCAGCCGGTCGGCGAGGAGGAGCGGTCGGCCGCGATCGCGGGCGCGCTGGACAATGTCGAGCAGTTCGCGGCCGCCTTCGACCGCAAGCCGGCCGTCGCGGTCGAGGCCCTCGCGATCGATCCGGCGCCCGCGGCGAAGGCGCCGGAGCCCGCGGCGGCCGTTGTCGAGGAGCCGCCGAAGAACCAGGAGATCGTGCTGCCGGACCATGTCGTCGTCACCACGGCCGATGCCATCCAGCTCGCCGTGCCGGCCGACGGCCTCGAGGCCGAGCTGTCGGAGATCGAGGCCCGGCGGTGGCGCAACAGCACGCTGGCCTGCGCCGCCAAGGTGCTGAAGCCGGGCGACAAGGTGGTCGATCTCGACCCCGGCTTCCTCTACTTCGCCTCGGCCTTCGGCAATCTCGTCTCCAAGGCGGGCTCGGTGTCGGTCGCCTATGAGAAGAGCAAGGGCGAGCCGATCCTGAAGCAGTACCGCGCCCTCAACGGCAAGGGCGACCGGGCGGCGATCAAGCTGTGTGACGCCGCCGACCCGAAGCAGCTGTCCAAGGCCTGCGACGACGCCACTCTGGTGCGGCTGCGCCTGTCGGGCCAGGCGGCCCGCGACCGGGCCGACTGCGTCCGCGCGATCCGCTCGCGCTCGCCGCATGTCATCGTCGAGGCGGCCGACCTGCCGGCCGTGCGCAACGCGATCGAGAGCTTCCTCGGCTCCGAGATCGCCCGCGAGGGCCGGCGGATCTTCACCTTCGCCGACTCCGATCTGGTCGAGCGGCCGATCTACGAGATCGCCCAGCTCGACGAGACCACCCTGCTTCTGCAGCTCGAAGAGGCGCACCATGGATAAGGAAGCCGTCGTCGTCAGCTTCTACGGCGGGAAGCAGTACTACTACGACTCCGCCTACCACCTGGCCGAGGACTGCAAGAAGCTCGAGATCGAATACGATTTCGAGGAGGTCAAGCTGGGGCCGGACGCCAACTGGGCCGACATCTGCCGCTACAAGGTCAACTACTACTCCCGCAAGCTGGAGGAGCATAAGCGGCCGATCATCTGGGTCGACATCGACACCCGGATCATCAAGCGGCCGGACCCGT
The DNA here is from genome assembly GCF_916619195.1 of Inquilinus sp. Marseille-Q2685. Taxonomy (NCBI): domain Bacteria; kingdom Pseudomonadati; phylum Pseudomonadota; class Alphaproteobacteria; order Rhodospirillales; family Rhodospirillaceae; genus Inquilinus; species Inquilinus sp. Marseille-Q2685. Next base: position 253,934 of record NZ_CAKAKL010000005.1, read on the forward strand.
TCCTGCGCTGCGAGAGCGACTTCGCGGCGTTCCTGCGGAACTTCAAGTACTTCCGGGAATACGACCCGTTCATCTTCGCGCGGACGTTCCATCCCGGGTTCCTGTTCTTCAACTACACGGCGCCGACCCGGCGGCTGCTGGAGCAGCTGGTGGAGCTGGAGAAGGGCAGCAAGGAGCGCGGCACCGACGACTATTTCTTCGAGGAGGCGTGGCGCGCGCATTCCGAGCAGCTGCAGATCACGCTGCTGCCGCCGAAGCGGATCGCCTGGGGCGAGAAGCTGGGCGCGGCCGACGCCTGGTTCGCCTTCGGCGACAGCGGCAATGTCCGCGACTTCGTCAAGGAGGTGGCCCAGCACGACGCGCCGATCCTGGAGCCGTCGCGCCAGTATCGGGTGCTGAAGGCGATCTCGGAGCAGGAGCTGAAGGCCGGCAAGCTGCAGAACGCCGGGGTCTATCTGAAGAAGATGACCGAGCTGGACCCGTCGCAGGACGACCCGCTGAACACCCTGGCCCGCATCGCGCGGCGGCAGGAGGGCGAGCAGGCGGCGCTGGCGCTGTACGAGGGCCGGATCTCCCAGCTGCGGCAGGAGGGCGAATACAGCGACCGCCTGTCGGCCCTGCTGCAGCGCGTGGTCGATTTCTGCATCGAGTTCCACCTGCCGGAGGAGGGCCTGCGCTATGCCGGCGAGCTGGCGGAGCACGGCACCGCCAAGGCCAGGGCCTTCGCCCAGGGCCGGATGCTGCGGCTGGGGCTGGAGGAGCGGGCCAAGGCCGGCGGGCTGGAGCCGAAGCAGCGGCCGCAGCTGTGGTGGATGGAGCAGCCCTATCCCGGCAATTTCGGCGACATCCTGAACCCCTATATCGTCGAGAAGCTGACCGGGCGGCCGCCGCGCTGGGTGGCGGCGGGCAGCGGCGCCCTGGTGATCGGCTCGGTGATCAAGTTCGCCAAGAAGGGCACGCCGGTCTGGGGCACGGGCAGCCCGCGCCTGACCGACAAGCTGCACCCGCAGGCGGTGTACAAGGCGGTGCGCGGCCCGCTGACCCGGCGGCTGGTGCTGGACAGCGGCGGCAAGTGCCCGCAGGTCTATGGCGACGTCGCCCTCCTGCTGCCGCAGCTGTACCAGCCGAAGGGCACGAAGAAGCACAAGCTCGGCCTGATCCGCCATTTCACCCATGTGGCGGCGCCGCTGGAGGTGCATCCGGACGTCAAGGTGATCGACATCATGCGCGGCTCCTATGACGGCATCGAGGCGTTCCTCGACGAGGTGTCGGAGTGCGAGCACATCATCTCGACCTCGCTGCACGGGCTCATCGTGTCGCAGGCCTACGGCATCCCGGTCGGCTGGGCGGTGATGTCGACCAGCGAGACCCAGATTCCGGGCGGCAACACCAAGTTCGAGGACTATTTCGCCTCGGTCGGGCTGAAGGATGTCGAGCCCTTCGACCTGGCGGAGCTGGGCACGGTCACGCCCGACCATGCGCGGCTGTGCCAATACGTGCCGGAGCGGATGCCGGACCTGGCGGCGCTGCGCGAGGCCTGCCCGTTCCCGCTCGCGGCCTGACCGGCAGGATGGGAGAACCGGCACAAGTGCCGCTCGCCGTGGTCCGCCGGAAGCGGGACACGGCGTTCCTGAACGAGACGCGGGTGGCGGATCTGATCCGCCCCCGCCGCTTCGCTAAGGAGCGGCTGATCGCGGAGCGCGCCCGGTCGACGCAGGAGATCGGGCCGCTCGACCTGTGGGAGGGCTATCGCGACTTCACCGCGCCCGACGACAGCTTCAAGCGGTCCAGCAACGCCGTCCGCACCAGCCACAAATACGGACGGGTCTACTACCAGCTGGTCCGCCGCTTCCGGCCGTGGACGGTGGTCGAGATCGGCACCGCCTTCGGGGTCTCGGGCATGTACTGGCTGGCCGGGCTCTCGGCCAACCGCCGGGGCCGGCTGGTCACCTTCGACCCGAACCGGCAGTGGCAGGAGATCGCCCGCGCCAACCTGGCCGCGATCAGCCCCCGATTCACCGCCGTCGCCGACACCTTCGAGGCGGGGTTCGAGGCGGCGGAGATCCGCTTCGACCGGCCGGGGATCGCCTTCATCGACGGCATCCATGTCGGCGAGATCGTCAAGGCCCAGGCCGAGCTGCTGATCCCGCGGCTGGCCGGCCGCTGGGTCGTTGTGTTCGACGACATCCGCTTCAATGACGGCATGTATCGCTGCTTCCGCGAGATCGAGCAGGCGGAGGGGGTGGTGTCGGCGGTGGAGATCGAATCGCGGGTCGGGATCGTGGAGGTGGAGGCGTCGGCGAAGGACGGGTGAAGAGGCGGCCGCAGTCGCCGCAAATTCCATCGCTTCAGCGCGGTAAAGTGCCTGCGTCGGCATGATGCTTCTACTGCTCGTCGCCCAGTTCCGCTGGCCATTGGCGGGCGCTGTGCAGGATTCGCAGGATCTCGACAGTGTCGCCGGCCAGCCGATACACAAGAATGTAGGATGTCCGACGGATCACCAGCTCCCGTGTTCCTGCGATCCGTCCAGGTCGTCCGAGTGCCGGCAGCCGCGTCAGGGTCTGTGCATGCGCCCACAGGCGCGCGTGTCCACAACCAGCGCAGCGCGCGGGTTGTCTGCCTCGATGTAGTCGTAAATCGCGTCCCGATCCGCCTGCGCCGCCGGACGCCACTCAACCTTCACGCCTTGCCTTCGGCCAGCTTGCGGCGTGTCTCAGCGCGGCGCCGGGCGAACTCGGCCTCCACCTCCTCATGCGGGATGGAGGGGCGCGGGTCGTCGATGGCCTCCTGCACCTTCCGTCGGAACCAAGCGTCGTAGGTTTCCGGGTCCACCGCCAGCCCAGCCGGCAGAGTGCCCTCGTTCGCCACACGGGTGAGCAGCATCCTGACGGCATCAGAAACGGTCAGGCCCATCCGGGCGAGCACGAGTGTCGCCTTGTCCTTCAGAGCGGGGTCGATGCGAGTCTGGATCAGTGCGCTTGATGTCATCGGCGCTCTCCTGTGCTGATGACATTGTAATGCATACGCATGACGGCCGTCCAGCTGGCCAGGTCATCCCACAGGCCAGGGCGATTCTGCTCGGCGAGGCCGAGCGCATCGCTTCGAATGCGAGTGGCAGAACACCCCCTCATGGGCGGACGGGAACTCGTCGCGAGCCTATTGTCGCGACTGGCCGGCCAGACCAGCTACTGATCTCTTCAGGAGGCCGGTGGTGGGCGCGACTGGGATTGAACCAGTGACCCCTACGATGTCAACGTAGTGCTCTCCCGCTGAGCTACGCGCCCGGTACCGGGAAGGACGACCGAAGGCCGGTCGTCCGCGGGGAGCGCCCATGTAGCATCATCGACCGGGGGGTGCAAGCATCAAACCGTCCCTGCCGCCGAACCGGCCTATCGGCCCCGTCGACAGCCCGGGGGCGCTGGGATATGACGGTGGCATGGATGGTCAAGTCGCCTCGCAGTCGCCGGCGTCCGACGCGGTGGCGATCGCCCTGCCGCAGGACCGGCGCCTCCCGGTCGTGGTCGCCTCGCCGCACAGCGGCCGCGACTACCCGCCGTCGTTCCTGGCCGCGGCGCGGCTCGACCCGCACACGCTGCGCCGGTCCGAGGACGGCTTCGTCGACGAGATCTTCGGCCGGGTGCCCGAGCAGGGCGTGCCGCTGCTGCGCGCCCTGTTCCCGCGCGCCTTCCTCGACGTCAACCGCGAGGCCTACGAGCTCGATCCCGAGATGTTCGACGACGCGCTGCCGGGCTGGGTCAACACCCGCTCGCCGCGCGTGGTCGCCGGGCTCGGCACCATCGCCCGCATCGTCGCCCAGGGGAAGGACATCTATCGCGGCAAGCTGCGATTCGCCGAGGCGGTGGAGCGGGTGGAGCGATACTACACCCCCTATCACGCGGCGCTGCGCCGGCTGGTCGACGAGACCCGCGACCGGTTCGGCCACGCCGTCCTGATCGACGCCCATTCGATGCCGTCGCAGGGCGCCTCGCGCACCCCAGGCGGCCGCGCGGTCGACGTCGTGCTGGGCGACTGCTACGGCAGCTCCTGCGCCGCCGCGGTGACCGAGGCGGCGGAGCAGTGGCTGGCCGGCCGCGGCTATGTCGTCACCCGCAACACCCCCTATGCCGGCGGCTTCACCACCCGGCATTACGGCCGGCCGCGCGCCGGCATCCATGCCCTGCAGGTCGAGCTGAACCGGGCCCTGTACATGGACGAGGCGACGCTGTCGCCGACCAAGGGCCTGGCCCGGCTGACCGCCGACATGACCGATTTCGCCGCCGCCCTCGGCGCGCTCGATCCGGAGGCGCTGGCAGGATAGGGCGGCCGCCGGGGCGAGGGGAGGGGACCGCCGTGAGCCTGCTGGTCAATATCGACGTGCCCGATCTCGAGGCCGCGGTGGCCTTCTACACCGGCGCCTTCGGCCTCGAGGTCGGGCGCCGCTTCGGCGGCGAGATGGCGGAGCTGACGGGCTGGCCCGCGCCGCTCTATCTGCTGCGCAAGGCGGCCGGCACGGTCGGCGCCGGCGACAGCCGCCGCGGCTACGCCCGGCACTGGACGCCGGTGCATCTCGACGTGGTGGTGGACGACGTCGCGGCGGCGCTGGCCCGCGCGGTCGCGGCCGGCGCCGTGGCCGAGGACGGCATCCGCACCGCGGCCTGGGGCCGGCTGGCGCCGCTGGCCGATCCTTTCGGCCACGGGCTGTGCCTGATCGAGTTCCTGAACCGCGGCTATGACGAGATCGCCGATCCCCCGGCCTGAGCCGGCATGGCGCCGAGCTCATCCGGCGGTGACGGCAACCACGCCGTGACCGGCGCCGGCGCGGGACGCGCCCGGCCCCTGCGGCGAACTTAGCGGTTCTGCCCGACTTTACTTTTCTGTAAGGATAGCCGCGCCGGCCCGAAGCCGGCCGACGGCGGCGCCGTCCGCTGTCCGGAACACGGGGCAGGGAACTTCATCCGTCCACACCGAGGGAGAGCGGGACGCAGGATGGGTCTCGAATTCATCAACGTCATCTCGACCAAGCGGTCCGGCCATCACGCCTTCGTCCGCTGGCTGCGGCAGCACCGCGACACGCCGGCTGCCTTCGTCAACAACGCCGTGATCGGCGACCCGATCCGGTCGCATCTCGGCAAGGTCGCCGGCCCGGCGGCGCGGGGCAAGGGCGCGAACGGCACCACGATCTTCAACTATGAGGGCGTGACGCTGCTGGGGCTCGAGGCCGCCTGGCGGATGCAGCGCGCCGCCGGCGGCCGGCGGGTCGACCTGCTGTTCCTGCGCGACCCGCTGAACCTCTGCGCCAGCCTGATGCACCGCAAGCGTCTGGCCCGGCTGGACCTGGTGATGATCCTGCGCCAGCTCTTCGCCGAGCGCGACTGGCTGCAGATCCATGCCGACGGCACCGTGCCGGGGCTGTCGCTGATCGGCTACAACGCCTGGGTCCTGGATGCGGATTACCGGCAGCGGGTGGCCGACCGGCTCGGGCTGCGGTCGAGCGAGCGCGTCGCCGCCGTCACCCGGCACGGTGGCGGCAGCTCGTTCAAGGACCTCGCCAGCGTCGGCGACGACGAGGCCCGGCGCCTGACCACGCGCTGGCACGGCTACCGCGACGATGCGCTGTTCGGGGCGCTGCTGACCCATCCCCGGCTGCTGCCGTGGTTCGAGGCCGCTCTGGCCGGGGAGATCCGCGACAGCTTCGATGGCGACCTCGCCGATCCGGACGGCTTGGCCCATCTGCGGGCGGTCGCCCGGGCCCGGCCCCGGCAGCCCTATGTCGACCGCATGATCGACGCGCTGTCGGACCGGCAGGACCTGTTCCACCGCATCGAATGCGGCACGTCCTTCGGGAAGAAGCTGGGCATCGCCCGGGCCCATCTGGCGATGCTGGCCGGCGCCGCGGGCCGGCGGACCGGAGAGCGGGCGGGGGTGCCGCTCTAGGCGGGGATCGAGGCCGTCTTCTCCGGCCATTCGCACAGATCGGCGACGGGACAGGCCGGGCACAGCGGCTTGCGCGCTTTGCAGGTGTAGCGGCCGTGCAGGATCAGCCAGTGATGCGCGTGCAGCTTCCAGCGGTCCGGCGTCACCCGCTCCAGCACCTTCTCCACCGCGTCCGGCGTCTTGCCCCGCGCCAGCCCGGTGCGGTTGCCGACCCGGAAGATATGGGTGTCGACGGCGATGGTCGGTTCGCCGAAGGCGACGTTCAGCACCACATTGGCGGTCTTGCGGCCGACGCCCGGCAGCGCCTCCAAGGCCGCCCGGTCGCGCGGCACCTCGCCGCCGTGGTCGCGCAGCAGGATCTGCGACAGGGCGATGACGTTCTTCGCCTTCATGTTGTAGAGGCCGATGGTGCGGATGTAGCGCGACAGGCCCTCCACCCCCAGCGCCACGATCTTCTCCGGCGTGTCGGCGACGGCGAAGAGCGGCCCGGTCGCCTTGTTCACCCCGACATCGGTGGCCTGGGCCGACAGCACCACCGCGACCAGCAGGGTGTATGGGTTGTGGTAGTTCAGCTCGCTCTTCGGCTCCGGCATCCGGGCGGCGAGGCGGGCGTAGAAGGTGTCGATGGCGGCTGGCTTCATGCGCCGCAGCCTAACGGGGCGACGGGGCGCGCGCCATCGGCCATTGCCATGCCGCCGGTCCGGCCTATGCTGATGTCCATGCGCAGCAGCAGCCTCACCCGGATCGGCGTCCACGGCCCCGCCGCGGCGGACCCGGTGCTGTTCGAGCGGCTGCTGCGGCCCAAGCGCAGCCTGGGGCCGATCGGCTTCTGGCTGGTGATCGGCGTGGTCGGCGTCACCAGCCTGTTCAACGGCGTGCTGTTCCTGATGCTCGGCGCCTGGCCGGTGTTCGGCTTCTACGGCCTCGACGCCCTGCTGCTGTTCGTCCTGATGCGGTCGAATCTGCGCCGGGCCGGGCGCAGCTGGGAAAGCCTGCGCCTGACCGCCGGCCGGCTGGTGATCGAGCATGGCGACCATCGCGGCGTGTCGCACCGGATCGAGCTGCAGCCCTACTGGCTGCGGGTCGAGGTCGACCGCAGCGAGGTCGGCCAGAACCGCGTCACCCTGACCAGCCACGGCCAGCGCGTCGCCATCGGCGGCTTCCTGGCGCCGTCCGACCGCGCCCATCTGGCGCGCGACCTGTCGGCGGCGCTCGACCGGCTGCGCGGCGGCGCCTGACCGCAACTTCCGGGTTGTCCGCGCAGGCCGGCGGCGGGACAGTGGCGGCATGAGCACCCTTTCCGCCGATCAGCTGGCCCCCCATGACTTGACCGGGGCCGCCGACGAGCCGCGCCACGAGGCGGTGGCGCGGGCCATCGCCTTGCTGGTGGAGCGGCGCGACGACCCGCCGGACCTGGCGACGCTGGCGGCCGAGGCCGGGCTGCACCCGCATCATTTCCAGCGTGTCTTCTCGCGCTGGGTCGGGATCAGCCCCAAGCGCTTCGCCCAGTATCTGCGGCTGGACCATGCCCGAAAGCTGCTCAGCGCCCCGACCAGCCTGCTCGACGCCGCGCTCGACACCGGCCTGTCCGGCCCGTCGCGGCTGCACGACCTGTTCGTGACCTGCGAGGCGATGACCCCGGGCGACTGGAAGACGCGCGGCGCCGGCCTCGTCATACGCTGGGGCCTGCAGTCCAGCCCGTTCGGCCGCTGCATCCTCGGCGTCACCGACCGCGGCGTCTGCTGGTTCAGCTTCGTGACCGGCGACGAGGGCGCGGCCGTGGCCGAGTTCGCCGGCGAATGGCCGGGGGCGGAGCTGGTGCGCGACCAGTCGGCCACCGCCGCGGTGGTGGCGCGGATGTTCGCGCCGGTGGGGCAGCGGCCGCCGCTGCCGGTGCTGCTGCGCGGCACCAACTTCCAGGTCAAGGTGTGGGAGGCGCTGCTGTCGATCCCGCCCGGCCGGGTCGCCAGCTACGGCGACGTCGCCGCCGCGATCGGCCGGCCGACCGCCAGCCGCGCCGTGGGCGGGGCGGTCGGCTCCAACCCGGTCTCGGTGCTGATCCCCTGCCACCGCGTGATCCGGGCCAGCGGCATCCTCCACAACTACCGCTGGGGCTCGGCCAAGAAGCAGGCGCTGCTGGCCTGGGAAGCCGGCCTGACCGACGCCGCGGCGGCCTAGGTTCCGGCGATCAGGCCGTCGGCCGTCTCCACGATCCGCTCCCGCCAGGCCAGCGGTTCCAACCAGCGCCGGGGGATGCCCGACATCCCGTACAGCGCGCCGGCCAGCTGGCCGGTGACGGCGCCGACCGAATCGGCGTCGTCGGCCAGATTCACGGCCAGGACCAAGGCCTCCTCGAAGCTGTCGGTGCGGTCCACCGCCCAGAGCGCCGCTTCCAGCGTATGGACGACATAGCCCGAGGATTCGATCAGGGCTCGCGGCTGGCCGCGCCAATCGCCATGGGCGATGCTCTGGATCCTGGCGGCGCCGTCCCACGCCCTGGGTGCCAGAGTCTCGGCCTTGCCGGCGCCCAGGATCGCCGATCGCAGCACCTCCCCGAAGAAGACGCAGGCGTCCGTTGCCTCCTGCGCGCCATGGGTGGTGCGGCTCTGATCGGCCGCGATGCGGCGGCAGGCCTCGGCGTCGCGAAGGGTATGAAGCACGGCGGGCGCCAGCCGCATCAGCGACCCGTTGCCGGCCGTGGTCGGGTCGGTCGATCCGGCGAAGGGACCGCCGCCATGCAGGTAGTGGTCCAGCGCCTGCTGCGTGGCCATGCCGATGTCGAAGCACGCACCGGTGCAGGAGTAGCGGCCGTCCTGCCACCAGGCGACGAAGCGGTCCATCAGGTCGGTCGCATCGAAGCTGCCGCGGGTGATCAGGCTGTCGGCCAGGGCCAGCGCCATGCTGGTGTCGTCGGTCCACTCCCCGGGCTGGAGCCCGAACGGGCCGCCGCCGGTCATCTCGCGATGAAGGGGCCGGCTGTCGCGGGTGCTGAATTCGAGCGTGGTGCCGAGCGCGTCGCCGACCGCGAGCCCCACCAGGGCGCCGCGCGCCCGGTCGATCACGGCGTCCGTCAGGATGTCGTTCATGCTGCAGCATAGCATGGGCCGTGGTGATGGCAGCCCCGCGGAGGGCCGCCGTTGCCGCCGGCAGCACCCATGCTAGCCTTGCCTCAAACCAGATGAGGGAGGGAAGCGCATGGCGATCGTGACCGAGGCCCTGATCCGAGACTATGCGGCGCGCGACGGGCTGGGCCTGGCCGAATGGGTGCGCAGCGGCGCGGTCTCGGCGGCCGAGCTGGCCGAGGCCGCGATCACCGTGATCGACCGGCTGAACCCGCGGCTCAACGCCGTCACGCGCAAGGCCTACGACATCGGCCGCGACCTGGCGGCACGGGCGCCGGCCGACGGGCCCTTCGCCGGGGTGCCGTTCCTGATGAAGGATCTCGCCTCGCAATGGCAGGGCGTGCCGGCGACCTGGAGCTGCCCCTATTTCAGGGACCTGCCGGCGCCAAGCGACAGTGAGCTGACGCGGCGGATCAAGCGCGCGGGGCTGGTGCCGCTCGGCCGCACCAACGTGCCGGAGGGCGGCTGGTGCATCTCGACCGAGCCGAAGCTGTACGGCCGCACCCACAACCCTTGGCGCGAGGATGTGACCCCCGGCGGGTCCAGCGGCGGGTCGGCCGCGGCGGTGGCGGCGCGGATGGTGCCGCTGGCCGAGGCCAGCGACGGCGCCGGCTCTATCCGCGTGCCCGCCGCGAATTGCGGCCTGGTCGGGCTGAAGCCGTCGCGCGGCCGGATCACCTTCGCCCCCGATGCGGTCGATATCTGGTATGGCGGCGTGTACATGCTCTGCGTCTCCCGCACGGTGCGGGACACCGCCGCCTATCTCGACGCCGTGGCCGGTGGCACGCCGGGCGACCCCTACACCCCGCAGACGCCGGCGGAAGGCTGGGCCGCCGCGGCGCGGCAGCCGGCCCGGGGCCTGCGCATCGGCCTGGTCACCCGGGCGCCGGATGGCGGCCCGATCCATCCCGAGAATCTGGCGGCAGTGCGCGGCACCGCAAAGGTGCTGGAGAGCCTGGGCCATGTGGTCGTGGAGCACGATCTCGACTTCGACGCGCGGCGCGCCTGGGCGGTCTACACCGACATGCTGGCGGTCGAGACGGCGGCGCTGTTCGCGGCGCTGGAGCCGCTGGTCGGCCGGCCGGTGACGCCGGCGGAGGTCGAGCCGCTGACCTGGGCCGCGATCGAGCGCGGCCGGTCGATCAGCGGCATCCGGCACGCCAATGATGTCGAGGCGCTGCGCCAGTTCGCCCGCGGCCTGGTCGGGCAGCTGCTGCCCTTCGACGCCGTCCTGACCCCGACCCTGACCCAGCCGCCGCGGCCCTTCGGCCATTGGGATATGAGCATGACCGATTACGACGCCTACAACGCGCTGTGGTCGGACGCCGTGTTCATGTTCCCGTTCAACCTGTCCGGCCTGCCGGCAATGTCGCTGCCGATGCACTGGACGCCGGACGGGCTGCCGGTCGGGGTGCAGCTGGTCGGGCGCACCGGCGACGAGGCGACGCTGCTGCGGCTGGCGACCCAGCTGGAGGCGGCGCAGCCCTGGATCGAGCGCCGGCCGCCGGTGTGCGTTTAAAACCCCTCTGCTGTCATTGCCGGGCATGACAGGGAAGAAAGACGAGGAGCCCTAGCTCAGCCCCAGCACGTCGTTCATCGAATAGAGGCCGGGCGCCCGGCCGCGGCCCCACAGGGCGGCCTTGAGCGCGCCGCGGGCGAAGATGCCGCGGTCGGTGGCCTTGTGCCCCAGCTCGATGCGCTCGCCGGCCCCGGCCAGGATCACCGCATGCTCGCCGACCACGTCGCCGCCGCGCAGCGTGGCGAAGCCGATGGCGCCTTCGACGCGCTTGCCGTCGCGGTCGATCGCCTTCGCCGCGTCGAAGTCCACGCCGCGGCCTTCGGCGGCGGCGCGGCCCAGCAGGATGGCGGTGCCGGAGGGGGCGTCGATCTTGTGGCGGTGGTGCATCTCCACCACCTCGAGGTCCCAGCCGGCATCCAGCGCGCGGGCGGCCTGGCGCACCAGCGCCGCCAGCAGGGTCACGCCCAGGCTCATATTGTAGGATTGGATGATCGGGGTGTGGCGCGCGGCCCGGCCCAGCGCCGCCAGGTCCTCGGCCGAAAAGCCGGTGGTGCCGACCACATGCACCGCCTTGCCCTGCGCCGCCAAGGCGGCGAAGCGGACCGAGGCCTCGGGCCGGGTGAAGTCGATCACCGCATCGGCGGTGGCGAAGAGCTGCACCGGGTCGTCCGAGACGATCACGCCGCAGGCCGGACGCCCGGCGAGGAGGCCGGCATCCTGGCCGACCGCGGCGCTGCCCTCGTGCTCGACCGCGCCGTGCAGCGCCACCGAGCTGTCGGTCGCGTCCAGCACGGTCTGGAGCAGCATCCGGCCCATCCGTCCGGCGGCGCCGGTGATGCCGATCCTGACGGGGCCCTCGACGGGGCGCGGGGTGTCGCCGGCAGTCATGCGGCAGGGTCCTTCGGTGGCGATCCTCTTCCACCCCTGTCATGCCCGGCCTGACCCGGGCATCCAGGTTGGATGTATGCGCTCTTTGCGACCCCGGCATCGCCGGGTCAAGCCCGGTGATGACGGAAAGGGGAAGCGGTGACGCGAGTCGCGCCTACTCCTTGAAGAACTCCTTCACCTTGGCGAAGAAGCCCTGGCTCTCTGGGCTGGTGCCGCCGCCGCCCTCGCGCTCGAACTCCTCGAGCAGCTCGCGCTGGCGCTTGGTCAGGTTGACCGGGGTCTCGACCTGCAGTTCGACATACATGTCGCCGCGGCCGGCCGAGCGCAGCACCGACATGCCCTTGCCGCGCAGGCGGAAGCGGGCGCCGGACTGGGTGCCGGCCGGCACCGTGATCTTGGCGCGGCCGCCGTCGATCGCCGGGATCTCGATCGGCCCGCCCAGCGCCGCCGTGGTCATCGGGATCGGCGCCTTGCAGAACAGGTCGGCGCCGTCGCGCTGGAACAGCGGGTGCGGCCGCACCGACAGGAAGATGTAGAGGTCGCCCGGCGGCGCGCCGCGCATGCCGCTCTCGCCTTCGTTCGACAGGCGGATGCGGGTGCCGTCGTCCACCCCCGGCGGGATGTCGACCTTCAGCGTCTTGTCCTTGCGCACGCGGCCGGAGCCGCTGCAGTTCCGGCACGGGTTCTTGATCACCCGGCCCTGGCCGCCGCAGCCGGGGCAGGTGCGCTCGACCGTGAAGAAGCCCTGGGAGGCGCGGACGCGGCCGGCGCCGCCGCAGGTCGGGCAGGTCACCGGCTGGCTGCCGGGCTCGGCGCCCGAGCCGTCGCAGACCTCGCAGGCGACCGAGGACGGCACCTTGATCGTGGCCTGCTTGCCGACGAACGCCTCCTCCAGCGTGATCTCGAGGTTGAAGCGCACATCGGCGCCGCGCCCGGCCTGGGCGCGCTGGCCGCCGCGGCGGCCGCCCATGAAGTCGCCGAACATCTCCTCGAAGATGTCGGCGAAGCCGCCGGAGAAGTCGGCCCCGCCGGGGCCGCGCGGCCCGGCGCCGCCGTCGAAGGCGGCGTGGCCGAAGCGGTCATAGGCGGCGCGCTTCTGCTCGTCCTTTAGGACGTCGTAGGCCTCGTTGATTTCCTTGAACTTGTGCTCGGCGGCCTTGTCGCCCGGATTGCGGTCCGGGTGATACTGCATCGCCAGCTTGCGGTAGGCCTTCTTGATCTCGTCCGCGCCGGCGCCGCGCGCGACCCCCAGAAGATCGTAAAAGTCCTGCTTCGCCATGAAGATCCTCGTGCCGAACCGGGAGAGCCGCATCGGCCCCGGCCCGGATGAAAACCGCCCCCGCGCGGTCCCTCACGGACCCTCGCGGGGGCGGCGTCTGCCCCTTATCGTCGTGTCGCGGTCATGCGGCCGCGGTCACGCCGACTTCTTCTTCTTGTCGTCGTCGACTTCCTCGAAATCGGCGTCGACCACGCCGTCATCCGGCTTCGCCGAAGCCTGCTCGCCGCCCTCCGGCGCCGCGCCCGACTCCTGGCTGGCCTTGTACATGGCCTCGCCGATCTTCATCGCCGCCTGGGCCAGGGCCTCGGTCTTGGCCTTGATCTGGTCGGCGTCGTCGCTCGACAGCACCGACTTCAGCTCGGCGATCGCGCTCTCGACCGCCGCCTTGTCGGCCGCGTCGACCTTGTCGCCGAACTCGGCCAGCTGCTTCTCGGTCGAGTGGATCAGGGCGTCGCCGTGATTGCGCGCCTCGACCGCCTCGCGGCGCTTCTTGTCGCCGGCGGCGTTGGCCTCCGCGTCCTTGACCATCTTGTCGATGTCGGCGTCGGACAGGCCGCCCGAGGCCTGGATGCGGATCGCCTGCTCCTTGCCGGTCGCCTTGTCCTTGGCGCTGACATTGACCAGGCCGTTGGCGTCGATGTCGAAGGTCACCTCGACCTGCGGCATGCCGCGCGGGGCCGGCGGGATGCCGACCAGGTCGAACTGGCCCAGGAGCTTGTTGTCGGCCGCCATTTCGCGCTCGCCCTGGAACACGCGGATGGTCACCGCGGTCTGGTTGTCCTCGGCGGTCGAGAAGGTCTGGCTCTTCTTGGTCGGGATCGTGGTGTTGCGCTCGATCAGCCGGGTGAACACGCCGCCCAGCGTCTCGATGCCCAGCGACAGCGGGGTGACGTCGAGCAGCAGCACGTCCTTGACCTCGCCGCGCAGCACGCCGCCCTGGATCGCGGCGCCGACGGCCACGACCTCATCCGGGTTGACGCCGCGATGCGGCTCCTTGCCGAAGAACTGCTTCACCGTCTCGATGACCTTGGGCATGCGGGTCATGCCGCCGACCAGGATCACCTCGTCGATCTCGCTGGCCTTCAGGCCGGCGTCGCGCAGCGCGGCGCGGCACGGCTCGACCGTGCGCTGGATCAGGTCGTCGACCAGCGCCTCGAGCTTCGCCCGGGTCAGCTTGATGTTCAGGTGCTTCGGGCCGGACGCGTCGGCGGTGATGAAGGGCAGGTTCACCTCGGTCTGGACCGAGGAGGACAACTCGATCTTCGCCTTCTCGGCCGCTTCCTTCAGGCGCTGCAGGGCCAGGCGGTCCTTGCGCAGGTCGATGCCCTGCTCCTTTTTGAACTCCTCGGCCAGGTAGTCGATGATCTTGGCGTCGAAATCCTCGCCGCCCAGGAAGGTGTCGCCGTTGGTCGACTTCACCTCGAACACGCCGTCGCCGATCTCGAGGATCGAGATGTCGAAGGTACCGCCGCCGAGGTCGTAGACCGCGATCGTGCCCGACGCCTTCTTGTCCAGGCCGTAGGCCAGGGCGGCCGCCGTCGGCTCGTTGATGATGCGCAGCACCTCGAGCCCGGCGATCTTGCCGGCATCCTTGGTGGCCTGGCGCTGGCTGTCGTTGAAATAGGCCGGAACGGTGATGACGGCCTGCGTCACCTTCTCGCCCAGGAACGCCTCGGCCGTCTCCTTCATCTTCATCAGGGTGAAGGCGGAAATCTGGCTCGGGGCGTATTTCTGGCCGCGCGACTCGACCCAGGCGTCGCCGTTGTCGCCGGACACGATCTGGTACGGGACCAGGCCCTTGTCCTTCTGGGTCATCGGGTCGTCGTAGCGGCGGCCGATCAGGCGCTTGACCGCGAAGATGGTGTTCTCGGGGTTGGTCACCGCCTGGCGCTTCGCCGCCTGGCCGACCAGCCGCTCACCCGATTCGGTGAAGGCGACGATCGACGGCGTAGTGCGCGCGCCCTCCGCATTCTCGATCACCCGGCCCTGGGCCCCATCCATGATGGCGACGCAGGAATTGGTCGTGCCGAGGTCGATACCGATGACTTTGCTCATCTCTTCCTCATTCCTTCAGCAGGTCGCGGCTGGCCCTCGGTGAGGCACCGCCGGGACCCCCAATCGATGTCCATGCCGCCCGCGCGGGCGGCTCTTGCTTCCCCGGTCATATAGGCGGCGCGTCCTCGGGCTGCAACGTCGAGTCTTCAGGATTGTGACGGCGGCCCGGACGGCTGTGGCCGCCGCGTCACGCTCGGCGCGGGGCTCCCAGGACGAGGCCGGCCAGGAACCCGCCGATATGCGCCTGCCAGGCGATCTGGGCGTTCACGCCCATGAAGCCGCCGCCCATCAGCGCGAACAGGGCGTTGGCGATGATGGTGAAGCCGATCAGGTTCAGCGCCAGCCGCCGCCCCGCGGGATCGTGCCGCGCCAGCGCCAGCCGGCAGAAGGCGGCGATGCAGCCCGACACCGCGCCGGAGGCGCCGATCAGCGTTGTCTCCTCGCCCCAGTTCGCCGCGACCTGGGCCAGGGCCGCGACGACGGTCGTGACCAGCAGCAGCACGGTGTAGCGGCGCAGGCCGTAGTGCCGCTCGCAGACGCTGCCGAAGGCCAGGAAGAAGCCGAGATTGGCGATCAGGTGGATCGGCTCGGAATGGACCAGCGCGTAGAATACCAGCGAGGCGACCACCGTCAGCGCGTCGAGCGGCGGCAGCTGGTCCAGATAGCCGAAATAGGCCGGCACCACCGCCATGCGGTAGATGATCGGCGCCCAAAGCGATTCCGGCAGCAGATGGATGACGGCGAAGACCGCGATCATCACGCCGCTCAGCCACAGCGTGATCGGCGGGACGTTGAAGATCGGCTGGCGCGACATGGCCCCTCGGGCGGTCGGAACGGGTTTGCGCCTCTTACAGGAGTGCCGCGCGGATCGGAAGCCCGCGATCCGTCACCCCGCCCCCAGGATCTCCGCCCGCGCCGCCCGGGTCAGCTTGGCCAGGATCAGGCGGTGCGCCTCGCGCAGATAGGCCTGCAGGTCGTCGGCGGGGAGGGCGTCGAGCGCCGCCGCCACCCATTTGGCGCGGGCCAGATAGGGCGCCGGGCGGATGCCCGGCTGCTCGACCAGCAGGATGTAGGAGAAGTCCGACGCCTTGAACCAGGCCTCGGGTTCGCCGCGCGACATCCCGGCCAGGATGGCGAAGATCTTGCCGCCGACCTTGAACACATGGGCGCCGCCCCACTGCACGCTCAGGGCCGCGCCGGGCAGGGTCAGGCAGAATTCCTCGACCGTTTCGGGCGTCATCGCGCCCTCCGCGGGTCAGTGGCCGTGGCGGTTGGCCTTGCGGACGAAGCGGCGGCCGCAATAGTTGCACACCACCTCGTGCTCATGCCCGATCGGGTAATAGACCATCGGGTGGCCCAGCGGGCCGCCGCCGCCGTCGCACCCGACGGTCTCGACATCGCGGTCGACCTCGATCACATCGGACGGCTGAAGGGCGGCGGGCTGCATGGCTGGGGGTTCCTGGCGGCAAAACATGGGCGGGCGGCGATTGCCCGCGTTCCGGCCGGATGATACCCATGGCGCCCGGCCGATCAACTGTTTCACGTACCATCATGAATGCCGCCGCCCCCGAGAGCGCCATCCGCCTGCGCGGCCTGACCAAGACCTATCGCGGCCGCAACCGGCAGCCGGACAAGCTGGCGCTGCACCCGATCGACCTCGACATCCCCGCCGGCTCGATCTTCGGCCTGCTGGGCCCGAACGGCGCCGGCAAGTCGACCCTGATCAACATCCTGGCCGGCCTCGTCACCAAGACCGCAGGCGACGCCTGGATCTGGGGCTTCGACATCGCCCGCGCGCCGCGCCAGGCGCGGGCCGCGATCGGCGTGGTGCCGCAGGAGCTGAACATCGACCCCTTCTTCACCCCGCGCGAGCTGCTGGACCTGCAGGCCGGCCTCTACGGCGTGCCGAAGAACGAGCGGATCACCGCGGATCTCCTGGCCGCGGTCGGGCTGGCGGACAAGGCCGACGCCTATGCCCGCACCCTGTCGGGCGGCATGCGGCGGCGGCTGATGGTGGCCAAGGCGATGGTGCATTCGCCGCCCGTGCTGGTGCTGGACGAGCCGACCGCCGGCGTCGACATCGAGCTGCGGCGCAGCCTGTGGGCCCATGTCCGGGCGCTGAACCGGGCCGGCACCACCATCGTGCTCACCACGCACTACCTGGAGGAGGCGGAGGAGCTGTGCGACCGGATCGCGATCATCGATCACGGCCGCATCGTCGCCTGCGACAGCACCGCCAACCTCCTGTCCAGCGTCGACAGCAAGACCCTGGTGGTGAGCCTGAGCGAGCCGCTGGACGCGCTGCCGCCGGCCCTGGCCGCCCGCGGCATGGAGCTGGCGGGCGCGGCCCGGCTGGTGCTGCGCTACCGGCCGAGCGAGACCCGGCTGGGCGACTTGCTGACTCTGATGGACCAGGCCGGCGTGCGCATCGCCGACCTGTCCACCGAGGAGACGGACCTGGAGGACATCTTCCTGCAGCTGACCGGCGAGGGCGCCGCCGCGGCGCGGAGGGCGGCGGGGGAGTAAGCCGTCTCAGCCGGCGTCCTCGTCGGCCGGCGGTTCGTCGCCGGCCTCGTCGAGGAAGCGCAGGAACGCCGCCCGGTCTCCTGTAGCCGCCCGCTTCCGGAAGAATTCCTCCGTTTCGAGCGCCGACAGCTTTTCGGCCACGGCGACGTTGATGAACTGGTTCAGGCTGGTGCCTTCAGCCGCCGCCAGGCGTTCCGCCGCGCTCTTGAGCGAAGGCTGAAGACGCAGCGCATAGTTGGCCTTGCTCATCCGATCCTCCTCAGCAGCTCCGCAGGCGTGACGATCTCACTACCGGCGCCGAAATATAGACCCGTCATGGCGAGCCCCGAAGGGGCGTGGCCATCCAGTGGCACCGCCCTCTGGATGGCCACGGCGCTGCGCGCCTCGCCATGACGAGAAAGGGGCCGGAGAGCGGGTCTCAAGGGCCGACGGCACAACCGTTCACGCCTACTGCGCCGCCTGCGCCGATGCCAGCTGGCGGGAGACCAGCTGGGCGTAGAGGCCGCCGCGGGCCAGGAGCGCCGCGTGGGTCCCGGTCTCGGCCACCCGGCCCTCGTCCAGCACCACGATCAGGTCGGCGTCGCGCACGGTCGACAGGCGGTGGGCGATGACGATGGTGGTGCGGTCCGCCTGCAGCCGGTCCAGCGCCCGGCGCACCGCCTGCTCGTTCACCGTGTCGAGATGCGAGGTCGCCTCGTCCAGGATCAGGACCGAGGCGTTCTTCAGGAAGGCGCGGGCGATGGCGACGCGCTGGCGCTGGCCGCCGGACAGGGCGGTGCCGCGCTCGCCCACCGGCGAATCGAGCCCCTCGGGCAGGGTCGCGACCAGCTCGGCCAGCGAGGCGTGCTCGATCGCCTCTGCCAGCTCCGCCTCGCTCGCCTCCGGCCGCGCGATGCGAATGTTGGCGCGCAGCGTGTCGTTGAACAGGTAGGTGTCCTGGGCCACCAGCGCGATGCGCCGGCGCAGGTCGTCGAGCTCGTAGTCGCGCAGGTCGGACCCGTTCAGGGTGATCCGGCCTTCGTCCGGGTCCCAGAACCGCATCAGCAGCTGGGCCGTGGTGGTCTTGCCGGCGCCGGAGGTGCCGACCAGCGCCACGGTCCTGCCGGCCGGGATCTCGACCGTCACCCCGGCCAGGGCGCGCCGGCCCTGGCCGGGATAGGTGAAGCCGACGCCCTGCAGCGCCAGCGCCGCCGGACCCGCATGGTCCGGCACGCCCGGCCCGTCCACCACCGGCACCGGCTCGGCCTTCAGCCCGTAGATGCGGCGGGTGGCGCCCAGCGTGTCGGCCAGCTGGCGGCCGATCTGCGCGATCTCCGACACCGGCAGGAAGGCCGACATCGCCAGGATCGTCAAGAGCGGCAGCAGGCCGGGGTCGATGGCGCCATGGGTGGACAGCGCGGCGCCGGTCACCACCACGGCCAGGCCGCCCAGGCCGGTCAGGATCTCCAGCAGGCTCTGCTGCCGGGTCAGCTCGGCGAAGAAGGGCAGGCGCAGCCGGATGAAGCGCTGCGACAGCGCGTCCAGCCGATCGCCGCGCGCCTTCTCCTGCTGGAAGGCGACGATCTCGCCCAGCCCCTGCACCGAATCGACGGCGAAGGCGCCCAGCTCGCCGGCCGCCTCCCGCGATTCGGAGCCCAGCCGGTCGACCCGGCCGCGCATCAGGAACGGGCTGACGGCCACGGCCAGCAGGAAGGGCAGCAGCGCCAGCGCGATCCACGGGCTGGCCCAGACCAGCACGGCCAGCACCGCGGCCGGCACCAGCACCGCGACGAAGGCCGGCGCCACGGTGTGGGCGAAGAAGTACTCCACCAGCTCGATGTCATGGGTGACCAGCGCCATCAGGTCGCCGGTGCGCCGCCGCACCAGATAGGCCGGGGCCAGGGCGTCGAGCTTGCGGAACACGTCGGCGCGCATGTCGGCCAGCAGGCGGAAGGCCATGTCGTGGGCGATCCAGGATTCCAGCCAGTGCAGCACGCCGGACAGCGGCGCGACGACAGCCAGGGCCCAGAGCAGGCCACCATAGGGCTCGCCGTTCTTCAGCGCCAGCAGGACCAGCGCGCTCAGCACGCCCACGCCGATGAAGGCGACAACGCGCAGCACCCCGAAGGCGAAGGTCAGGGCCAGCTTGCCCTTCCAGGGCCTGGCCAGCTTCATCAGCTCGGCCACCAGCCGGCCCCAGCCCAGCCCCTCGGCCTTGAGGATGCCTTCGGTCTCCACCTTGGTTGCGGCCGCCGGCGCTGTGGGCGCCGACTCGACCGTGCGGGCGGCGACGGGCGCGTCGATGATGGCGCCGGCGGCCGATTCGCGGGCCTGCTCGGCCATCAGCCCGGCATAGACGCCGCCCTGCTGCATCAGCGCGGCATGGGGGCCGCTCTCCACCACCCGGCCGCGGTCCAGCACCAGGATGCGGTCGCAGCCGATCACGCTCGACAGCCGGTGCGCCAGCACCAGCGTGGTGCGGCCCTGCATCAGCCGGTCCAGCGCCTCCTGGATCACCGCCTCGTTCTCGGCGTCGACCGCGGACAGCGCCTCGTCCAGCACCAGGATCGGGGTGTCGCGCAGCAGCGCCCGGGCGATGGCGACGCGCTGGCGCTGACCGCCGGACAGCTTCACGCCCTTCTCGCCGACCACGGTCCTGTAGCCCTGCGGCAGGGTCTGGACGAAGCCGTGGATGTTGGCGGCGCGGGCGGCGGCCTCGACCTCGGCCTCGGTCGCCTCCGGCCGGCCCATGCGGATGTTGTCCTCGACCGTGCCGTGGAACAGGAAGGTGTCCTGGTTGACCACCGAGATCATCGACCGGATCTGGTCGAAGGACAGGCCGCGCAGATCGTGCCCGCCCAGGCGGATCGCGCCGGCCTCGGGGTCGTAGAAGCGCAGCAGCAGGCGCACGATCGACGACTTGCCGCCGCCGGACGGGCCGACCAGGCCGATCCGCTCGCCGGCCCTGGCCTCGAAGCTCAGCGCCTCATGGATGGTGCGGCGGGTGCCGGGGTAGCGGAAGCGCACGCCGTCGAATTCGATGGTCGGGGCCAGCGGCCGGGCCAGCGCCGCCGGGGCGGCATCCGCCACCTCCGGCACGTCGTCCAGCACCTGGTAGATGCCCTGGGCGGCGGACAGGCCGACCATGCCCTGGTGCAGCACCGACCGCAGCTCGCGCATCGGCCGGAAGATCTCGACGCCCAGCATCAGGATGACCAGCAGCGCCGACAGGGCCATGGCGCCGGATTCCACCCGCCAGACACCCAGCGCCAGGGCCGCGGCGGCGCCGCAGGCGATGGCGCTGTCGGTGATGCCGCGGGCCAGCACGTTGGTCGCCAGCACCCGCATGGTGCTGCGGAACAGCGACCGTGCCTTGGTCTCCAGCACCGCGGCGCGGGCCTTGCTCTGGCCGAAGGCCTTCAGCGTCGCCAGGCCCTGGACCGAATCCAGGAACTCGGCGGCGAAATCGGCATAGACCTGGCGCAGCTGCAGCGAGCTGCCGGTCTCGTGCTTGTGCCACAGCGCCGGGCCGAACAGGGCGATCAGGGCGAAGGCCAGCATCACCGCCGCCACCGGCAGGTCGACGAAGGCGATGGCGGCGAAGATCAGGATCGGGGTCAGCAGCGAGATCAGGAACTGCGGCAGGAACTGGCCGAAATAGACCTCCAGCTGCTCCACCCCGTCGATCAGCGACAGGGTCAGGGCGCCGGACCGGCGGCGGGCCACCGTGCCGGGCCCCAGCGCCGCGATGCGGTCGAAGATGGTGCGTCGCAGCCGGGCCTGGACCTGCGACGCGGTCTCATGCGCGATCATCACCCGCCAGTGCTCGAACACGCCGCGCAGCACCATCACGCCGGCGATCAGGGCGATGGAAGGCACCAGCCCGGCCAGCGGCCGGCCGGCGAAGACCTGGCCGATCAGCCAGCCCAGCAGGGCCAGCCGGGCGACGCCGAGCGCGACCGAGACCAGCCCGATCGCCACGGCCCAGACGATGCGGAGGCGGACGCCTTCCGTGAACCTCCACAGGCGCGGTTCGAAATGCATCGCGCGTGTTTCCCTCTGATGAAAGGACGCCGCCGGCCGCCTGTCGTCGGATGGGTCGGGCCGGTTCCGACCTGACGATAATGTGAACGCTGGTGAACGGAATTCGACAAATTCGAGGAGGGGCTGTACGTTTCTGTTCAGGCATATCGGTGCAGGAGAAGCCGGCCATGGCCGCCGACTGGGACGATCTGCGCGTGTTCCTGACGCTGGCGCGCGAGGGCAACCTGACCGCCGCGGCGCGGCGGCTGCAGGTCAGCCACCCGACCGTGGCGCGGCGGGTGCGCGGGCTGGAGGAGGCGATCGGCGCCCGGCTGTTCGACCGGCTGCCGGACCGTTTCGTGCTGACCGCGGCGGGCGAGGAGCTGCTGGCCGATACCGAGGCGATGGAGCGTGCCGCCGAATCGATCCAGCGCCGCAGCGCGGGACTCGGTGACACCGCGCACGGCACGGTCCGGGTCTCGGCCGGCGAGGCGATGGCCGGGTTCCTGGCCGACCACCTGCCGCGGCTGCGGCGCGGCCTGCAATGCATCGAGATCGAGCTGGCGGCCAGCCACATGCTGGTCAACCTGTCGCGGCGCGAGGCCGACCTGCTGATCCGCGAGCAGGTGCCGGACATCCCGAGCCTGGTGGCGCGGCGGCTGGGCCGGGTGGAATACGCGATCTACGCCGCCCGCGGCCGCGACATCGCCGACGCGTCGCCGGAGGGGCTGCGCGGCCTGACCTGGGCCGGCTTCGACGAGGAGCACGCCTACATGCCCGGCCAGGCCTGGGTGGCGGAGCTGCTGCAGGGAGCCCGGCCGGCGGTGCGGGTCAACAACTGGCTGGTGCTGCACCAGGCGGTGCGCAGCGGCGAGGCGATCGGCCTGCTGCCCTGTTATGCCGGCGACCCCGATTCGGGCCTGCGCCGGCTGGGGCCGGTGGTGGAGGAGGTCGGGGTCGACCAGTGGCTCCTGGTCCATCGCGACCTGCGGGCCCTGTCGCGGGTGCGCCGGGTGATGGATTCCCTGGTCGCCCTGTTCCGCGAGCGGCGCGACCTGCTGGAGGGCCGGCTGCCGCAGGAGGTCGCGACACCTTGATCCCGCCGCGGCGGGCGGCTGAAATGGGATCATGGTGAGCGACAGATCCGTCATGACAGCCTTCGCTCCGTTGATGCCGGCCCAAGCCCTCTATTCTCCCCCTCCCCTTGCGGGAGGGGTAGGGGGGGGTGTCGATGACGGGCGGCGATGCGAGGAGATCCGGGATCGCCGCCAGGCTGCGACGATTTTCCGACAAGGGCCTTGCTGCACCAACCCCTCCCCCTACCTCCTCCCGCAAGGGGAGGGGGAGGATAGGAGGGCGGGTCGGCGACCAAGCATCTGCCGGCCTCTTGCCCGTCTCCTCGCCTGCCTCACCCTCCTCCTGGTCGCCGCCTGCGGGGCGATGGTCCAGCCGATGGGTGTCTCGAACGGGACGCCGCGGCTGGAGGCCGACGCGGTGATCGCGGCCGATGGCTACCGCCTGCCGCTGCGGCGCTGGGGGCCGGTCGACAAGCCGCGCGCGGTGGTGCTGGCGCTGCACGGCTTCAACGAATACGGCCGCGCCTTCGACGATCCGGCCAGGTTCTGGGGCCAGCTCGGCATCGCCACCTACGCCTATGACCAGCGCGGCTTCGGCGACACCGCCCAGCGCGGCATCTGGCCGGGGGCGGAGACGCTGGCCGCCGACGCCGCCACGGCGCTGCAGCTGCTGGAGGCGCGCCATCCCGGCGTGCCGGTCTATCTGCTGGGCGAGAGCATGGGCGGCGCCGTCGCGATCCTGACCGCGACCGGGCCGCACCATCCGCCGATGGCCGGGCTGATCCTGTCCGCCCCGGCCACCTGGGGCCGGCAGAGCATGGCCACGATCCCGCGGGTGGCCCTGTGGCTGACCCGCCGGCTGATCCCGGCGATGACCTTCACCGGGCGCAACCTCGGCGTCCAGGCCAGCGACAACGTGCCGATGCTGGTCGCGCTCGGACGCGACCCGCTCTACATCCGGGCGACCCGGGTCGACGCGATCGACGGGCTGGTCGACCTGATGGGCCGCGCCTCCGATGCGGCGGCGGAGATTTCGGAACCGACCCTGGTGCTGCTGGGCGAGCACGAGCAGGTGCTGGCGCCGGCCTCGGTCAACCTGCTGCTGCGCCGCCTGCCGCGGCGGCCGGACCTGGTCGTCGCCTCCTACAGCCGCGGCTGGCACTGGCTGCTGCGCGACCTCGGCCGCCGCACGCCGCAGCGCGACATCGCCGACTGGATGCTGCATCCGGGGCCCGACCTGCCCTCGGGCGCGGAAATCCGCGGCGAGGCCCGGCGGGCGCTGGCGGACGGGACGGTCCTGGGGTCCGACCTGCAGGCGTCCGGCGGGGGCTGACCTACTCGGCGGCCGCCTCGGCCTCGGCCGGGAGCGGCAGGCGCACCGGGCTGAACACCTCCTGCTCCTCCGACACGCCGCGCAGGCTGAACCGGCCCATCGGCTCGGCCTCCACCCCGGCGGCGCGGCGGAAGGCATCGGTCATCAGCGGCCGGCGGCCGGTGATGCGGCACAGCGCCTCGACCCGGCTGGCCAGGTTGACCGCGGGGCCGATCACGGTGAAGTCCAGCCGGTCGGCAGCGCCGATGTTGCCGTACATCACCTCGCCGATATGCAGCGACAGCCCGTAATCGAGCGCCGGCCGGCCCTCCTCGACCCGCTTCGCGTTCAGCGCGGCCATGCCGTGCTCGGCCACCGCGGCGGCGGTCAGGGCCTTGGTCGCGGCGTCCTGCACGCCCTGCTCCTCATCCACCGGGAAGATCGCCAGCATGGCGTCGCCAATGAACTTCAGGATCTCGCCGCCGGATTCCTGCACCGCCGCGGCCATCGTCTCGAAATAGCTGTCGAGCGAGGCGACGATCTCCTCGCGCCCGACCTTCTCGCTCATCGCCGTGAAGTCGCGCAGGTCGCAGTACCAGATCGCGGCGTGCAGCGATTCCGACATGCCCCGGCGGATCTGGCCATTCAGAATGCGGGCGCCGGCGTCGTGGCCGACATAGGTGTCCAGGAGGTCGACCGCGGTGGCGCGCAGGGTGTGGATCTCGATCAGCCGGGTCAGCACCGGCATCAGCCGGTCGATCTTGGCCAGGGCCTCCTCGCTGAACCCGCCCTCCTCGCGCGTGGCGAAGGAGATGGCGGAGCGGCGCCCGCTGGTGAAGCCGAGGCCGAACAGGGCGTAGTCGGTCAGCCCTTCGTCGCGGAACTCGACCAGCACCGGGAAGTCCAACTGCGCCTTCGGGCCGGTCAGCCGGCGGCGCACCGCGTCCGCCCCCTCCTCGATCACCACGCGGATCGGGCTCTCCAGATATTCGGGCGCGTTCCGGTTCTCCCACAGGCCGCGGCGGCGCTCGATCGCGCCGGTGCCGCGCCAGATATAGGCGGTGCCGAAATAGAGCGGGTGGAGGGCCGGGATGATCGCCAAGCCGCGCGCGACCGGGACGTTCTCGGCGACCAGGCGGTTGCAGAATTCCTCGAGCAGCTGGCCGGTGTCACGGATGCTCGGCGCCTCGTAGAGCAGCCAGTCCAGCGCGGGTGAGCCGGTACAGCTCGTCATCGGATGGTCTTTCTCGATCACGACGCCCATGGTCCGCCCCTCGCAGCACAGCCTCCTTCATCTAGGGGCATGGCGTCCAGATTTCGAGTCGAGCCTCTTACCAATGAAAGGAAAAGCTGCCTTGCACGGCGAGCCGGAGCGGGAGCCGATCCCGCCTCAGCCCCACAGCGCCGGCTCCGGCGGGTACACCGTGGCGCCGTCATAGCGCAGGGCAGGATCGTGGTCCTGGGCCAGCAGCAGCGGCCCGTCGAGGTCCACCACCTCCGCCCCCTGCGCCACCAGCGTCGCCGGCGCCATGGCGAGGGAGGAGGCGACCATGCAGCCGACCATCACGGCGAAGCCGCGCTCGCGGGCTGCGGCACGCAGCCGCAGCGCCTCGGTCAGGCCGCCGGCCTTGTCCAGCTTGATGTTGACCATGGCGTATTTGCCGGCGCAGCGGTCCAGGCTGGCGGTGTCGTGGCAGCTCTCGTCGGCGCAGAGCGGGATCGGGCTCGCGAAGCCCAGCAGCGCGTCGTCCTCGGACGCCTTCAGCGGCTGCTCGATCACCTCGACGCCGAGCGCGGCGAAGGCCGGGCCGAAGCGCTCGAGATGGCCGATCGACCAAGCCTCGTTGGCGTCGACCACAAGCCGGCTGGCCGGCGCGTTCTCCCGCACCGCCTGCACCCGCTCCAGGTCGCCGTCGCCGGTCAGCTTCAGCTTCAACAGCGGCCGGTGCGCCGACTGCCGCGCCGCCTCGCCCATCTTCTCCACCGTGTCCAGGCTCAGCGTGTAGACGGTGGTGACCGGGCCGGGCTCCGGGAGGCCGGCCACGGCCCAGGCCGGCACCCCGGCCAGCTTGGCCTCCAGGTCCCACAGCGCGCAGTCGACCGCGTTGCGGGCCGCGCCCGGCGGCAGCAGCGCCTCCAGCCCCGGCCGGTCGGCGCCGTCGGCGATGGCCTGGGCCACGCTCTCGATCTGGGCGGTCACGCTCTCCAGGCTCTCGCCGTAGCGGGCATAGGGCGTGCATTCGCCGCGGCCGACAGCACCGCCGGCGGCGATCTCGGCGATCAGCGTCCGCGCCTCGGTGCGGCTGCCGCGCGAGATGGTGAAGACGCCGCGGATCGGCCACACCGCCTGCCGGACCGAGAGGATTCGGCCGATCACGCGTGCACCGGGGCCGGCAGCCGGTCGACGATGGCGGCGACGCCGGTGCGCACCGGGTCGACCGTCGGCAGGCCGAAGCGGTCCTCCGCCTCCTTCAGCGCCCGCTCCGCCGCCTGCGGGTCCAGCGCCGAGGTGTTGAAGGCAAGACCGACGACCTTCGCGTCCGGATTGGTCAGCCGGGCGCAGCGCTCGTTCAGGGCGATGCAGTCGGCCAGGTCGGGGAGGGGGAAGTTCGGCAGGCCGCGCATATGCGGCCGCCCGGGCTCATGGCACATCACCAGCGCCTCGGCCTGGGCGCCGTGCAGCAGGCCCAGCGACACGCCGGCGTAGGAGGCGTGGAACAGCGACCCCTGGCCCTCGATCAGGTCCCAATGGTCGGTCTCGGCCTCCGGCGCCAGCCATTCGGTGGCGCCGGAGATGAAGTCGGCCACCACGGCGTCGACCGAGACGCCGCCGCCGGCGATCAGGATGCCGGTCTGGCCGGTGGCGCGGAAATCCGCCTTGAAGCCGCGGGCCTTCATCTCGCGCTCCAGCGCCAGCGAGGTGAACATCTTGCCGACCGAACAGTCGGTGCCGACGGTCAGCAGGCGCCGGCCGCGGCGCGGCACGCCGGTGGCGACGTCGAAGTCGCGGTCTGGGTGGCGCACGTCGAACAGGCTGCGGCCCAGCGCCCGGGCGCGCGCCGCCACCGCCGGCAGGTCGGCGATGCGGCTGTGCAGGCCCGAGGCGATGTCCATGCCGAGCTCCAGCGCCCGCAGCATGGTGTCCTGCCAGGCCTCGGAGATCCGGCCGCCGCGGTTGGCCACGCCGATGATCAGCGTCTGGGCGCCCTGCGCCGCCGCCTCCTCCAGCGTCAGGTCGGGCAGGCCGCAGGTGGCACGGCAGCCGTCCAGCCGAAGCTGGCCGACGCAGACCTCACGGCGCCACTGGGCCACGCCATAGGCGGTCTTGGCGGCGAGCTGGTCGGGGGCATCCCCGAGGAACAGCAGATAGGGACGCCTGATATCCACGATGCGGGCTCCTCACCAACGGTCGCCGCGAGTGTAGCGGGAATCCGGGGGCAGGCCAGGACCGCGGCTTCGGGACGTCATAACCGGCGGTGAGGGTCCGCGCGGTCAGGTCTGGTCCTGCTGCTGCCGCTTGTCGGGCGGTGGCGGGGGCGGCGGGCCGGCGGAGGCGGCGGCCGTTGGCTGCGCTCCGGCAGCGGCGGATGCTGCTCCTGCGATGCGGGGCCGGGCCGGGCGGCGGCGCTCGGCGGTTCGGGTCCGCGCTGGCTGGGGGCGGGCAGGGGCGGATGCGCCGGCTGGGCCTGTGCGGTTCCGGCGGCGGGCGGCGTGCCGGTCGGCGCCACGGGCGACGGTCCGGTGGCCTGGGCCGGAGCGGCCGGGCCCGCCGCGCGGTCGATCGGCCGGGCCGGCTGGCTCGGCGCCGGCGGGCGGGGCCGGGTCGGGTCGGCTGCGGCCAGCGGCAGGTGGCCTCCCGGTCCGGGAGCCTCCGGTCCGCGGGAAAGCGCCGGATGCGGCGCCGGCGTCTGGCCGGCAGCCGGGCCCTCGGGATGCGGCAGGGCCGCGACCGGGGTCAGCCTGGCATGGTCCAGCTGGTCCGCCGCCACCGGCAGCGCCGCATGAGCCACCGGCTGGCGGCCGGCCAGGACCTGTGCCGGCACCACCGTGGCGAAGCGGCGGTTGGCGCCGTCCTCGACGATCGTGGTGGGACCGTTGTGGATGTTGGTGATCCGGTTGATCTGGACGTTCCGGATGTTGGTGACGTTCACGTTCCGGACATAGGTGTCGCTGACCCGGTAGGGCGGGCGGTAGATCTCGCCCGGGCCCAGCGGATACCAGCCGATCGGGTGGCTGTCGGCCGCCAGGGTGACGGCGGCGCCGACCGCCGCGCCGGCGAAGAAGCTGACCAGGGCGGGGGCGTAGACCGGATGCATCTCGACCGGGCCGGGCACCCAGCCCCAGCGGTCGTCGACATAGGCCCAGCGGCCGTAGTGGAACGGCGCGAAGCCCCAGGGCTGGTCGTCGATCCAGGTCCAGCCCCAGCGGCTGTCGTAGGACCACCGGCCATAGCGGTAGGGCACCCAGCCGGACGGGACGTCAGTCGGATACCAGATCGCGCCGGTGCCCGGCGTCTCGCGCCAAGTGCCGGCGGCGGCCAGGTCCTGCCAGCCGGTCATGGCGCGCGAGACGTAGCGCGGCGCCGTGTCCGCCGCCCGGATCCGGCCGTCGGCCCAGTCGTCCAGCGGGCTGCGGTCGGCCGATTGCGCCAGCGTGTAGCTGAACGGATCGCTGCCGCCGGCGACCACGCCGGTCTCGCCGCCCTGGATGTCGACTGGCCCGTCCGGCCCGCCGGCGATCTGCGCCTCGCCGGAGAACACCACCACCTGGGTCGGGTCCTGGGTGGTGCCGGCGTCGATGCGGTATTCGCCCGGCCGGTCCAGCGTGATCGTGCCGCGCGGGGTGTCAACCGTCCAGCTCTCGCCCGCCTGCAGGTCGGCGATGTCGATGTTGACCGATCCCTGGCCCAGCTGGGCGGCAAAGGCGCTGTCGTCCAGCTGCCGGATGTCCAGCTCGGCTTGGTCGCCGAGATGCAGCTCGGTCGGGCCGATCTCCAGCGCCGCCCGGGCCTGCGGCTCGGTCCACAGCGACATGCCGGAGGTCACCGGCTGGTTGCGGGCGGCCACCGCCCAGGGCTGGGCCGGGTCGAGGCGCAGCGACACCGCGCCGGAGATGTCGGCCAGCCGCCCGACCCGGGCCGGCGGATCGTCCGCCAACGCCGGGCCGACGCCGCAGAGCAGGGCCGCCGCGGCGATCCCCGCCAGGATCTGCGCTTTCATCCGTTCCTCCTCGGCCGCCGGCCACGCTGAGGGCCGGGCAGCCGGATGTCCCTGTCCGACGCATGCGTCCGCAGCGTCGGAAACTAGGCGACGGAGCGTTGCACGAGGCTGGCGCGGAGATGAACTCGGGGTGAGGTGCCGCCGCGGCGTCGTCACCCCACCCGGCGGTACAGGCCCGGATAATCCAGCACCAGCTCGTTGGCGTCGGTGCTGATCTCGGCGGCGAAGCCGCTGCCGTCCAGCGATTCGAACCGCCAGCGCCGCAGCGCCAGCGCGGTGTAGCGCTGCGGCGCGGCGAAGGGCGCCAGGTCCGGCAGCGCCAGATACGCCACCCGGATCTCGGCCGATTCGCCGGGCTGCAGCCCCAGCCGCCGGATCGGCAGCGTGTTGGTGAAGGGCGTCGCCACCAGGTCGACATCGATGCAGCCGTCCAGCTGCGGCAGCGGCGTGCCGTCGCCGGTGGTCCAGGCGCCGCCGCCATCGGCCAGAAGCCGCAGCCGACGGTCCCCGGCATGGTCGGTCACCGCCACCGACCGCACCCGCCATTCCGAATCCATCACCATGGCGTAGCTCAGCGCCCATTCGACGCCCTCGTCGCCACCGATCACCACGCTGTCGGCCTGGATCCAGGCGCCGCTGCGGTGCAGCCGCAGATGCTCCAGGCCGATGCCGTCGGCCGGGGCCCATCGGACATGTCGGTCCATGCGCCGTCTCCCGTGCGCTTGTTTCGCGTTCCCGAAACGTTCCTAGCACGATTCGGCTTCGCGCAACAACCGAGAATGATAGTGACTCTCAATTGAAAATAGAGTTGACCATTTGGTCAGGTTCTCGATACCGTTTCGGTCAGGAGAGGCTGGGCCGCGGCGAGAACCGGGAGAATCCGGGCGCGCCCATGACAGGACGGCCGAGGTCGACGGGCGGAGCGCCGGTCGGACCGGCCATCGGAGGCTGGGGAATGACGACGGGATCCGACATCGCGGCCGGGCGCCTCGGCGCCGAGCGCATCGCCGAGGACTTCGCGGAGATCCATCCGCCGCTCGACCGGCGCACCGCGCTGATCGAAGCCAGCCGCTGCTATTTCTGCTACGACGCGCCCTGCATCGAGGCCTGCCCGACCGGCATCGACATCCCGGCCTTCATCAAGGGCATCGCCACCGACAATGTGAAGGGCGCGGCGCAGACCATCCTGACCGCCAACATCATGGGCGGCATGTGCGCCCGGGTCTGCCCGGTCGAGGAGCTGTGCGAGGACGCCTGCGTCCGCAACCACCAGGAGGAGAAGCCGGTGGCGATCAGCGCCCTGCAGCGCTATGCCACCGACCATGTGTTCCTGCGCAACGAGCAGCTGTTCAGCCGCGCGCCGTCGACCGGCCGGCGTATCGCCGTGGTCGGCGCCGGCCCGGCCGGCCTCGCCTGCGCCCACCGCCTCGCCGTGCTGGGCCACGACGTCGTGGTGTTCGAGGCGAAAGAGAAGGCTGGCGGGCTGAACGAATACGGCCTCGCCGCCTACAAGATGGCGGACGGCTTCGCCCAGGCCGAGCTGGCCTACATCCTCGAGATCGGCGGCATCGAGATCCGCACCGGCATGGCGCTGGGCCGCGACGTGTCCCTGGGCGAGCTGCGCCGCGATTACGACGCCGTGTTCCTCGGCCTCGGCCACAACGCGGTCAACGCGCTCGGCTGCGACGGCGAGACCCTGGCCGGGGTGGAGAGCGCGGTCGACTTCATCGCCCGTCTGCGCCAGGCCGCGGACAAGCGGACGGTGCCGATCGGCCGCCGCGTGGTGGTGATCGGCGGCGGCAACACCGCGATCGACGCCGCCACCCAGGCCAAGCGGCTGGGGGCGGAGGAGGTGATGCTGGTCTACCGCCGCGGCGCCGAGCAGATGTCCGCCACCTGGAAGGAACAGGACTGGACGCAGGTCAACGGCGTCACCGTCCGGCACTGGGCGCAGCCGCGCCGCATCCTGGGCTGGCCGGCCAACGGCAAGGCCGCGTCGGTCAAGGAGGTCGAGTTCGAGCACACCCAGCTCGACGCCCAGGGCCGCCTGACCGGCACCGGCGACCGCTTCACCATCCTGGCCGATCAGGTCTTCACCGCCATCGGCCAGTACCTCGTGCCCTCCGCGTTCGCGAACGAGGCCGAGACGCTGGACATGGCCGGCAACCGCATCGCGGTGAACGAGGAGCGGCAGACCTCGCTGTCCGGCGTCTGGGCCGGCGGCGACTGCGTGCCGGGCCAGGACCTGACCGTCAGCGCCGTGCAGGACGGCAAGCTGGCGGCGCTGTCGATCGACCGGGCGCTGCGGCGCTGAATGTGCTACATTGGTAGTGCATTCGGAGGAGTAACGCCATGAACGACGGATCCAGCACCACCATCACCCTGCGCGAGGCCAATCAGGGCTTCGCCGAGATGATCCGCGCGGTCGAATCCGGCCAGGAGTTCGTCATCACCCGCCGCGGCGAGCCGGTGGCCCGGGTGGTGCCGGTGTCGCGCCGGCGCGTGCTGACCCCGTCGCAGCAGGCGGCGCTGGAGCGGACGCGGGCGCGCATGGCTCATGGATACCGCAGCGAATCGCCGGAGCCTTTCGACCGGGATGCGCTGCATGACCGATAGGCGGTTCACCCTGGACACCAACATCCTGATCCATGCGATCGACAGCGGCGAGGGCAATAAGCACAGCCGGGCGAGGGAGATCGTCGAGCGCGCCGCGCAGACGGATTGCGTTCTCGCGATCCAGGCGTTGGGGGAGTTCTATGTCACTTCGCAGCGCCGCCGCCTGTTGCCGGCGGCCGATGCCGCAGCCCAGGTCGCCGATTGGATGGAGCTGTTCGCGACCATGGCCCCGGCCACGGCGAACACCATGACGGCGGCGCGAGAAGCCGCCGCCGCGCGGTTCGGCTACTGGGATGCGATGCTGCTGTCGACCGCCGACAGCCATGGCTGCACCACGCTGCTGAGCGAAGACATGGCGGACGGCGTGACGCTGGGCGGCGTTACCGTGCGCAACCCGTTCCGGGGCGACCGGCTGCCGGACGAGATCGAGGCGCTGCTGACGGTTTGACCCGGCCGGCGCCGTCGGTCGGACGACAGGAAAGCGGCCGCAGAGCCGCGGGATCTTTTGGAGGCTTCGATGGCCGATCTGAGCAACGACTTCCTGGGGATCCGCTCCCCGAACCCGTACTGGCTGGCCTCGGCGCCGCCGACGGACAAGGAGTACAACGTCGTCCGCGCCTTCCGCGCCGGCTGGGGCGGGGTGGTGTGGAAGACGCTGGGCGAGGACCCGCCGGTGGTCAACGTCTCCTCCCGCTACGGCGCCGTCAGCTATAACGGCACCCGCGTCGCCGGCCTCAACAACATCGAGCTGATCACCGACCGGCCGCTGGAGCTCAACCTGCGCGAGATCAAGCAGGTCAAGCGCGACTGGCCGGACCGGGCACTGATCGTGTCGCTGATGGTGCCCTGCGAGGAGGCGAGCTGGAAGGCGATCCTGCCGCTGGTCGAGGACACCGGCGCCGACGGCATCGAGCTGAACTTCGGCTGCCCGCACGGCATGTCGGAACGCGGCATGGGCTCCGCCGTCGGCCAGGTGCCGGAATATGTCGAGATGGTCACCCGCTGGTGCAAGCAGCACTCGCGCATGCCGGTGATCGTCAAGCTGACGCCGAACATCACCAACATCCTGGGGCCGGCGCGGGCGGCGAAGCGCGGCGGCGCCGACGCGGTGTCGCTGATCAACACCATCCAGTCGATCGTGTCGATCGACCTCGACCTGATGGCGCCGACGCCGACGGTCGACGGCCTCGGTACCCATGGCGGCTATTGCGGCCCGGCGGTGAAGCCGATCGCGCTGCGCATGGTCGGGCAGATCGCGCGCGACCCGGAATGCCGGGGCATGGCGATCTCGGCGATCGGCGGCGTCTCGACCTGGCGCGACGCGGCGGAGTTCATGGCGCTGGGCGCCACCAACGTCCAGGTCTGCACCGCGGCGATGACCCACGGCTTCAAGATCGTCGAGGACATGGCGTCCGGCCTGGCCAACTGGATGGACGGCAAGGGCTATGCGACCACCCGCGCCTTCCAGGGGCTGGCTGTGCCGAACTTCGTCGAATGGCAGGATCTGAACATCAACTTCAAGTCGATCGCCCATATCGACCAGGACGCCTGCATCCAGTGCGGCAAGTGCTACATCGCCTGCGAGGACACCTCGCACCAGTCGATCTTCAAGCTGCGCACGCCGGAGGGGGCGCGGCGCTACGAGGTCAACGAGGCGGAGTGCGTCGGCTGCAACCTGTGCATGCATGTCTGCCCGGTCGACAACTGCATCACCATGCAGGCGGTCGACACCGGCCTGCCCTATCTGAACTGGCAGCACCACCCCAACAACCCCATGCGCAAGGATGCCGCCGAATAACCCCTGACTTTTGATGCGATTTGGCATCGTCGGCTCGGGAGCGATCGGTCATGATGGCGCCCTTCCGATCATTCGATACGAAAAGAAGCGAGGGGAATGATGGCTGTCATGCGACGCGCGGTGCTGGTGGGGATCATGGCCGCGGCGCTCGCCGGATGTGCCGGCAGCAAGGAGCCGGCATCCGGACCCGTGGCGGAAGCCAAGCTCGACGATTTCGCAGGCTCCTGGATCGGCGCCAGCCAGGAGGAGGTGCAGCGCGCCTCGGCGGTGATCGTGGAGCCACGGAGCGACGGCGGCTTCCGGCTGTTCTGGCGCAACGTCCAGGCCGGCCAGCCCGGCGACGGGCTGGAGTTCCGCGAGCGGGAGCTGTCCTTCCAGCCCTCGACCCGGCCGAACTTCTGGACCGCCACGGTCCCGGCCGACCGCGCCTATGCCACCGCCAGCCTGTCCGGCCCGACCCTGACGGTCGAGGTCGTCGGCACCACCCAGGAAGGCAAGGTCGAGCGCCAGCTCTACCGCCGCACCCTGGTCGACGGCTCCCATCTGAAGCTGGCCTATACCCGTGAGGTGGCGGGCCAGCCGGCCTCCACCATCGAGGCCGATTTCATCCGCAGGCCGGCCTGATCGGGAGATCGGGCCCGGATGTGACCTCAAGGACGTGTGACGATGCAGCAGAACATCCAGATCGATCCGCAGCGCCTCTGGGACGCGATCATGGAGACCGCCGAGTTCGGCAGGACCCCGAAGGGCGGGGTCAAGCGCCTGACCCTGACCGACCTGGACAAGCAGGTGCGGGACTGGTTCCGGCGGCAGTGCGAGGCGGTCGGCTGCACCGTCACCGTCGACGAGGTCGGCAACATGTTCGCCCGCCGGCCGGGCCGGGACAACTCGCTGCCGCCGATCTGCGTCGGCAGCCATCTCGACACCCAGCCGACGGGCGGCAAGTTCGACGGCATCCTCGGGGTCCTCTCAGGCCTCGAGCTGCTGCGCACCCTGCACGACACCGGCTACGAGACCAACGCGCCGATCGAGGTCATCAACTGGACCAATGAGGAGGGCTCCCGCTTCGCCCCGGCGATGCTGGCTTCCGGCGTCTTCGCCGGGGTGTTCACCAAGGAGTACGCCTACAGCCGCGAGGACCGCGACGGCCATCGCTTCGGCGAGGAGCTGGAGCGGATCGGCTACAAGGGTCCGGAGCCGGTCGGCCAGCGCAGGCTCGGCGCGCATTTCGAGCTGCATATCGAGCAGGGACCGATCCTCGAGGCCGAGGAGAAGGTGATCGGCGTCGTCACCGGCGTGCAGGGCATGCGCTGGTACGAGGTGACGGTGACCGGGCGCGAGAGCCATGCCGGCTCGACCCCGATGCGGCTGCGCCGCGACGCGCTGCGCGGCGCCGCCCGGATGATCGAGGCGGTGATCGCGGTCGGCGACGCCACGGCCGATGCGGTCGCCACGGTCGGCCTGGTCGAGGTGCGGCCGAACAGCCGCAACGTGATCCCGGGCGAGGTCTTCTTCACCATCGACTACCGCCACCCCGATGACGCGAAGATCGGGGTGATGGAGACCGAGGCGCGAGCGGCGATCGACCGGATCGCGGCCGAGCTGAAGCTCGAGGTCAAGGTCGAGGCGATCTGGGATTCGCCGGCAGTGAAGTTCGACCCGGCCTGCATCGACGCGGTCGAGGCGGCGGCGCGGGCGAACGGCTTCTCCCATCGCCGCATCGTCTCCGGTCCCGGGCACGATTCCGCCTATATCGCCCGGGTGGCGCCGACCGCGATGATCTTCGTGCCCTGCCGCGAGGGCATCAGCCACAACGAGGAGGAGAGCATCGAGTTCGACCACGCCGCCGCCGGGGCCAATGTGCTGCTGCGCGCCGTGCTCGACTACGACCGCTCGCTCGAACAGGCCGGAAAGGCGGGCTGAGGGCATGGCGGTGTCGGCGGTCCGGCCCGAGCAGCTTCCGAAAACGGCTTCCGCCGCGCCGCCGGTGGTCGAGGCCCGGCGCCTCGGCCTGACCTTCCAGACCGCCGACGCGCCGGTGGTGGCGCTGCAGGATGTCGACCTGACCATCGGCGAAGGCGAGTTCGTGTCGCTGATCGGCCCGTCCGGCTGCGGCAAGACCACGCTGATGCGGGTGGTGGCCGACCTGGTGCGGCCGACCGCCGGCTCGGTCACGGTGAACGGCATGTCGCCGGAACAGGCGCGGCTGGCCCGCGCGTATGGCTACGTCTTCCAGGCGCCGGCCCTCTACCCCTGGCGCAATGTCCGCCGCAATGTCGAGCTGCCGCTCGAGATCATGGGCGTGCCGGCGGCGGAGCGGCAGGAGCGGGCGCGGGCGGCGCTCGGCACCGTCGGGCTGGGCCAGTTCGAGAAGAAGTTTCCCTGGCAGCTCTCGGGCGGCATGCAGCAGCGCGTGTCGATCGCCCGTGCCCTCGGCTTCCAGCCCAAGCTGCTGCTGATGGACGAGCCCTTCGGCGCGCTCGACGAGATCACGCGCGACAACCTCAACGTCCATCTGCTGGACCTGTGGAACCGGACGAACCTGACGGTCATCTTCGTCACCCATTCGATCCCGGAGGCGGTGTTCCTGTCCTCCAAGATCGTGGTGATGTCGCCGCGGCCGGGCCGGATCCTCGACGTGATCGACAGCGACCTGCCGCGCCGGCGCGACCTCGACATCCGCGAGACCCCGGAATTCCTCGCCATCGCCCAGCAGGTCCGCGAGGGCCTGCGGGCCGGGCATTCCTACGAATGAGGCCGAGGGTGCGGTTGCGCATCGCGAGCGGCGGTCATCATTCACTCTCCCCCCCCTCGCGGGAGGGGCTAGGGAGGGGTGGCGCCGCAGGAGCGATCGTCAATCGCCGATCAGCGATGATCCGATTTTGGGCGGCCCGACGCCGGCCCTCTTCGATCGACAGCCCCTCCTACCCTCCCGCAAGGGGAGGGGGATTGTGGTTGTGCGTCCTCCTGAGGTCAGCATGACC
The DNA here is from genome assembly GCF_916619195.1 of Inquilinus sp. Marseille-Q2685. NCBI lineage: Bacteria > Pseudomonadati > Pseudomonadota > Alphaproteobacteria > Rhodospirillales > Rhodospirillaceae > Inquilinus > Inquilinus sp. Marseille-Q2685. The sequence goes on from NZ_CAKAKL010000005.1 coordinate 290,264, forward strand.
GCCCTCGCCGACTCCCTCTCGGCGCGCCCGAACGTCTGGGCGCGGCTGAAGGGCGGGCGGGCGTTGCCGTTGGCCACGGTGCTCGGCGTGCTGCTGGTGGTCTGGTATCTCGCCTCCTTCTGGCTGAACGCGCCGGCGGCGGTGGAGCGGCTGAACCGCGCCGGGCCGGACTGGACCACCGCGCAGTTCTTCGAGGCGGTCTGGAAGCTGGACCGGCCGCTGCTGCCGACGCCGGACCAGGTGGCGGCCGATCTCTGGACCAACACCGTCGGCCGGCCGGTCACCAGCAACCGCAGCCTCGTCTACCATGCCTGGGTGACGATGAGCTCGACCCTGCTCGGCTTCGTGCTGGGCACGCTGCTCGGCATCGGGCTCGCCATCGGCATCGTCCATGTGCCGACGCTCGACCGGTCGCTGATGCCCTGGGTGATCGCCAGCCAGACCGTGCCGATCCTGGCGATCGCGCCGATGATCGTGGTCGTGCTCGGCAATCTCGGCCTCACCGGCGTGATCCCGAAATCGATCATCTCCGCCTATCTCAGCTTCTTCCCGGTCACCATCGGCATGGTCAAGGGCCTGCGCTCGCCCGACCCGCTGCAGCTCGACCTGCTGCGCACTTATTCCGCCAGCGGCGCCCAGGTGTTCTGGAAGCTGCGCTGGCCGGCCGCGGTGCCGTTCCTGTTCCCCAGCCTGAAGATCGGCATCTCGCTGGCCCTGGTCGGCGCCATCGTCGGCGAGCTGCCGACCGGCGCCCAGGCCGGCATCGGCGCCCGGCTCCTCACGGGTTCCTATTTCGGCCAGATGATCCAGCTGTGGTCGGCGCTGGTGATGGCGGCGCTGCTGGCGCTGCTCTGCGTCTTCGCCGTCACCCTGGCCGAGCGCGCCGTGATCGCCAGCCGCGGAGGGCGAGGATGAACGCGCGGGTGCTGCGCAGCCTGGGCTGGCTGCTCCTGGCGGTGGTCCTCGCGGGCTTCGTGCTGCGGTGGATCGATGCGGGCGGCGTGTTCGCCGCCGGCACCGCCTGGATCGCCCTGCCGATCGTCGCGGCCGTGGCGGCCGCCTGGGCGGCGCTGCGCGGGCTGTCGCCGGTCCCCGGCCGTGCCGCCGGCATCGCCGTGCCGGTCCTGTTCGGCGCCGTGCTGCTGTGGCTGTGGCAGGTGCTGGTCACGGGATTCCAGGTGCCGCAGATCCTGCTGCCGGCGCCGTCGCAGATCGCGGCGCGCTTCGCCGCCAGCACCGACACGCTGTGGGTCGATTTCGTCCAGACCTTCATCCGCTCGGCCATCCCGGGCTTCCTGATCGGCTCCGGCGCCGGCTTCCTGACCGCGGTGGCGATCGACCGGTCGCCCTTCCTGCAGCGCGGGCTGCTGCCGCTCGGCTCCGCCGTCTCGGCCATGCCGATCGTCGGCATCGCCCCGGTCATGATCATGTGGTTCGGCTTCGACTGGCACTCCAAGGCCGCCGTGGTCGTGGTCATGACCTTCTTCCCGATGCTGGTGAACGCGCTGGCCGGGCTGGAGGCCGCGGGGGCGATGGAGCGCGACCTGATGCGGTCCTACGCCGCCAGCTATCGGCAGACCCTGCTGAAGCTGCGGCTGCCGGGGGCGCTGCCCTTCATCTTCAACGCGCTGAAGCTGAACGCCACGCTGGCCCTGATCGGCGCCATCGTGGCGGAGTTCTTCGGCACCCCGATCTACGGCATGGGCTTCCGCATCTCGACCGAGGTGGCGCGGCTGAATGTCGACATGGTCTGGGCCACCATCCTGGTCGCGGCCGTCGCCGGCTCCGCCTCCTACGGGCTGCTTGCCCTGGTGGAGCGGGCGACGACCTTCTGGCACCCTTCGATGCGGGGCACGACGCACTGACAGGGCATCGAACGAACGGGAGAGGCTTCACATGAAAAAAACCATTCTGGGACTGGCCGCGATCGCAGCGGCGCTGGGCTTCGGCCCGGCGCAGGCGGCGGACCCCTTCACCATCCAGCTGAAATGGGTCACCCAGGCGCAGTTCGGCGGCTACTACGTCGCCGCCGAGAAGGGCTACTACACCGATGAGGGGCTGGACGTCACGATCAAGCCCGGCGGGCCGGACATCGCCCCGCCGCAGGTGATCGCGGCGGGCGGTGCCGACGTCATCGTCGAATGGATGCCGGCGGCGCTGGCGGCGCGCGAGAAGGGCGTGCCGCTGGTGAACGTGGCGCAGATCTTCAACCGCTCCGGCATGATGCTGACCTGCAAGAAGGACAGCGGCGTCACCTCGCCGGCCGATTTCAAGGGCAAGACCCTCGGCGTCTGGTTCGCCGGCAACGAGTATCCGTTCCTGTCCTGGATGGGCAAGCTGGGCCTGTCGACCTCGGGCTCGAACCCGGACGTCAAGGTGCTGCGCCAGGGCTTCAACGTCGACCCGCTGCTGCAGAACCAGGCGGCCTGCATCTCGACCATGATCTACAACGAGTACTGGCAGGTGATCGACGCCGGCGTGCCGGAGAGCGACCTGATCACCTTCTACTACGAGGACCAGGGCGTGGCGACGCTGGAGGACGGGCTCTACGCGCTCGACTCCAAGCTGAAGGACCCGGCCTATGTCGACCGGCTGGGCCGCTTCATCAAGGCCTCGGCCAAGGGCTGGGCCTATGCCAAGGCGCATCCGGACGAGGCCGGCAAGATCGTGGCCGAGGCCGACGCGTCGGGCGCCACCACCGACGAGGTGCAGACCCGCATGGCCGAGAACATCGCCAAGCTGATCACCGTGTCGGACGACAAGATCGGCTGGCTGGACCCCGAGGCGTACAAGCGCACCGTGCAGGTGCTGCTGTCCAGCAAGAGCGACCCGGTGATCACCAAGGACCCGGGCGACGCGGCCTGGACCCACGCCGCCTGGGACAAGGCGATGGGCAAGTAGCATCCGGCGGAGAAGGGCCGGCGAGAGCCGGCCCTTCTACTGTCCGCCGGCTACAGCACGAAGTCGGAGGCTTGAAGGCTGCCGACGTTGCTGAGCACGATGTTGAAGTCGGAGACGCCGTCGCCGTCGACGTCGCCGCCGATGACCGCGTCGGTGCCCGAGAGGGCGTATCGCAGCTGCCCGGCGACGCCGGTATAGGCGCCGGTGCCGATGAAGGCGAAGCTGCCGTTGCCGGCGCCGCCGCCATTGGCATTGATTGCCGACAGGTCGATGCGGTCGCCCTGGGCGTGGCTGAAATCGGTGATCCGGTCGGCATTGATCCGGCCCGCCGCGCTGTCTCCGCCGGTGAAGGCGAAGCGGTCGGCGCCGGCGCCGCCGGTCAGCAGGTCCTTTCCGGCCGCGCCGCGCAGGGTGTTGGCGGCGCTGCTGCCGATCAGGGTGTCGGCATGGGCAGATCCGTTGACGGCCTCGATCGAGACCAGGGGGTCGCCGGGGGCGGTGCCGCCGCTGCCGGTGCCGGCGGCGAGGTTGACCGTCACGCCCTTGGTGCTGTCGAAATAGCTGACGAGGTCGAAGCCGGCGCCGCCATCGAGGGTGTCGGCCCCGGCGCCGCCGCGGAGCACATCGTCGCCGACGCTGCCGCGCAGGGTGTTGGCGCCGCCACTGCCGATCAGGGTGTCGGCATAGGCGGAGCCGTTGACGGCCTCGATCGAGACCAGGGTGTCGCCCTGCGCGGTGCCGCCGCTGCCAGTGCCGGCGGCCAGGTCCACGGTCACGCCCTTGGTGCTGTCGGAATAGCTGGCGGTATCGGAGCCGGCGCCGCCGTCGAGGGTGTCGGCCCCGCCGCGGCCGGTGAGAACGTCGTTGTCGTCCAAGCCTCGAAGCACGTTGGCGCCACCATCTCCGCGAATAATGTCGTCGTAATACGTGCCGGTGACGTTCTCGACATTGACGTATTGGCCGGACTGCAGATCCGCCGAGGAGCCCAAGTGGACAAAATCGTTGCCCAGGGCAACGGTATCGATCCCCGCACCCCCGTCGAGAAATCTGGGGCTGTTCTGAACATAATCATCGCCACCGCCGGCGTATATTACATCACCATTGTAGAATGTATTGTTGCCGTTGTTGCCGAACAGGACATCATAGAGGTCGGTGCCGTTGATGCCGCTGGGAGTGGTCGAGGTGTCGAAGATGAAGTCGTCGGCACTCAGGCTATCCAGCGAGACGTTCTCGAGACGGATGAGCTCGTTGTTGGGCCAGGGCGGATCCGGGGGAAAAGTCTCCCACATGCCGTAGCCGAAGGTGATGACGACGTCGCTGCCGTCCTGCTCCATGAAGTGTTTCAGCGTGTCGAAGTCGGCGATGTGCAGGGCCGACAGGTCGATCTTGTCGCCGGCGTCGAAGTCGGTGACGGTGTCCTCGCCGAACTCGCGCGCGTCGTAGACGAAGATGTCGTTGCCGACGCCACCCGTCAGCGTGTCGTCGTCGCCCTTTCCTCCGGTGATCCGGTCGTCTCCGGCGCCGCCGATGAGGGTGTCGTCGAGCTCGCTGCCGATCAGGGTGTCGGCATGGGCCGAGCCGATGACGGTCTCGATCGAGTACAGGCGGTCACCATGCGCGGTGCCGCCGCTGCCAGCGCCGGCAGCGAGGTTTACCGTCGCGCCCTTCGTGCTGTCCGAGTAGCTGACGAGATCGGTGCCGCTGCCGCCGGAGAGAATGTCCGCCCCGGCGCCGCCGCGAAGGATGTCGTTGCCGCTGTTGCCATTCAGGGTGTTGTCTCCCGCGCTGCCCGTGAGCGTATCGGCATAGACGGAACCCGAGACGTCTTCGATGTCGTCGGCGATGCTGTCGCCCTGGGCATCGCCGCCGGCGGCGATGCCGCCGATGGTCACGGTGACGCCGGCGCTGCTGTGTCCGTAGCCGACGAGGTCGATGCCGTCGCCGCCCGAAAGGGTGTCCGCCCCGGCCCCACCTTCCAGGACGTCGTCGCCGGCTTCGCCGCGAATCACGTCGTTGCCGGCACCGCCAGACAGGAAGTTGTCCTCGGCGTTGCCGGTGAGAGTGTCGGCATAGGCCGAACCCGAGGCGTCTTCGATGTCGTCGGCGATGCTGTCGCCCTCGGCATCGCCGCCCGAGCCGGTGCCAAGGGCGAGGTTCACGGTCACGCCGGCGTTGCTGCCGGAATAGCTGGCGATGTCGGACCAGCCGAATCCGCCGTCGAGGGTATCGGCTCCGGCGCCGCCGACCAGCCAATCATCCCCGTTGCCGCCGCGCAGCATATTGTCTCCGGCGCTGCCGACCAGCGTGTCGGCGCGGGCCGAACCGCGAACATGTTCGATATCGGCAATGGTGTCGCCTTCGGCATCGCCGCCGGAAACGACACCCGTGGCGAGATTGACCCTCACGCCTTGAGCGCTGTCGCCGTAGCTGATGGTGTCGAAGCCTTCACCGCCGTCGAGGACGTCCGCCCCGGCGCCGCCGATCAGCTGATCGTCGCCGGCTTCGCCTTGGAGAGTGTCGTCGCCGGCGTAGCCATAAATCTCGTCGGCCTGAGCCGTCCCGGGAAGGACGTCGTCGCCGGAGGTTCCGTCAATACGCGCCATGCCTCTGTCCCCCTGTGGCACCGCAGTTGGAGGCGGGGCTGGTGTTCGACCCGCTCCAGTCCGTAGCAGTTTCGATAATTGCGTTCATCTGCAACTCTAGCCGATGTCGTGCGGCCGGCACCGGGTCGGTTCCGTTACAAGACGAAATCGGAGGCCTGCAGGCTGCTCACGTTGCTCAGCACGATGTTGAAGTCGGAAATGCCGTCGCCGTCGGTGTCGCCGCCGATCACGGCGTCGCTGCCGATGACGTCGTAGCGCAGCTGGCCGGCGACGCCGGTATAGGCCGCGGTGCCGATGAAGGTGAAGCTGCCGGCGCCGCTGCCGTCGGCGTCGATCGGCGACAGGTCGATCTGGTCGCCCTGGACGGAGCTGAAATCGGTGATCCGGTCGGCATTGGCCTCCCCCGCTGCGCTGTCGCCGACGGCGGCGAAGACGAAGCGGTCGGCACCGCCTCCGCCGGTCAGCCGATCAGAGTGTCGGCATGGGCGGAGCCGTGGACCCGTTCGATCGAGACCAGGGTGTCGCCGGTGGCGGTGCCGCCGCTGCCGGTGCCGGTGGCCAGGTTCACCCTCACGCCCGCGGCGCTGTCGAAGTAGGAGACGATGTCGCTGCCGTCCCCGCCATCGAGGATGTCGGCCCCGCCGAGGCCGTTGAGGGTATCGTTTCCGCCGAGACCGCGGATGCGGTCGTCTTCCTGTGAGCCCCGGATGATGTCGTCGCCATCGGTTCCGTCGAAGTCAGGCATGGTCTCCTCCTTGGGCGGTTGGGAGGCGGGCGTCCGCGGGAACGGCTGTCCTCGTGAACGCCCCCTCGATCGATGGAGCTACAGCACGAAGTCGGCTTCCTGCAGGCTGCCGACGTGGCTCAGCACGATGTTGAAGTCGGAGAAGACGCCGTCGCCATCGATGTCGCCGCCGATGACCACATCGGTGCCGGAGACGGCATAACGCAGTTGGCCGGCGACCCCGGTGTAGGCGGCGGTGCCGATGAAGGTGAAGCTGCCGTTGCCGGCTCCGTCGCCATTGGCGTCGATCGTCGACAGGTCGATCTTGTCCCCCTGGGCGCGGCTGAAATCGGTGATCCGGTCGGTGTAGGTCCGGTCCCACGAGCTGTCGCGCGCATCGGTGAAGACGAAGCGATCGGCGCCGCCTCCGCCGGTCAGAACATCCTTTCTCCAGCCGCCGGCCAGGATATCGGCGGCGGCGCTGCCGATCAGGGTGTCGTCGTAGGCCGAGCCGTTGACGCCCTCAATGGAAACCAGGGTGTCGCCGGTGGCGGTGCCGCCGCTGGCAATGCCGGTGGCCAGGTTCACCGTCACGCCCTTGGTGCTGTCGGCGTAGCTGGCGGTGTCGACGCCGTTGCCGCCGTCGAGGGTGTCTGCCCCGGCGCTGCCCTGCAGTACATTGTCACCGCTGTTGCCGATCAGGGTGTCGGCGTAGGCCGAGCCGTTGATGCCTTCGATGGAGACCAGGGTGTCGCCGGTGGCGTCGCCGCCGCTGACGATGCCGGTGGCCAGATTCACCGTCACGCCCGCGTTGCTCTCGGTGTAGCCGACGGTGTCGAAGCCGCCGCCGCCGTCGAGGATGTCCGCCCCAGCTTCGCCGCGGAGGACATCGTTGCCGTCGTTCCCGCGCAGGGTGTTGGCGTCGCTTTTGCCGATCAAGGCGTCGCTGTAGGCGGAGCCCTCGACCGCTTCGATATCGAGCAGACTGTCCCAATGGGCCGCCCCGCCCCGGCCGTGACCGGTGGTCAGGTCCACCGTCACGCCCTCGGTGCTGTTGGCGTAGCTGACGGTGTCGAAGCCGTCGTCGCCGATGAGGGAGTCGTTCCCGCCGCTGCTGTCGAAGTCGACGAGGGTGTCATTCCCGTCGCCACCGGCGAGCAAGTCGCCGCCGCTGCCGGCGATGAGTATGTCGTTCCCTCTGCCGCCTCCGAGGGTATCGCCTCCCCCATAGCCTTCGAGGACGTCATCGCCATCATCGCCGTCCAGGACGTTGTCGGCAGCGCTGCCGAGCAGGATGTCGGCATAGGCGGAGCCTCTGACCGCCTCGATCGAGATCAGGCGGTCGCCGAATGCGGTCCCGGCGGTGCCGCGACCGCTGGCCAGATTCACCGTCACGCCCTTGATGCTGTCGGCGTAGCTGACGGTGTCGAAGCCTTCACCGCCGTCGAGGGTGTCGGCCCCGGCGCCGCCGCGCAGTGTGTCGGCGGCGGTGCTGCCGAGCAGGATGTCGGCATAGGCGGAGCCCTCGACCGCCTCGATCGAGATCAGGCGATCGCCGAATGCGGTTCCGGCGGTGCCGCGACCGCTGGCCAGATTCACCGTCACGGCCTTGATGCTGTCGGCGTAGCTGACGGTGTCGAAGCCGGCTCCGCCGTCGAGGGTGTCCGCCCCGGCGCCGCCGATCAGCCGATCGTCGTGGGCTTTGCCCTGCAGCGTGTCGTCGCCGGCATAGCCATGGATCTCGTCGGCCTGATCCGTACCATGCAGGATGTCGTCATCGAGAGTTCCGTCGATCCGATTCGCCATGCTTCTCTCCCCCTGTGGCACACCATCAGGAGACGCGAACCGGGACTCGCTCCGGTTCCCGTCAGCAGCAGTTCCGAGAATCGCTTCCCATCGCGATGATACACGGTGCCGGGAAGCCGGCTCCGCTACGAAGCGCAGTCAGCAGTCTTGAACATCGCTCACGCCGCTGTGAAATCCGGTGCCGGCGAGGCCGGCACCGGGCCTGTCGGCGTTACAGGACGAAGTCGGAGACCTGCAGGCTGCCGATGTTGTCGAGCACGATGTTGAAGTCGGAAACCTTGTCGCCGTCGGTATCGCCGGCGATCACCGCGTCGCCGTTGGAGACGACGTAGCGCAGCTGGCCGGCGACGCCGGTATAGGCTTCGGTGCCGATGAAGCTGAAGGCCTGGTTTCCGGCGGCGCCGGTGTTGGCGTCGATCAGCGACAGGTCGATCCTGTCGCCCTGGGCGTGGCTGAAATCGGTGATCCGGTCGGCGTTGGCGGATCCCGTCGCGCTGTCGCCGGTGGTGGTGAAGACAAAGCGATCGGCATCGCCCTCGCCAGTCAGGGTGTCCCTGCCACCGCCCCCGCGCAGGACATCGTCTCCGTCACCGCCATTGAGGATATTGGCGGTGCTGCTGCCGATCAGGGTGTCGGCATAGCGCGAGCCGGCGACCCCCTCGATCGAGACCAGGGTGTCGCCGGTGGCGTTGCCGCTGCAGGCCGTCCCCGCCGTCGAGGATGTCGGCCCCGCCGAGGCCGTTGAGGACATCGTTGCCGCCGAGGCCGCGGATGCGGTCCGCTTCCTGCGAGCCGCGGATGATGTCGCCGTCCTCGGTGCCGTCGAAATCAGGCATGCTTTTCTCCTGGAGAAGCAGATGCCCCCGCGGGCGGGTTGCCGCGGGACATCCCTTCGATCGATAGGGTGCAACCGTGCCGACAGCTCCCGAAGAGCGCCCGGCGTTACAGCACGAAGTCGGATTCCTGGAGGCTGCCGACGTTGCTGAGCACGATCTCGAGGTCGGAGACACCGTCGCCGTTGATGTCGCCGGCGATCACGGCATCGCCGCCGGAGACGGCATAGCGCACCTGGCCGGCGACGCCCGTAAATACGGCGGTGCCGATGAAGGTGAAGCTGTCGTCGCCGTCCAAGCCGTTGCCGTCGGCGTCGATCGCCGACAGGTCGATCCGGTCTCCCTGGGCGTGGCTGAAATCGGTGATCTGGTCCGTGCCTTGCCACGCCATGGAGGAGACGAAGCGGTCCGCGCCGCCCCCGCCGGTCAGCACATCCGCTCCCCCGCCCCCGGCCAGGGTGTTGGCGGCGGCGTTGCCGATCAGGGTGTCGTCGTCATACCCGCCGGTGACGGACTCGATCGAGATCAGGGTATCGGCGCCACGATCGCTGCTGGCGGTGCCGGTGGCCAGGTTCACCATCGTGGAGCCGAACAGACCATCATACGAGACACGATCGTGGCCGTCCCCGCCGTCCAGGGTGTTGCTCCCGCTCCCGCCAGCGAGAACATCGTCCCCGGCGCCGCCGTCGAGGGTGTCCTCCAGAGACCCGCCGTCGAGGACGTCGTTCCCGCCGCCGCCGCGGAGGATATCGCGGCCGCCGCCGCCGTCGAGGATATTGGCATCGCTGTTGCCGATCAGGGTGTCGCCATAGGCGGAGCCCACGACCGCCTCGATCGAGACCAGGGTGTCGCCGGCCGCGGTGCCGCCGA